>NZ_CP046919.1:1306994-1633742 GCF_011387195.1 Streptococcus ruminicola
AGTAGCGAAGTTAGTGATGTCACACTGCCAAGAAAAGCTTCTAGCGTTAATTATACTCTACCCGTACCGCAAACCGACACAGGTAGTCGAGGCGAGTAGCCTCAGGTGAGCGAGAGAACTCTCGTTAAGGAACTCGGCAAAATGGCCCCGTAACTTCGGGAGAAGGGGCGCTGGCTTTAAGTCAGCCGCAGTGAATAGGCCCAAGCAACTGTTTATCAAAAACACAGCTCTCTGCTAAATCGTAAGATGATGTATAGGGGGTGACGCCTGCCCGGTGCTGGAAGGTTAAGAGGAGCGCTTAGCATTAGCGAAGGTGTGAATTGAAGCCCCAGTAAACGGCGGCCGTAACTATAACGGTCCTAAGGTAGCGAAATTCCTTGTCGGGTAAGTTCCGACCCGCACGAAAGGCGTAATGATTTGGGCACTGTCTCAACGAGAGACTCGGTGAAATTTTAGTACCTGTGAAGATGCAGGTTACCCGCGACAGGACGGAAAGACCCCATGGAGCTTTACTGCAGTTTGATATTGAGTATCTGTACCACATGTACAGGATAGGTAGGAGCCTATGAAATCGGGACGCTAGTTTCGGTGGAGGCGTTGTTGGGATACTACCCTTGTGTTATGGCTACTCTAACCTAGATAGGTTATCCCTATCGGAGACAGTGTCTGACGGGCAGTTTGACTGGGGCGGTCGCCTCCTAAAAGGTAACGGAGGCGCCCAAAGGTTCCCTCAGAATGGTTGGAAATCATTCGCAGAGTGTAAAGGTATAAGGGAGCTTGACTGCGAGAGCTACAACTCGAGCAGGGACGAAAGTCGGGCTTAGTGATCCGGTGGTTCCGCATGGAAGGGCCATCGCTCAACGGATAAAAGCTACCCTGGGGATAACAGGCTTATCTCCCCCAAGAGTTCACATCGACGGGGAGGTTTGGCACCTCGATGTCGGCTCGTCGCATCCTGGGGCTGTAGTCGGTCCCAAGGGTTGGGCTGTTCGCCCATTAAAGCGGCACGCGAGCTGGGTTCAGAACGTCGTGAGACAGTTCGGTCCCTATCCGTCGCGGGCGTAGGAAATTTGAGAGGATCTGCTCCTAGTACGAGAGGACCAGAGTGGACTTACCGCTGGTGTACCAGTTGTCTTGCCAAAGGCATCGCTGGGTAGCTATGTAGGGAAGGGATAAACGCTGAAAGCATCTAAGTGTGAAGCCCACCTCAAGATGAGATTTCCCATGATTTTATATCAGTAAGAGCCCTGAGAGATGATCAGGTAGATAGGTTAGAAGTGTAAGTGTGGTGACACATGTAGCGGACTAATACTAATAGCTCGAGGACTTATCCAAAAAAGAAACGAGTCAATATTGACAGCGAGTCGGTTTCTTGTTAGAATATATAGGTATTCAATTTTGATTGGATAATCAATCATAGTTAAGTGACGATAGCCTAGGAGATACACCTGTTCCCATGCCGAACACAGAAGTTAAGCCCTAGCACGCCTGATGTAGTTGGGGGTTGCCCCCTGTTAGATATGGTAGTCGCTTAGCAAAAGGGAGTTTAGCTCAGCTGGGAGAGCATCTGCCTTACAAGCAGAGGGTCAGCGGTTCGATCCCGTTAACTCCCATTAACAATGGTATATAAACCAAAAGGTCCCGTGGTGTAGCGGTTATCACGTCGCCCTGTCACGGCGAAGATCGCGGGTTCGATTCCCGTCGGGACCGTTTGACTCGTTAGCTCAGTTGGTAGAGCATCTGACTTTTAATCAGAGGGTCACTGGTTCGAGCCCAGTACGGGTCATATTAATATGCGGGTTTGGCGGAATTGGCAGACGCACCAGATTTAGGATCTGGCGCTTAACGGCGTGGGGGTTCAAGTCCCTTAACCCGCATTAAATAAGAAGTTGCCGGCTTAGCTCAGTTGGTAGAGCATCTGATTTGTAATCAGAGGGTCGCGTGTTCAAGTCATGTAGCCGGCATAACCTTTTGTTAATAGTATTAGCTTAGGGCGCATAGCTCAGCTGGTTAGAGCGCACGCCTGATAAGCGTGAGGTCGGTGGTTCGAGTCCACTTGTGCCCATTTATTAATATGGTCCGTTGGTCAAGGGGTTAAGACACCGCCTTTTCACGGCGGTAACACGGGTTCGAATCCCGTACGGACTATTTTATTTATTTTTGTTTAAAAGGTTTAAAAAAGAAGGCGAAAGCCTTCTTTTTTAGTCTAGTTCATGTGGTAATAAAAGTGTTTCTGTTCCTGATTGATCAATCAGATAGACAATATTTGGAAAGAATGGGTCATACGGGTAATTATAATCAAAAGCAATAGTTGTTTGCTGCTTTTGATTTTGGTAGCAAATCGTTAATTTTCCTTTTTTCTCAGTTAAGCGAAAGCTGATGATTGATTCTAGTGAGATGACACCTTTTAGATAATTATCTAAGATATCCCAGAAGGTATCAATGATTTCGTGTGGAAGGCTTGTTGCTACGCCAAAACTGGCGTATCTTTCTTTACTGATTTCAAATGCCATATAAAACTTCCTTTCTTTAGCGTAAAAGCACCCCTATTGGAGTGCTCGCAACTTTAACGATTCTTAAGTTCAAGATAACGTTTGTACCAAATATTAATATAGGCTTCTGAGAATGGTCCTTTTCCATTGTTAATCCAATCAACAAGGATTTTGACATTCTCTTTTAAAATAAAATCAATGTCTGGAGAATAGCCCATTTCTGCTTTGTGTATTTCGTACTCGTCGACGTCAAGTAGCCTTTTTTCACCGTCTGCAAAGACTTTGACATCCAAGTCGTAATCGATATACTTAAGAGCTTCTTCATCCATGACGTATGGACTAGCAAGATTGCAGTAGTATGAAACACCGTTATCTCTTATCATCGCAATGATATTAAACCAGTATTTTTTATGGAAATAAACAATGGCTGGTTCTCGCGTAACCCAACGTCTCCCATCACTTTCTGTTACTAGTGTGTGATCGTTAACTCCTATAACAGCATTGTCTGTTGTTTTTAGTACCATAGTGTCGCGCCATGTTCGGTGCAAACTACCATCATGCTTATAACTTTGAATTGTAATAAAGTCGCCTTCCTTAGGTAATTTCATGCCTTACCAACTTTCTACAATTAAACTTATCTGTTATAGTTTATCATAATTTTCTGAAAAAGGACACTTAGAAATGCAATTTATTTCACAAATAATCTCTAAGAGCGCTCTTAATATCATCATATGAAAAGCCTTTTCGAGCGAGAGCTTGCGTTAATCGTTGATTTAGTTCATATCCTTCGTATTTTTTACTAAATTTTCGATATTGCTTATCAAGTTCTTTATTTAAAAGTTCGAATTCTTGTTCTTCATCTTTTTCGATATCAAGTGTTTCAAAGGCATCTTTTGCTTCTGTGTATGAGAAGCCTTTATTCATCATATTTTGGATGATTTTATCTTTAAGTGTTTTTGTTGAGAGCTTGTTTTGATATTTACGTAAAAGTTTTTGAGCTGTTTTTTCAGCTAGGTCTGAAAAGTCTAATTCAGCTAATTTTTGGTCAATGAGTTGAGCATCAACTCCTTTTTGAAGTAATTTTTGTTTTAAAACGTAGCCACCCTTATCACCTGATGTTAGATTTTGTGATAAATAGGTTTCAACATATTGAGAATCATTAATCCAGTTTTCTTTTTTGAGGTTTTCAATGATTTCTGGGATATACTGACTATCAATTTCATGTTTCTCTAAGTATTTTTTGACTTCGTCTGCGGTACGTTGCTTGAAAGAAATTTGGTAAAGTGCCAAGTTTTTACCGTATGAAAATTGAGCGTATCTTTGAATATCTTTTAAGGTTGTTTCGTCAATTTCCATATTTTTACTTAACATAAAGTGAACAATAGTGTCTTCTGTTACGTAAAGTTTATCTTTTTCATCAATTTCTAAAAGATATAGCCTTTTTTTCTTTTCGATTTTAGTGATTTTCATACATTCATTATAACAAAAATGTTAAAATAGTAGTGATTAAAGTGCAGGGAGGTGATATGGTGAAAGATAGTAAAATCGTTGATTTAGATGAATACCGCATGCTTAAGTCTTTAAGTGATGACCTTGAAGAGTTTCCGTTTGATGATGACTTTTTAGAAGATGAAGAAGATGAGCTAGACTCTGAAAATTGGAATTTATTTGAGGATTTAACAGAGCTTAGAAAGCGTGTTGATTATTATGAAGAGCTTCATGAGAAGGGTGAAATATCTGAGAAAGATTATTATTTTTCAAAAGTTAATCTTGGTATGCTTTATAAGCAAAATGGACTTTATCAGAGAGCTCTTGAGCAATTTGAAGCGGTTTATGAGCTGGATTCATCGGATTTGTTTGCTTGTCGTCATGAGATAATGGCATTGTATATTTTGACGTCACAATATGATAAGGCTTTGGTATTCTTTAAGAAGCAGTCTGATATTGGACATGATATTTTACTAGAAATCCCTTTGTTAGTTGGGGCTATTTTAGATGGTCATGATGAGATGGCACACTATTTGATTGAAGTTTTGAATGCTGATGTTAAGGATTTTGCTATTTTTTGTCAATCACCCGAGCTTTTGATGGATGATATTATGTCTGTCGGCGCAGCTGGCATTCATCGTCCAGATAGTTTAGAAGCGGTCTATGTAGGACTTTATCGTATTTTACCTTTACTGATGACTGCTGGAAATTATGTGCAAGCTTATTTGAATGATTATTTTTCAGAGCACAAGGCAGGTCAGGCAGAAGTTGAATCGTTAGCCTTTTTATCAGAATACCAAATTGAAATCTTGCTGGCGCATGATATTTATGATTTGCAGGATTTTCAAGTTTGGACAGAAGCAGATATTTTAGCTTTACCTCAGTTTGGTAAGGCAACTTTAGAAAAATTGAAAGAAGTAGGAGTTATATTTAGTCACTAATGAATTTGAAAGTAAAACAAAGAATTCCTTTGAAAATTAAGCGCATGGGAATTAATGGTGAAGGAATTGGATTTTATAAGAAGACTTTAGTCTTTGTTCCAGGTGCTTTGAAGGGGGAAGATATTTTTTGTCAGATTACGGCGGTTAAGCGTAATTTTGCTCAGGCAAGACTTTTGACAATCAATAAGAAATCTAAGTTTCGTGTGGAACCGAAATGTCCCATTTATCAAAAATGCGGTGGCTGTCAGATTATGCACCTACGTTATGATAAGCAGTTGGAGTTTAAGGATGATTTGATTGGTCAATCCTTGAAAAAATTCAAACCTGCTGGTTATGAAAATTATGAAATTAGGCACACACTTGGAATGGAAGTACCGTATCATTACCGTGCCAAATTGCAGTTCCAAACACGTTCTTTTAAAGGAAATGTTAAGGCGGGGCTCTTTGAAGAAGGTAGCCACCGTTTGGTTGATATCAAAGAATGTTTTGTTCAAGATGAACTAACGCAAGCTATTATTAATCGTGTGGCAGAATTGCTAGAAAAACATCATATTCCGATTTATGATGAGCGCAAGGTAGCTGGTATTCGAACAGTAATGATTCGTAAGGCAAAGGCTACTGGACAAGTTCAGATTATTTTTATTACTAGTCGAGATGTCTTTTTAGCACCGCTTATTAAGCAATTAACGGCTGAATTTGAAGCTATTAAGGGAATTGCTATCAACTTTAACCGTTCAAAATCAAGTGAGATTTACGGTGGAAAAACAGAGGTTATCTGGGGAGATGATGATATTTCAGAAGAAGTTTTGGATTATCATTTCAGTCTTTCTCCGCGTGCTTTTTATCAGTTGAATCCTGAGCAAACGCAGGTCTTGTATAGTCAAGCTGTTGCTGCGCTTGATGTGACAGAAGATGACCATGTAATCGATGCTTATTGTGGTGTCGGAACAATTGGTTTTGCTTTTGCAGGTAAAGTTAAGAGTGTTCGTGGGATGGATATCATTCCTGAAGCTATCGAGGATGCTAAGAAAAATGCACAGCGTATGGGCTTTGACAATACTTATTATGAAGCTGGTCGTGCAGAAGACATTATTCCTAAGTGGTATAAGGAAGGTTATCGTGCGGATGCTTTGATTGTTGACCCACCTCGTACTGGTCTTGATGATAAACTCTTGAATACTATTTTGAAATATCAACCTGCTAAAATGGTTTATGTGTCATGTAATACGGCGACTTTGGCTCGTGATTTGGTTAAATTAAGTAAAGTTTACGATGTTCATTACATTCAGTCGGTGGATATGTTTCCGCATACAGCAAGAACTGAAGCAGTTGTGAAACTGGTCCGCAAGTAATTCCTGTTGCTTTCTTGTTTTTAGGCAACAACCTGAAATCATCCACAGGATAATTTCACTCCCGCATACGGCAAGGACAGAAGCAGTTGTTAAGTTAGTCAAGAAATAAGAAAATGATGAAACGTAAGGGGCTCCTTGCGTTTTTTAATAATCGTGAATTTGACAAGTGGTGTTATGTTTATTTTGACACTGGGCTACTTTATCGTTATACTAAATTATTGATTATTTTTGGAGGACTTGTGAGAATGGCCGTTACGATTCGTTTGGCAAGCTTAGATGATGCAAAAGCTCTGCTTGATATTTATCGTTATTATGTTGAAGAAACAGCTATTACTTTTGAATATGATGTGCCGACTTTAGAGGAATTTACGGGGCGTATGCGCTCAATCATGGCTTTTTATCCTTATCTCGTGGCAGAAGAAGATGGCAAGATTCTTGGCTATGCTTATGCTTCTAAATTCCATCCTAGAGCTGCTTATGCTTGGTCAGCAGAAGCGACGGTTTATCTGGATAAGGCTGCGCGTGGTAAGGGTGTAGGACGTCAAATCTATGGAAAGTTAGAAGATTATCTAACTCAAATGGGTATCCTCAATCTTAATGCTTGTATTGCTTCAACTGATGTCGAAGATGCCTATCTGACAAATGGAAGCGAGAAATTCCATCGAGCACTTGGTTATCAATTGGTTGGAAAATTTCATGATTCGGGTTATAAATTCAACCGATGGTATGACATGATTTGGATGGAAAAAATGCTTGGAGAGCATGGAGCGGACGTTGTACCAGTTAAGTCCATTCATGAGATTACAAAAAAAGCTTAACTCTTTTGAGTTAGGCTTTTTGACTATGTTTGCTGATGATATCAAAAAAATCTGAGACTGATGTCCCAGATTTTCGATTTATATTAAGCAACGGTTTCTTGAGCAAGACTTTCTTGTCCTTGGCTCTTCTTCCAGATGATAATGCCTACGAAACCTTGTGCTACCATACCTAGGTAACTAAAAGCAACGATTGGGTTACCGATAGATAGGTAAAGGATAAAGCTTAGCAAATCAACAACTAGCCAAATGTAGTAGCCATCAAGGTGTCCTTTTACTTGACGTTGTTGGGCAGTAAAGGAAAGCCCATTTGTGATGGCATCTAGGATGATTTTTTGTCCGCCCATCCAATAAGAAATAAATCCTAAGCCAAATGTCCAGAAGAAGACAGCGATAAGCACGTCTTTTAGACTGAATTTTTTATCAACGACTAATTCACCATCGTCATTGCGGCGTTTTTTCCAGTTATAATGTCCGATAAATTCGGTTGCAAGGTAGTAGCAACTTTTGAACATTTCACCGTAAACCCCTTGAATACCAGCGACTAAGATACCAGCAACATTTTGAACACCATTTGCTTTAAAGGTGTGCTGCCATTGAATCGCTAGTGTCCATGTCCCAATAAAACCAAAGATAGACATGATAATTGAGAGGACATGTAAGATGTTAAGGTCTCCTGAAAAGAGTGTCGGAATCATCCCGTATAGGGTAAATCCGAGAGAGACTAAGAAGGCAAAGATTACGAAAATCTTTTCTTTTAAGTCAAAACGATTCCAAGCGTTGTTAAATGATTCTTTAAGTGAAAGTTCTTTTTTCAAAAAATGTTAATCTCCAATTCCAATTGATTTCATTTCTTGACGGATCATTTGGTACACTTTATCCCAGTCCTCAGGTTTTGTAACATCGAGGTTGTCGGTGTTAATTTTCATTTTTGGACTGTATTGGTAATCTTCATACCATTTTGTGTAGTGCTTGTGAAGGAGTTTGTAGTAATCTGTTAGACCATTTTCGTCATCTGGTTGTTCAAAATCACGTCCACGTTTTTTGATGTTGTTCATGATGTGGTCAAAACTACCTTCGAGGTAGATTAGCAAATCAGGAGCTTTTTTAGGAAGTCCGTCAATTTCCTCCATCATGTTGTCTAGCAATTCCAAGTAGATATTATATTCTTGATCGCTGATGCTTCCTTGAAGGGTATTAATGTAAGTAAATAAAGCATCTTCGTAGATTGAGCGGTCTAAGACATTGTTGTCTGCTTCGTAAGCTTCTTTGATTGATTTGAAGCGTTTGTTCAAGAAGTAAATTTGTAAAGCAAACCCGTATTTTTCAGGGTCTTCATAGTATTTATCTAAAATTGGGTTATTATCAACAGGTTCAAAGAAAGCTGTTGTGCCAAGTTCTTTGGCTAAGAGAGAAGTGTAGGTAGTTTTTCCGACTCCTATCATTCCTGCTAGAATAATCACGATGGTAATGCACCTCCAATATGCTAATTCTGTAGTGTTTATTTAAAAATGTAATGTGTAAAATGTATTTTTGATTGCAAAGCTATCTGTCTAGAGTAAGGTTAGTAAATGTATGTTTGGTGAGTTATTATGGTTTGGAAATAGGTGAAACAAGTCCTCCTTTCCCAGTAGAGTATCTATATGTGACAAAGTCAAGGCCTTGTATTTGTCATAATAAATGATTTAAGCACAATATCTTGTGCCCGGATAAAATAGTAGCACTATATTTTGTGTTTGACAAGAGCGAAAACTTAATTATTTTTGACTAAAAAGTCAAAGATGGCTAAAAATCAGGCTTTTAGCGTAAGCAAAAAAATTTTTTAAAAAAACTCAGCTAAAATGTACTGACCCCAAAAAGTTGGACAATTAATTATTGAAAGGATTTAGTCCTGTATTGTACAGGGCTAAGTCCTTTTAGTTTGACTTTAATCCGTTTATTATTGTAATAATCGATGTAATGAATAATGGCTCGTTTGAGTTCATCTAGTGACTTAAAGGTCTTCTCAAAGCCATAAAACATTTCTGATTTTAAGATACCAAAGAAAGATTCCATCATACCGTTGTCTGGGCTGTTGCCTTTGCGGGACATGGATGGACGAATTCCTTTTTGATTGAGAAATTCATGATAAAACTGGTGTTGGTATTGCCACCCTTGGTCACTGTGAAGAATCGTATTGTCATAATGTTCATCTGGAAAAGCTTTCGCTAACATAGTCTTGATTTGTTCCAAATTAGGCGAAGTTGATAGTTGATAAGCAATAATTTCACTATTATAACCATCTAAAACTGGTGATAAGTATAATTTTTGAGAGCTAGCTGGAATAGCAAATTCAGTGATATCTGTATAACATTTTTCGTAAGGCTTTGAAGCTTCAAAGTGACGTTGGATGAGATTATCAGCTTTCTTGCCAACTTCACCCTTGTAAGAGGAGTATTTACGTTTACGGCGAATACGTGCAGTCAAATTCATACGTTTCATTAAGCGTTGTACTTTTTTGTGGTTGACCAAAAAGCCTTGGTTTCTTAGTTCCAAAGTGATGCGGCGATAGCCATAGTTGCCTTTGTGCTCGTCATAAATCATCTTGATTTTAGCTTTAAGAACCTTGTTTTTGTCAAGCTTATTTAGCTGTTTCAAGTGGTAATAGTAAGTTGAACGAGCCAAACCCGAAAATTCTAAAAGGATATCTAGTCTGAATCCTCCTCTAACCATTTCTCTAATTGTCGCTGTTGTTCGCGCATTTTGGCTTCGTCCCTCAAGCGAGCTGCTCTCAACTTTTTTAGGAAAACATTCTCCGTTCGTAACCGCTCATTTTCCTCTCTAAGTCGTTCTAGCTCAGTCATTTCTTCCCAGGTTTTCTTTGGTTTACGCCCCATTTTGCTTGGTCTCCCTCTTGTTTTCTCAACAATAGTATACCCATTTTTCTTGTATTGTGCTAGCCAATTGGAAAGTGTTCCTATGTTAGGAAGAGCATATTCAAGAGAGACAGACAATTGAGTACGACCTTCAAGAAGGACTTGATTGATAATTTCTTGCTTTAGTTCAGGAGAATAATACCTATTTTTACTTTTTTTAACAATCTCTACGCCATATCGGTCCATAAGCTTAACCATGTAACGTAGATTTCTAGGATTAACATCATAGGTTTGACCCAGCTGAGGCCAAGACAAACCTTGTTTTCTGAGTTTATAGATTTCTAGTTTATCTTCATAAGTTAATTTCATACAAAAAGCACCCCAATCGTTAGATTTTTTGTCTAACTTTTGGGGTGCAGTTCAAAAAAGCTGAGAGTTTTTGAGCTTATTTGAAGACTTGGGTGGCAAAGTGTAAGGCGATACTAGCGATGCGGTCTTTTCTTTCAAGGTCAGCGTCATTTGCAAGGGTACGTGGGTCCCATTTTTCGCTGTCAAGATTGTCGGCGGAATAGAAAAACTGAAAATGATTAATCTGTCTAAATTTAGCTAGCGCGGCAATAGCAGAGCATTCCATGTCAACAGCGATAGCACCTTGTGCCTTTCTAGCTAGCATTTTGCTTTGTGTTTCACGGTAAATGCCATCTGTAGACCAGACTTTTCCTTCAGTATAAGAGATGCTTTGATGACTAAGAAAGTTTTTAAAGCGTTCACGATAAGTTGGATTAAGAGCAATTTCATTAGTAGCAGGGGCATAGTGATAGCTTGTCCCTTCGTCGCGAATAGCAGAGCTTGGAATAATAATCGAGGTTTCTTTAATGCTATTATCAAGGACGCCACAAGTTCCAAAGACAAGGAGATTTTCTGCTCCCATGGCAATGATATCTTCTAAGACGGCAACGCAGCTACTTGCCCCGACGTAGGAGTTAAAAAAGCCGATTTTTTCTCCATGAAAGTCAAGCTCATAAATTGGAATTTCGAGATTAGCCACACTTGTTTTAGCGATCTGACGGTGAGGGACTTCGGCTAAAATTCTAGCAAAGGTTGCTCTTGCAAAGCAGGTTACGACTGTTTTTGGAAATTGAGGAAGACTTGCCACGATGTCACTGGGATTGATGATGGCTCTTTTTTCTGGGTCAAATTGCGATAGAATCATATTGCATCTCCTTTATAAAGTGTGTCGAAATATTTTTAATATTCTACTTTAAATAGTAGAAAAAGACAAGTTTATGTGAGAAAAAAGCTGAGGGACTCTTTTTTAGCTCTATCTGAGCTTATTTTCAGAAAAATTTCTAAAAAAGGAAGGGGATTCATGGAAATCATGTTACAAATCCTTTACAAGGCTCTCATTTTTTCAAGGTTTGTGTTATAATATGACCTAGGAAATCAGACGAGAGGTATTTATGACTTACGAACAAGAATTTTTAAAAGAATTTGAAGCTTGGGTTGATTCACAAATTACAGTTAATGAGATGGCAATGGAAGCCAGCCGTAAGATTGTGGAAGAAGATAAGGATGAACGTGCTGCTGATGCTTACATCCGTTACGAAAGCAAACTTGATGCTTACCGTTATATCCAAGGCAAATTTGCTAATTATAAAGCCGGCAAAGGTTTCCACGAATTACCAGATAATCTTTTAGGGGAGAGAAATTACTAAAATGGCAAAGAAAAAGAATCGAAAAAAAGAGTACTTATTGAAATTAAAACGTGCAGGTATCATCAAAACAGCTGCAACTTCAACTGTTAAAGCTGCTGCTAACGTTGTTTCAAAAGCAACTCTTAGTTTGGAAGAATTTTCAGCGATTTCTGCCGTAGAAGGCATCCGACCAAAACTTGTTGAAACACTTTACAATGAAGGAATTAAATCAGTATCTGATTTCCAAAATTACACAGAAAAAGAAGTTTTGGCCTTTAAAGGAATTGGTCCAGCAACAGTTAACAAACTTAAAGAAAATGGCGTAGCTTTCAAAGCCTAAACCATTTGCGTTAGCTGACCAAATCTGTTAAAATAAAAACATTCAGAGGTGTCTTGAAGACCATTTGTTACAGAAAGCGGTGGCGCTGAGAAATCCGCACAAATGTCAGGACTAGTTGCTGAGTGTTGTAACTGAATATCAAAGTTGCGAGTGCTAGTCACTCGAATGTGGGTGGTACCGCGGATTTATAAAAGTTCGTCCCTGTCGAAAGACAGGGGCGATTTTTTTATCCTAGAGTGGAGGAATTGCCATGATTAAGATACTAGGTCAGATAAACGACAATAAACTTCCTGAGGTAGAGACAGAACGTCTTTACTTGCGTCAGCGTTTAGTATCAGACGCTAAAGATATTTTTGATTATGCCAGCTTGCCAGAAGTGACTTGGCCAGCCGGTTTTCCGCCTGTTAAGAATGTGGCAGAAGAGGAAAATTACCTAGAGAATATTATGCCTAAACGTTGGAGTGAACAGAAGATTCCAGCTGGTTACGGTATTTGTCCCAGAGGTTCTAATAGAGTTATCGGCTCGGTTGATTTCAATCATCGTCATGCTGATGATGTCTTTGAAATGGGCTACTTACTCCACCCAGATTATTGGGGTCAAGGTATTATGCCAGAAGCTGCGCGTGCGCTTTTAGAAGTTGGTTTTAATCTGGTAGGCCTCCATAAAATCGAAATTGAATGTTATAGTTACAACAAAGCTAGCCAGCGTGTAGCTGAAAAACTTGGCTTTACTCTTGAATCAAAAATCCGTGATCGTAAGGATGCACAAGGAAAACGTTGTGATTTACTGCGTTACGGATTGTTAAAAAGTGAGTGGGAGAAGTTATAAGCAACACCTGATAAATTGAATTGATTAACTTATTGAAAAAATTGTAGAAAGGACACATTATGTCAAAAGAACTTTCACCAAAATATAACCCAGCTGAAGTTGAAGCTGGTCGTTATCAAAAATGGTTAGATGAAGATGTTTTCAAGCCTTCTGGCGATAAGAAAGCACATCCGTATTCTATCGTTATTCCACCACCAAACGTAACAGGTAAACTTCACCTTGGTCACGCTTGGGATACAACTTTGCAAGATATTATTATCCGTCAAAAACGTATGCAAGGTTTTGATACTCTATGGCTTCCAGGTATGGACCACGCTGGTATCGCAACACAAGCAAAAGTTGAAGCACGTCTTGCTGAAGATGGTATTTCACGTTACGACCTTGGTCGTGAAAAATTCCTTGATAAAGTTTGGGAATGGAAAGATGAATACGCATCAACAATCAAACAACAATGGGGTAAAATGGGTATCTCTGTAGATTACTCACGTGAACGTTTCACCCTTGACGAAGGTTTGTCAAAAGCAGTTCGTAAAGTCTTTGTTCAACTTTACAAAAAAGGTTGGATTTACCGTGGTGAATTTATCATCAACTGGGATCCAAAAGCTCGTACAGCTCTTTCTGATATCGAAGTTATCCACAAAGATGTCGAAGGTGCATTCTACCACATGAACTACATGTTGGAAGATGGTTCACGTAGCCTTGAAGTGGCAACAACTCGTCCTGAAACAATGTTTGGTGACGTTGCCGTTGCGGTTAACCCAAATGATGACCGTTACAAAGATTTGATTGGTAAAAATGTTATCCTTCCAATCGTTAACAAAGCTATTCCAATCGTTGGTGACGAACACGCTGACCCAGAATTCGGTACTGGTGTGGTTAAAATCACTCCTGCACATGACCCTAACGACTTCCTAGTTGGTCAACGTCACAATTTGCCACAAATCAACGTTATGAACGACGATGGTACAATGAACGAACTTGCTGGTGAATTCGCTGGTATGGATCGTTTTGAAGCACGTAAAGCTGTCGTTAAAAAATTGGAAGAAATCGGTGCGCTTGTTGAAATCGAAAAAATGGTTCACAGCGTTGGTCACTCAGAACGTACTGGTGTGCCAGTTGAACCTCGTTTGTCAACACAATGGTTCGTTAAAATGGATCAATTGGCTAAAAATGCCATTGCTAACCAAGACACTGATGACGAAGTGAAATTCTACCCACCACGTTTCAACGATACTTTCCTTCAATGGATGGAAAATGTTCACGACTGGGTTATTTCTCGTCAATTATGGTGGGGTCACCAAATCCCAGCATGGTATAATGCTGAAGGTGAAATGTACGTCGGTGAAGAAGCTCCAGAAGGTGACGGATGGACTCAAGACGAAGACGTTCTTGATACTTGGTTTAGTTCAGCACTATGGCCATTCTCAACAATGGGTTGGCCCGACACAGAAGCAGAAGACTTCAAACGTTACTTCCCAACATCTACATTGGTAACTGGTTACGATATCATCTTCTTCTGGGTATCACGTATGATTTTCCAATCATTGGAATTCACAGGACGTCGTCCATTTGAAAACGTGCTTATCCACGGTCTTATCCGTGACGAACAAGGACGTAAAATGTCTAAATCACTTGGTAACGGTATTGACCCAATGGACGTTATCGAAAAATATGGTGCTGATGCCCTTCGTTGGTTCTTGTCAAACGGTTCTGCACCAGGTCAAGACGTTCGTTTCTCTTACGAAAAAATGGACGCTGCTTGGAACTTCATTAACAAAATTTGGAACATCTCTCGTTACATCTTGATGAATAATGAAGACCTTACACTTGAACAAGCTAGCGCTAATGTTGAAAAAGTTGCTGCTGGTACAGCTGGTAACGTTACTGACCGTTGGATTCTCCACAACTTGAACGAAACAATCGCTAAAGTTACTGAAAACTTTGATAAATTTGAATTTGGTGTAGCTGGTCACATCCTTTACAACTTCATCTGGGATGAATTTGCTGACTGGTACGTTGAATTGACTAAAGAAGTACTTTACAGCGATAATGAAGATGAAAAAGTTATCACTCGCTCAGTTCTTCTTTACACACTTGATAAAATCCTTCGCTTGCTTCACCCAATCATGCCATTCGTAACTGAAGAAATCTTTGAACAAATTTCTGAAGGTTCAATCGTAACAGCTGAATACCCAACTGTTAATCCAGCATTTGAAAATGAAGCTGCGCACAAAGGTGTTGAAAGTCTTAAAGACCTTATCCGTGCCGTTCGTAACGCACGTAGCGAAGTGAACGTTGCACCAAGCAAACCAATCACACTTCTTGTTAAGACAAGCGACAAAGAATTGGAAGACTTCTTTAACAGCAATGTGAACTACATCAAACGTTTCACAAATCCTGAAAAACTAGAAATTTCTTCTGATATCGAAGCTCCAGAATTGGCAATGTCTAGCGTTATCACAGGTGCTGAAATCTTCTTGCCACTTGCTGACCTTCTTAACGTTGAAGAAGAATTGGCACGTCTTGACAAAGAACTTGCTAAATGGCAAAAAGAATTGGACATGGTTGCTCGCAAGCTTGGTAACGAAAAATTCGTCGCTAACGCTAAACCAGAAGTTGTCCAAAAAGAACGTGACAAACAAGTTGACTACCAAGCCAAATACGACGCAACAGTCGCTCGTATCGAAGATATGAAAAAATTGGTGAAATAAACCTGAAAAGTACGGTTAATAGCCGTGCTTTTTTATATATAAATTTTGACCCACCACTTGACAAAATTGGGTGAAAATTGCTATCCTGGTATAAGGTGAAAATATGATGAATATAATTGATTTATTTAGTGGAGCTGGGGGATTGACCGAAGGCTTTAGAAATTCAAATTTTAATATATTAGGGCATGTTGAAAAAGATACTTCTGCTTCAAAAACATTAATGTTGAGAGAGGCTTACCATTACTTAAAGAGTCAAAAGAAACTTTTACTATATAAAAGTTTTATGAATAGAGAAATCTCCTTAGAGGAATTATTTTTAAAAGTTCCCAAAGAAGTATTGGATAAAACTATCAATTTGGAGATAAATGATCAGAATTTGAGTAATATTTTTAACTATTTTGATAATTTTTTAGGAAATGTAGATGGTATTATCGGTGGACCTCCCTGTCAAGCTTATTCTACGATTGGTAGGGCGAGAAATGCAGGTAAGAAAGATTCAGATGGAAGAATTTATTTATATAAGTATTATATTAAATTTTTAAAGAGATATAATCCTAAATTTTTTGTTTTTGAGAATGTAAAAGGATTATTGAGTTTTAAAGATTCAACTGGTGAGAAATTACTCCCAAAGATGGAAATGGAATTTTTAGAAGCAGGTTATAGTATAGAGTATAAAATCTTAAATACTAAAGATTTTGGTGTACCTCAGTCAAGA
The DNA here is from genome assembly GCF_011387195.1 of Streptococcus ruminicola. Classification (NCBI taxonomy): domain Bacteria; kingdom Bacillati; phylum Bacillota; class Bacilli; order Lactobacillales; family Streptococcaceae; genus Streptococcus; species Streptococcus ruminicola. The sequence goes on from NZ_CP046919.1 coordinate 1,323,227, forward strand.
GAGAGGTTAATTATTTTTGGTGTTCAAAAAAAATATAAAGGAGCTACAAATAATTTTTTTGAACAGCTTGAAGAGTTAGTTGAACCTGAAGTTAGTGTCCGAAGTGCTTTTAAAGATTTACCTTTTTTAACGTCTGGAGAAGAAAATAATTTTTATTTACCAATTAGTAATGAGTATATAGTGAAGTACTTTAGACAGGATGATAATCTTCCGCTAACTCAAAATATTTCTAGGAAGAATAATAGTAATGACTTGAAAATTTATCACTTAGTTGCAAAAGCAAAGAGTAGAGGTAAGAATCTCAAGTATGATGAACTAGATACAACTTTACAAACTCACCGACACACAGATAAATTCTTGGATAGATTCAAGGCACTTTCTTGGGATTCCCCTTCTCATACTATAGTTGCACATATAGCAAAGGATGGTCATCATTATATACATCCTGATATAAAGCAAAATCGTTCGATTACTGTTAGAGAAGCTGCACGCTTGCAAGGGTTCCCTGATAACTACTATTTTTTAGATTCACGGACAAGTGCATTTACACAAATAGGTAATGCTGTACCACCTATATTTAGCAGAAAAATAGCAGAAGCTATTGTAAACTTAGGAGATTTCTAACTAAAAATGGTCAACAATCTAGTTGACCATTTTTAGTTATTCATATCATCAAATGCATACATAAGTTGAGGGGAAACACAATTCCAAATTATTTTTAATGTATCAAATTGAGGAAAATTTTCTGCATCATGCATTAATAAATCTAGGTGTTTATTAACTTTATTATTTTCAAATTCATCAATTAAGCTACTCACTCTACGATTAGTAATTTTACCATGTTTTGATAATAGTTGTACCATTATCTTGTATTTAATTGCGAAAGCAAGAGTATCAATTTCGCTTTCGTTTTTGGGAAGTTTACAATTATAATTTTTTTCTTTAATTATGTCAGTAGCCTCTTGAAAATTTTTTCTAAGGTATATTGTTGTGGTGCTTTCAATCATTGCTCGTAGTAATAAACCTTGAGTTAGTATGAAACGATTAACTTCTTTTTCTTCAGCAGCCTCTATCATTTCTTCTCGTAACATTTGTATCTTAGTGCCAACATAACTAGGAACATTGAAGTTCTTAGGAATCAATTCTTTGTAGACACTATGATCTTTTTTATAGGATTGGGTTGACTTCGTTACAGTGTCAAGAATTTTTTGTTTGTCGGAATCAGAGATAGTAATATTGTCATCTTCTAATTTTTTACTGATATTATTTATGACTTTAGAATCTTCAACTGAAAGGTTTGTTTGTAGAATAATGTGATTTCTTTTGATGGTATTTTCAGCTTTAACGTCTCTAGCTTTTTTACGTTTTTGCTTCCATTCACGTTGAATAATACCAATCAACTTGTTGAGATTACTTTTGATATTTAATAATTCTTCATCGGCTTCCCAGCGAATAGATTGTCTATCTGTTGAAATAAAGTCTTTAAAATTATCATCATCTAAGTAGTCTATATTGAAATATCCAACAGCATATGTATAGAAATAGTCGTTTGATCGATTATCAAACTGCGTAGTAGATTGTTCGCTAGCCAGTTTTCCCCTCGATAAAACCGAAAAACCTTGTTTATTAGCTGCTAAAGGAGTTTTCTTGGTAAAGACAACCCCTGTAATACCATAATTTTTTAGTACTTGGATAACATTTCTTGATTGATTACTTTCTATATTTGTAAAATCTTCAGGAAAATTAAAAGTAAATTCAGTTTCCTCTTTTTTAGGTTGAATACTTTTTATAAATGCTTTTTCATCTAGTTCAAAAGTAGTTCCATCGTTAGATGTTAGAGTGACTAAAAAATTTTCACGAGAATATTTATTAAAACGCTTTGAGAGACTATCATATAGGGTATCCAATCTTGTTATGCTTTTTAATGTTATATCTTTAATTGTTATTTTAGTACCATTCTTTTCTGAAGTATCAAAATTATATAGAAGAGTTTTTGGGTGATATGTAGCTTCAGAAGAATTTTGAATTTTTTTATAGTTTAACTCGAAAGAATTTCGCTTACCATTCTGTATGCTATCGATTATAATTGTATCAGCAATACCAAATAAGGCTAATTTTCCTAATCCTTTTTTTCCAGTTACTTTTCTTCCTAATTTTGAGAGTCCATATTCTTTTGTTTCTTTATTTTCAACATCCGACAATCTTCTATTGCGGGCAATGGTTAGGAAATTTTCGTTTAATTCTTTTGCAGACATACCATTACCATCATCAGATACGACAATAATCTTTTTTTTATAGTCGATTGAAATTTGAACATTATGACTATCAGCATCCCAAGAATTACTAATCAGTTCGGCAATTGCTTGTGGAAGCTGTTTATATAGACCAATACCAAGATGTTGGATAGTTGCTGCATGATAATTCAATGAAAATTCTTCTGACATATAACACTCCTAGATTTTATGTTAAACTTAGTATATCATAAATATTTTACAGAATTACAGTCGATCCATGTTTTTTATATATTATTGTAAAATTGCAAAAGGAGTCCCTATGTCATTTGAATCAGATATTTTTAGAAAGAAGCGTGTGGTGTTTGAGTGCTTGGTGGTGTTTGGATTTGAGAAAAATCAGGCTGGTTATGACTACGCGGAGCTGATTTTGAATGGCGATTTTGAGGTGCGAGTTCATGTTTCACTGGATGGTCAGGTGTCAGCAAGGGTGATTGATACCGATTTAAATGAAGAGTATCTTGCTCTTCATGTGGCTGGTTCGAGTGGCAGTTTTATTGGGAAGGTTCGTGAAGCTTATCAAGAGGTTCTTGAAAGAGTGGCTGAAGCTTGCTTTGAAGCTCTGCCATTTCTCAATCCACAAACCAATCGTCTCGCACACTACTTGCAAGCGACATATGGCGACATGTATGACCATCCTTTTGAAAAATATCCTGAGTTTTCGTCTTACCGTTACTCGAAGAATCATAAGTGGTATGCGTTGATATGATAGTCGCACGCAAACTTGGCAACGAAAAGTTCGTCGCTAACGCTAAACCAGAAGTTGTCCAAAAAGAACGTGACAAACAAGTTGACTACCAAGCTAAATACGACGCAACAGTCGCTCGTATCGAAGATATGAAAAAATTGGTGAAATAAGTTTAAGGTTTCTGCAAGGATTCGTTAAGATTGCCTTAAGTGAGGAAATCTATACTATAAACAATCCTAGTTAACTTTCTTTTTCACAGATAACTACAAACAACCTAAATCCACAATAGTTATCAAAAATAGCCCCACTTCAAAAAATGAAGTGGGGTTTTTGGTATGTTAACCATTAAAAGTAAAACAGGTCTTCGAATTTTTTATCTAGAGCGATGCATAAAAGTAGAGCTAATTTGGCTGTTGGACTAAATTGTCTCGTTTCAATTGAGCTTATGGTATTTCTAGAAACCCCAACTAGTTTTGCAAGAGCTGCTTGTGATAAATGTTGTTCTAATCGAGCCTGTTTAAGATTGTTTTTTAATTCAAGTTTATTAGTCATTTGTTAATATCCTATAAAGAAATAAATTGTAGAAATCAGTGCAATAATAAACATAACAATCGCAAAAAATAAATCTTGTTTATCCTTTAGTTTAGCATAACGATAAGCTAATGTTGTACCGACGGAAGCAGAAACTGTAGCTGTTAAATCAGCTATAGGAAATCCATGAAGAGATTTAAAGAAGCTAAACAGGCCAGCCACAATAACCATAACCAGATATGACCACGTCATTGATTTATCTTTGATATGTAACTCCATTTCATCTCTTTTTTCGCTTTGAGCCATTTTTAAAATATCTTCCTTATTCATAAGTGAGTCCTCCTGCCAAGTTTTGTTGTCATAATAATTATAAAATTGCCAAGAAAACTTGTCAAATGATAACTAGTTTGTGAATTGACTATTGCTTATTTTAAAAGTGAATTTTTCTTTTGTAGTATAATAAAGGAAAAAGGGATAAGAGGGGTATTATGACTCAGGTTACCAAACGGGCTTTAGAAGATTCTTTGAAGCATTTGTTGTTAAAAAAGCCACTCACTAAGATTACTATTAAAGATATCGCAGAGGATTGTGGGATTAATCGCATGACTTTTTATTATCATTTCAAGGATATTTATGATTTGGTGGAGTGGTCTTGTGTTGAGGATGCTCAAAAAGCTTTGGGCGAGAATAGGCACTATGATAGCTGGGAAAATGGGCTTCTTGATATTTTTAAGGCAGTTAAAGAGAATAAGCCATTTATTATGAATGTCTATCATTCTGTTAGTCGAGAACAAATTGAATGTTACCTTTATCAGTTAACTTATCAATTAATGCTTGATGTTGTTGAAGAAAAAGCTGTCGGGTTAATGGTAAGTGATAAGCAAAAAGAATTTATTGCTGATTTTTACAAGTATGCTTTGGTTGGATTAATGTTAGATTGGATAAAAAATGATATGAAAGAAAAGCCAGAAGATATCGTTGAACGGCTAGCTATTCTGGTTCATGGCAATATTGTGTCAGCTTTAAATCACTATCATCAAAAAAATAATTAATCAAAAGACTTTAAATGATAAAAAATTTATCATTTGGTCTTTTTTGTTTATTGAAGTAAAATCTTTGAATTATCTATAATGAAGGTAACAAAAAAGATGGAGGTTCTCGATATGTATTATTCAAGTGGTAATTATGAAGCATTTGCCCGTCCGTTGAAGCCAGAAGGTGTCGATCACAAATCAGCCTATATTGTAGGTGCTGGTTTGGCAGCTTTGTCTGCAGCATGCTTTTTAGTGAGAGATGCTCAAATGCCTGGTAAAAATATCCATATTCTTGAAAAAGAGCCCATTTCTGGTGGTGCTTGTGATGGTTACCAATATAGTGACATTGGTTATGTCATGCGTGGTGGTCGTGAAATGGATAATCACTTCGAGTGTATGTGGGAATTATTCCGTTCGATTCCTTCAATTGAGACAGAAGGTGTTAGTGTCTTAGATGAATTTTATTGGTTAAACAAAGCAGATCCAAATTATTCTCTTTGTCGAGCGACTGAAAAGCAAGGTCAAGATGCTCATACGGATAAAAAATTTGGATTGTCTGATAAAGCAGCTCTTGAAATTATGAAACTTTATTTTACGCCAGATGAAGAATTGTATAACAGAAGAATTGATGAATTCTTTGATGATGAAGTGTTTGGATCAAATTTTTGGCTATACTGGCGAACAATGTTTGCTTTTGAAAATTGGCATTCAGCCTTAGAAATGAAACGTTACCTTAAACGCTATATTAACCATATTAGTGGTTTACCAGATTTTACTGCTTTGCGTTTCACACGCTATAATCAATACGAATCAATGATTTTGCCAATGGTAAAATACCTAGAATCATTTGGAGTTGTTTTCCATTACAACACAAAGGTGATTAACGTCGAATTTGATTGTCAAAAGGATAAAAAAGTTGCTAAACGGCTTGATATTCTTTCTGATGCTGAAAAAAGTAGTATTGATTTGACTGAAAATGATTTTGTGTTTATCACAAATGGTGGTTGTGTTGAAAATTCAAGTTATGGTAGTCAAGATAAGCCAGCTTGCTTTAATAAAGACATCAAAGAAGGAAATGGCTGGGATATGTGGCGAAAAATTGCGGATCAAGATGAGTCATTTGGTCATCCGGATAAGTTTTGTTCGTCACCTGAAAAATCAAATTGGATGAGCGCGACCGTGACTACCTTGGATGATAAGATTCCAACATTTATTCAAAAAATCTGTAAACGTGATCCGTTTTCTGGCAACATTGTGACTGGGGGGATTGTTTCGGTAAAAGATTCAAATTGGCTTTTGAGTTGGACTGTTAACCGACAACCACAATTTAGAAATCAACCTAAAAATGAGTTAACTGTCTGGGTTTATGCGCTTTTTACTGATAGGGAAGGAAATTATATTAAAAAGCCAATGCGTGATTGTACAGGACAAGAGATTTGTGCAGAGTGGCTCTATCATTTAGGAGTTCCAGTTGAGGACATTGACAAGTTAGCTGCAAATAGTGCAAAGACCGTTCCATGTATGATGCCTTACATTACAGCTTTCTTTATGCCACGCGAAAAAGGTGATCGTCCTGATGTTGTTCCAGATGGCGCTATTAATTTTGCTTTCTTAGGTCAATTTGCTGAGACAGAACGCGATACTATTTTTACGACAGAGTATTCTATCCGAACTGCCATGGAAGCCGTTTATACTTTGTTTAATGTTGATCGAGCAGTCCCAGAAGTTTGGGCAAGTACTTATGATATTCGTGATCTTTTACATGCGACAGTTGCTCTAAGGGATGGAAAACCAATTACTGAGATGAACTTAAATTTTGTTGAAAAATTTATCTTAAAACAATTCTTACGAAAAGTTGAAGGAACAGACATTGAAAAACTTTTACGAGATTATCACTTGATTAAATAATGAAAAGAAAGGGCTGGAAAATGTTATTCCAGTCTTTTTTTGCTATACTTATGCTAAATGAAAGGAGCTTCTATGTCAGTTGAGTCGGATTTTTTTGCTAAGAAGCGGGTGGTCTTTGAGCGCTTGGTGGCGTTTGGATTTGAGAAATCTGAGGCTGGTTATGACTATACGAAGTTGATTTTGAATGGTGATTTTGAGGTTCAGCTTCATATTTCAGCAGACGGTCAGGTCAGTGGCAAAGTGATGGACACAGACCTAGGAGAAGAGTATTTGGCGCTTCATGTGCCAGCAGCGAGTGGGAATTTTGTCGGACAAGTCAGAGAAGCTTATCAAGAGGTTCTTGAAAGAGTGGCTGAGGCTTGCTTTGAAGCTCTGCCATTTGCTAGTGACCAAATGAATCGTCTTGCAAATCACCTAAAGGCAACTTATGGCGATGATTTTGACCATCCTTTTGAAAAATATCCTGAGTTCTCTTCTTTTCGCTATCCTAAAAATCAGAAGTGGTATGGTCTTGTGATGACGCTTGCGCGTGGCAAATTAGACCTTGGTGAGGAGCAGTGGTCGCAAGAAGCGCTGGATGACAAAGTTGAAATAATCAATATTAAGGTTGAACAAGCTAAGTTGCCTGAATTGATTGAAATCACGGGCGTTTATCCGTCTTACCACATGAATAAGAAGTCTTGGGTGAGTGTGGTTTTAGATGAGACAGTTCCTGATGAGCTCCTTTTTTCTTTGGTGGATAATAGCAGAGCTTTGGTAGCTGGAAAGGCCTTGGGGAGCAGTAGTGGTCCAGATTATTGGTTAATTCCAGCCAACCCCAAGTATTATGATATTGATGCTGAATTTGCAGCAAAGAAGGTTATTTTATGGACACAAAAAGCAAGCATTAAAAAAGGTGATTTTGTGGCGATTTACATGACAGCACCGACTAAGGCAGTGCGGTATTTTTGCCAAGTCTTAGAAGCTGATTTGCCAAATGATGCTTATCGAGATGATACTTCTATTAAGAAACTAATGAAAATTGAATTGCTTTATACTTTCTCAGATGAGCAAGTGACTTTTGAAACGTTAAAAAGTTATGGCGTCAAAGCCGTTCGTGGTCCACGTCGTATGACAAAAGAATTAATTGAAAAAATCGATTCACTCAGGAAAGAATAAAGTAACCGTGCTAGTAGGTGCGGTTTTTTGAAAATAAAATTGAAAGAATATTGCAAAAATAGTTTTTGAAGAGTATACTATCTAACAATCGGGAGGTGCTTATGAGGAAAATCGAACGAAAAAATACAGGTCTTTTAGTAACGAGCAGTACGATTTCAAAGATAGGTGATACTTTATTTGATTATGTGAATAATTCGTTTTTAGCGAGTATGAACGTGAAATCAATGATGTTGGTGGGAATTTACCAGGCACTTGAAAATATCATTGGAGCCCTGTTTAATTTATTTGGCGGAGTGATTGCGGACCGTTTCAGACGAAAGAAAATTATCATTTTAAGTGATTTTTTGAGTGGCTTAATTTGTCTGTGCTTGTCTCTTATTTCCAAGCAAACTTGGCTCATCTATGCGGTCATTTTAACCAATGCTTTACTAGCATTTTTGTCAGCATTTTCGACACCAGCCTACAATGCCTTTACCAAAGAAATCGTCGAAAAGGACAATATTACTCGAGTGAATTCTTACCTTCAAACGCTTGCGACTCTGGTTAAAATCATTGTCCCGATGCTTGCTTTAGGAATTTACCACATGATTGGTATCCGAGGAGCCTTGAGTCTTGATGGGTTGTCCTTTTTATTATCAGCTTTGATTGTTGCTTTTGTTCAACCTATTTTAGAAGAGACAAGTAAGAATGATGATTTTTCAGCCAAGGTCATTATCGATGATTTGGTTAGTGGCTTTAAGTATGTTATCAGTAATCGCCAGATTTATCTTCTGATTGCTCTTTCTGCTGGGGTTAACTTTTTTATGGCTGGTTACAGTCTTTTACTGCCTTATAGTAATCAAATGTTCCCAAAAATCACTGGAAATAGTTATGCTATGTTTTTAACAGCTGAGGCGATTGGTGGAGTGATTGGAGCGGTTATTAGCGGAAAAATTAGATACAAATTATCGACTGGTCAATTAATGGCACTTTTGTCTATTTTTGGAGGATTTGTTGCCTTAGCTCCCGTTCTTTATTTTTTGAAACCGAGTATTTTTCTTTTGGCACTGTCGCCAGTTGGTTCTGGAATTTTTATGACCTTGTTTAACATTCATTCTTTTTCGCTTGTTCAAAGAGAAGTAGCAAGTGAGTATCTGGGGCGAGTGCTGGGAATCGTTTTTACCGTTGCTATTTTATTTATGCCACTTGGAACAGCTCTTTTCACGCTGATTTTCACACCAAGTAATCCATTTAATTTCTTCTATATTGGTTGTTCGGTTATTATTTTGAGTTTTATCTTTTTAAAATTGTTACAAGGGTCAAAAGAGTGATATTTGATAACTGTCGCTATTTAAACACTATTTTGACAACGGTTTAATTATTAGAAAAAAGTTGAGCTATTTTTGTTTGATGGTTCAATTTTTTTAATACTATAAAGTGAAATTTTCTTCTAAAAAATGCTTATAAATAGCCGATTTTCCATCCTTTGTTAGGTTATCTAACATAAAATTCAAAAATATTGCGAAAATTTGCAAAAAAGTGTTTATTTTTTAAAAACATAGGTGTATAATAGCTCTATCGTTGTAAAGCGATCACGAAATACAAAATATACCTCACTATCGTTCATTATCATTTTGGTATTTCAAATTTAAAAAAATTTTTAAGGAGGAGCATATGAAGAAAAGCTTTATTCATCAACAGCAGGAGATTTCTTTTGTCAAGAATACTTTTACTCAATATTTGATTGATAAACTTGGCATCGTTGAAGTGCAAGGACCTATTCTTAGCCAGGTCGGGGATGGTATGCAAGATAATTTGAACGGCGTTGAACATCCTGTATCTGTGCACGTTAAACGTATTCCTGATGCTGAATATGAAGTTGTTCATTCACTTGCTAAGTGGAAACGTCATACCTTAGCACGTTTCGGCTTCAATGAAGGAGAAGGGCTTTTCGTACACATGAAAGCTCTCCGTCCAGATGAAGAAGAATTAGACCCAATCCACTCAATTTATGTCGACCAATGGGATTGGGAAAAAGTTATTCCAAATGGTCGTCGCAACATCGAATACTTGAAAGAAACTGTTGAACAAGTTTACAAAGCTATTCGTTTGACAGAACTAGCAGTAGAAGCACGTTTTGATATTGAAGCTGTTTTACCTAAGAAAATTACTTTCATTCACACAGAAGAATTGGTAGAACGTTATCCAGATTTGACACCAAAAGAACGTGAAAATGCTGCTGCTAAAGAATTCGGTGCGATTTTCCTTATTGGTATTGGTGGTATTTTGCCAGATGGTCAACGCCACGATGGTCGTGCACCTGACTACGATGACTGGACTTCTGAATCTGAAAATGGATACCATGGTCTTAACGGTGATATTATTGTTTGGAACGAAGTGCTTGGCTCAGCTTTTGAATTGTCATCAATGGGTATTCGTGTTGACGAAGAAGCTCTTAAACGCCAAGTCAAAATTACTGGTGACGAAGATCGTTTGCAACTAGAATGGCACAAAGCTCTTCTTAACGGTCTCTTCCCACTTACAATCGGTGGTGGTATCGGTCAATCACGTATGGCAATGTTCTTGCTTCGTAAAAAACACATTGGTGAAGTACAATCAAGTGTTTGGCCAAAAGATGTTCGTGATACTTACGAAAACATTCTTTAATAGAAGAAACTTAATTTAAGGACTAAAAAAGGTCGGCTGGCACTCCAGTCGACCTTTTTGAATATAAAAACTGAGATGATATTTATCTCAGTTAATCATTTTTTACCATGGCAAGCCAGCAGCTGCAATTTCTGCTTTTGAAGCGTATTGTCCATTTGGGCGGTGCCATCTACCGCGATAATCTCTTTTATATCCACCAGCAGCTTGTTGTTGTTGTTGCGCTTGTTGAGCGGCAGCAGCAGCTTGTTCCTGTGCTTGACGAGCAGCTTCAGCGGCAGCTTGCTCTTGTGCTTGACGTGCAGCTTCAGCTTCTTGAGCTTTTTTTGCCTCTTCGGCTTGTTTTGCTGCCTCAGCTTCTTTGGCATCGATAGCTGAAACGACAGCATTGATACGGTTATTAAAGGCTTCCTTTTTAGCTGAATCAGATACCGCGTTTACTTTATTTTTAGCGTCATCGACGTTTTCACGTTTTTGGTCGCTTTCGAGTTTTTTAACAGCTGTTTCAGCCGCATTGATAACTTCTTGTTGTTTTTTAGCTTCGATGGCTGTTTTTACAGTTGCAATGCGTTTTTGAAGCTTTTCTTTAACCTTGCTATCTGTGACAGCATTCACTTTATTAGTTGCAGCATCGAGGTTAGCTTGAGTTTGATCATTTTCAAGCTTTGTGACAGCAGCTAGGGCTTCATCTTCGATAGCTTTGACTTTTTGGTATTCTTTTTTACCAATTTCAATGTATTTGGCGTTTTCTTCTTTGAAATCGCTGAGTTCGTTTTGACTATCAATTAAGTCTGATTTGGTATCGTCAATTTCTCGGCTGAGTTGTTCAATCTTAGTTTCAGCTTGGGAAAGTTCATGATCTTTACTTCCTTGAGCAGAGAAGCTACCAATCAATAAGACTGACAAGACAGTAAGGGCAATATTTTTCTTGTCTTTAAAGATTTTTTTAAAATCCATCATAACTCCTTTACCCTAAAAAACTTTGATAATTAAAATTATCCTATTCATCATATCAAATCTTATTTTTAGTGTAAACCTTATCAATAATTTTTTAAGGCATTTTAGGTTAATTTTGTTATAATGGTTCTTATGAGAGTTGTAGCAGGAAAATTTGGTGGGCGTCCCTTGAAGACGCTCGATGGAAAAATTACTCGTCCGACAACTGATAAGGTTAAGGGCGCTATTTTTAATATGATTGGCCCATTCTTTGATGGTGGGCGTGTTTTGGATTTGTTTTCTGGTAGCGGTAGTCTTGCTATTGAAGCTATCTCACGTGGGATGGATGAAGCGGTCATGGTTGAACGCAACCGTAAGGCGCAAGCTATTATCACAGAAAATATCAAAATGACGAAATCTGAACAGCAATTTCATTTGATGAAGATGGATGCTAATAAAGCGCTCGGCATGGTCAAAGGACCATTTGATTTGGTTTTGTTGGACCCGCCTTATGCGAAAGAGGAAATCGTTAAAAATATCACTGACATGGAAGAAGCTGGGCTTTTGTCTGAAGATGTGATGATTGTATGTGAAACAGATAAAGCTGTGGATTTGCCAGAAGAGATTTCAAGCTTTGGCATTTGGAAACAAAAAACATACGGAATTAGTAAGGTGACGGTTTACATTAGATAGTAAATGTCATGATATCCTTGATGGAGGCAATATGACAAAAATTGGTTTGGTGACGGGATCTTTTGACCCTGTGACAAATGGACATCTTGATATTATAGCGCGTGCGAGTCGACTATTTGATACGCTTTATGTAGGGATTTTATATAATAGAAATAAATCTGGTCTGTTTACGATTGCTGAGAGAAAACAGATGCTAGAAGAGGCAGTAGAACCTTATTCAAATGTTAGCGTAGTGACAGCACATGATTCTTTGGCTGTTGATGTGGCAAGAGAATTAAAGGCTGGTTATTTGGTCAGAGGAATTCGAGATGCTAAAGATTTGGAATATGAAGGGAGTATGGATTTCTTCAATCATCATCTAGCTAGTGATATTGAGAGTGTTTATTTACTCACCTCTCCAGAATGGCATTATGTGTCGTCTAGTCGTGTGCGTGAATTGATACATTTTCAGGCTGATATTTCAGCATTTGTCCCAGAGAGTGTTGTGAAAAAAAGTGGAGGAAAAATATGACAATCTTAAACGCATTTAAAGGGATTTTGAAAAAGTTAGGTCGTATTTTATACCGCTTTAAATGGTGGATACTAGGAGTAGTGGGAACTGTATTTCTCATCTTTAGTTTATTTTATCCCCTCGACTATTATGTTGAAATGCCTGGGGGTGCTTATGATGTTCGTAGTGTTTTAACCGTTAATAACAAAACAGATAAAGACGAAGGTTCCTATAACTTTGTAGCGGTGACAGTGAGCCAAGCGACGCTTGCTCAGCTGGTTTATGCTTGGTTAACACCGCATACGGAGATTTCAACGGCTGCCGCAACAACAGGTGGCTACAGTAATGAAGATTACATGCGTATTAATCAATACTACATGGAAACTTCACAAAATACAGCGACCTACCAAGCTTTAACCCTAGCAGGAAAAGACGTTAAGCTTGATTATCAGGGTGTCTATGTCCTAAATGTAACCAAAAATTCAACCTTTAAAGGACTTTTACATCTAGCTGATACGGTTACTGGTGTAAATGGTAAAACGTTCAAGAGTTCACAAGAATTGATGGCTTATGTAGCAGACTTGGATCTTGGCTCTAAAGTCACTGTTCAAGAAATTTCAAACGGTAAAACCAAAGAGGTTTCTGGTAAAATCATTGAATTGCCAAATGGTAAAAATGGTATCGGTATTGGTCTGGTCGATCATACCAAGGTGTCATCTGATGTCGATGTGACTTTTGATACCAGTGGTGTTGGTGGACCTAGTGCAGGCTTGATGTTTACCCTTGATATTTATGATCAAGTTAATAACGAAGATCTTCGTAAAGGTCGTAAAATTGCTGGTACTGGTACCATTGAATCAGATGGTTCTGTTGGTGATATCGGCGGAGCAGGCTTAAAAGTTGTCTCAGCTGCCAAATCTGGTGCAGATATTTTCTTTGTTCCAAATAATCCAGTCGATAAAGAAACATTGAAAAAAGATCCTGATGCTAAGACAAATTACGAAGAAGCCAAAGAAGCTGCTAAAGACCTTGATACAGACATGAAAATTGTCCCTGTCAAGAATGTCCAAGAAGCGATTGATTACCTAAGAAGTACAAATTAATACAAGAAGCATCTCTTTTAGACTAGCTAAAAGAGGTGTTTTTTGATGCATCAGTTAACTTTTTCTTAAGCTTTATTGTTTACAATGGTTTAAAATGAAGAGGTGGAATACTAATAGATTGGAGGAGTGTATGACAAACTGGCAGAAACGTTTGGTGATTGGCTTTAATATTGCAGCCCTGTTTATCTTTTTAGATGTTAGTTTGTTAATTTTTATTAGATCTGTAAATGGTCATGGTATTTATCAGACCTTAGGTATGAAGTGGCTGACTTTCTCAGCTTGGGTACTTTGTTATGCTTCCTTATGGATGGTCCAAGGAATTGCTTATATGTTTGTTAAACGTCTCTCCTTGGCAAAAGAACAGCGAAATAGTCGCTGAGTATTGAAAAGCTAGATTTTTTATCTAGCTTTTTTGGTTGATAATCGATTTGTAAAACCACTGAAATATCACTATTGGGGTGGAAAATGCTATAATATTGCTATGACAGAAAAGCTAACGATTTTACATCTGAATGATTGGCATTCTCATTTTGAAAATTATCCAAAAATCAAACGTTTTTTTCAAGAATATCCTGAGACAAATGAAGTTATTCGCCTTGATATTGGTGATAATATTGACCGCTGGCATCCAATGACGGATATTAGTAAAGGAAAATGTAATGTTCAATTTTTAAACGAGCTTAAGATTGACTTTGCGACCATTGGTAATAATGAAGGAATTGGTCTGGCAAAACATTGGTTAAATGAGGTTTATCAAGAGGCTGACTTTGATGTTATTTTAGGAAACTTAGAAGACGATAATGGTCGCCCCGACTGGGCAGTACCTTATAAAATTTATGAGACCAAAGCAGGAACTAAAATTGCTTTTTTAGCCTATACTTTTCCTTATTATTTGACTTATAAACCAGGTGGTTGGACAGTTCTTGATCCCTTAGAGTGTTTAAAAAGAGATCTTGCAATCAAGGAAGTACAAGAAGCTGATTTTAGGATATTGCTTAGTCACCTAGGACTTCCTTGGGATGAGAAGATTACTGCAAAATGCCCAGAGATAGATCTTATTATAGGAGCACATACGCACCATGTCTTTGAAGATGGGGCATGCCTTAATGGCACTTACATGGCAGCTGCAGGAAAATACGGTCAGTTTGTCGGTGAAATTAATCTCAGCTTTGATAATCATGAAATGACTGATATCACAATCCACGCTCATGAAACTAGTCATATGGCAAGTAAACCAGGAGATAAAGAATGGATTGAAAAAATTGTTTCAGATGGTCGCAAGCTTTTAGGTGAAGAAGAAATCAAACAATTTGATGAAGACTTGACTTTAGAGTCTTCTTGTCAGCTAGTGATGGATGCTATGAAAGACTATGCCAAAGCAGATATTGCCATGATAAATTCTGGCTTGGTTGTAGAGCCTTTTACTAAGGACATTACTAAAGATACTTTGCACCATTCGCTTCCGCATCAAATGCGACTAGCAAGGTTAGAAGTAAGTACCGATGAGTTAGCCGAAATCTGTCAAGATGTTTATTCGCAAGCAGAATTGTTAGCAAGACAACAAATCCGTGGCATGGGATTTCGCGGTAAAGAATTTGGGACCGTTTTAACGAGTGGCTTTGCTTACAAAAACGGAAAAATAGTGTATAATGAAAAGGTTACGAATGAAAAGGAGACTGTCAATCTAGTCTTGGTTGATCAATATTATTTTGCTCGTTATTTTGAAAGCATTAAATCACATCAAGCTGAGCTGCTTTTTCCTGAATTGCTTCGAGAACTGGTAGAAGACTACCTCAGACATAAAGAATAAGTTTTACGATGGATGAAGAGAGGAGACCGATGAGAAAAGATATCTCTCCTGAAATGTACAATTACAATAAATTTCCTGGTCCACAATTCGTGGCATTTTCTGATCGTGTCAAAAGCGATGATATCGAGTTGTTGATTTTAGCCAATGAAAAAGATGCTTTTAACGCAACTGTGTTTAGTCAACGATTTTCAGAGATTTTGCTTAAATATGACTACATCGTCGGAGATTGGGGAAATGAACAGCTACGTCTAAAAGGTTTTTACAAAGATGACCGCGACGTTAAAAAGGCTAATCGTATTTCACGTTTAGATGATTACCTTAAAGAATATTGTAACTTTGGCTGTGCTTATTTTGTTCTTGAAAATAAAGAGCCACGTGCTGTGAAGTCTGAAGAAGAAAAACAATCGAGACGCCATAAATCACAAAAACGTTCATCTGGTAAGAAAAAAGCTGACCATTCAGGAAATCAACATTTTACCAGCCAAAAACGTAAAGAAAGCAAAGGACGCAGTGAGCGTCACCAAAAACGTGAACAACAAAAAGAAATTCAGTCGGCAAAACAATTTGTCATTCGCCGCAAAGAGAAATAGGAAGGAAATAAATTTACAGAATGCAAACAGAAACTAAGGACATGAAGCCCTCTATTTACGGTTTAACACGTGATGAACTCATCGAATGGGCAATCGAACACGGTGAAAAGAAATTCCGTGCAACACAAATTTGGGATTGGCTTTACCGTAAACGTGTCCAATCTTTTGAAGAAATGACAAACATTTCAAAAGATTTTATCGCTATTTTAAATGAAAATTTCTGCGTTAACCCATTGAAACAACGTGTCGTCCAAGAAGCATCAGATGGTACCGTCAAATACTTGTTTGAATTGCCTGATGGGATGTTGATTGAAACAGTTTTGATGCGTCAACACTATGGTTTGTCTGTCTGTGTGACATCACAAGTCGGTTGTAACATGGGTTGCTCATTCTGTGCCAGCGGTTTGATTAAAAAACAACGTGATTTGACAAGTGGTGAAATCACTTCACAAATCATGATGGTACAAAAATACTTTGATGAACGTGGTCAAGATGAGCGCGTGAGTCACGTCGTTGTTATGGGGATTGGTGAACCATTTGATAACTACGACAACGTGCTTCGCTTTGTTCGTACGATTAACAATGACAATGGTCTTGCTATCGGTGCACGTCACATCACAATTTCAACATCAGGTTTGGCACACAAAATCCGTGAATTTGCTCATGAAAGCTTGCAAGTTAACTTGGCTGTTTCACTTCACGCGCCAAACAATGAATTGCGTTCACAAATCATGCGTGTTAACCGTTCATTCCCACTTGAAAAACTCTTTGCTGCGATTGAATACTACGTTGAAACAACTAATCGTCGTGTGACGTTTGAGTATATCATGTTAAATGATGTTAATGACTCACCAGAAAATGCACAAGAATTGGCTGATTTGACGAAAAAAATCCGCAAATTGTCTTACATCAACTTGATTCCATATAACCCAGTTTCTGAACACGACCAATACCGTCGTTCAAGTAAAGAACATGTTGCAGCCTTTTACGATGTTCTTAAGAAAAATGGTGTTAACTGTGTCGTTCGTCAAGAACACGGAACTGATATTGATGCAGCATGTGGTCAGTTGCGTTCAAATACAATGAAACGTGACCGCCAAAAAGCTGCTAAAGCAAAATAAGAAGGTAAAATGAGAAAGCTATTTGATGAAGAACTTGAGTTGACAAGCTTAGGGCGTAAGGTGGCAATAACTTTGGTGGGGATTTACATCCTTGCCCTTTGCTTCTTGTGTTTTAGTCCGCAACCATTTAAAATCGATGGGGTTGAGACACCCAATATCATTTATTATGGACGCTTACGTTTGCTTTTGGTGCCGTTTAACAGTTTGATTGGTATTGGTCAGCTTGATAGTGCCTTTGAAGCATTTTGGGTCTTTGCACAAAATGTCACAAATATGTTTCTTGTTTTTCCATTGATGTTTGGCTTGATTTGGCTATTTCCAAAACTACGTCATTGGAAGAGAGCTTGGCTATTTGCTTTTGGAGTGAGTCTAGTGATTGAAACGACTCAATTGCTTGTAGATTTACTCTATAATGCTAATCGGGTCTTTGAAATTGATGATCTTTGGACTAATTCATTAGGTGGCTTACTAGCTTTGGGGCTTTACACAGTTATTTACAAAAAATATCACAAGTAGTTATTTATAGGTCAGGAAAAACTCCTGACCTTTTTCATATGAGAAGCTTAGGGCAGGAAACTTGACTTAGAGTCTACTCAAGGGTGTATAATATCAGCTAGAAAGCAGGTTTTAATGAAAATTATAAAGGATCTCTGGTGGTTTTTTAGGCTGGAGAAAAAACGGTATATTATTGGAATTCTTGCTCTTATTTTGGTGGCAATTTTAAACCTTGTCCCTCCAAAAGTTATGGGCGGAGTTATTGATCGAGTGACATCTGGTGAGTTAACACAAGGGCAATTGCTGATGAGCTTATTCTTGTTGGTTTTATCAGCTTTTGCTATGTATTTTTTACGTTATATTTGGCGAATGTATATCTTGGGAACGTCGTATCGTCTTGGTCAGATTATGCGTTTTCGCTTATTTGATCATTTTACAAAAATGTCACCTAGTTTTTATCAAAAACATCGTACGGGTGATTTGATGGCGCATGCTACCAATGATATTAATGCGCTGACACGTTTAGCAGGCGCTGGAGTTATGTCAGCAGTAGATGCGACAATTACGGCTTTTGTGACTTTGGTGACAATGGCTTTTAGTATTTCTTGGCAAATGACCTTGGTAGCGGTGATTCCTTTGCCATTTATGGCATATGCAACAAGTCGTTTAGGACGAAAGACTCACCAAGCGTTTGGAAAATCTCAAGCTGCCTTTTCAGAATTAAATAATAAGGTTCAGGAGTCCGTGTCAGGTATCAAAGTAACCAAGTCATTTGGGTATCAAGAAGATGAACTTCAGTCTTTTCAAGAAATCAATGACATGACTTTTGTTAAGAACATGAAAACCATGAAATATGATGTCATGTTTGATCCTTTAGTGCTTTTATTTATCGGGGCAAGTTATGTTTTGTCATTGTTGATGGGAGCTTTTATGGTATCAGCCGGTCAAGTGACGGTTGGTAATTTAGTAACCTTTATCACTTACTTAGATATGCTAGTTTGGCCCTTAATGGCAATTGGTTTTCTTTTTAATATGATTCAACGCGGTTCTGTCTCTTATAATCGTATTAATCGTCTTTTGAAAGAAACATCTGATGTCCAAGAAAGTAATCAGCCTTTGCAGACTATTCAGAATGGTACTTTGGTTTATGATATTGATTCGTTTTATTATGAAAATGAGGAGACGTTATCAGATATTCATTTTGCTCTAGAACAGGGGCAAACGCTGGGATTAGTTGGGCAGACCGGTTCTGGTAAGACTACCTTGATTCGTTTGTTGTTACGTGAATATGATTTGACTGATGGTCGGATTATGCTTGATGGCAACAATATCAAGGATTACAAGTTATCTGATTTACGCCGTTTGATTGGTTATGTCCCACAGGATCAATTTTTATTTGCCACTAGTATTTTAGAAAATATTCGTTTTGGAAATCCCGATGCCTCTTTAGAAAAGGTTGAAGCAGCAACGAAGTTATCTCGAGTTTATGATGACATCGTAGCCATGCCAGATGGGTTTAAGACCTTGATTGGTGAGAAGGGTGTGAGTCTTTCTGGTGGGCAAAAACAAAGGATTGCGATGAGTCGAGCTATGATTTTAAATCCTGAAATTTTGATTTTGGACGATTCTTTGTCAGCAGTAGATGCTAAGACAGAACATGCTATTATTGAGAATCTTAAGCAAACTCGTCAACATAAATCGACAATTATCACAGCACATCGTTTGAGTGCGGTGGTTCATGCTGATTTAATCTTAGTCTTGCAAGATGGGCATATCATTGAACGAGGGCGTCATGAGGATCTTATTAAGCAAGGTGGCTGGTATGCAGATACTTATGAAGCTCAGCAATTAGAAATGGAAGGAGATAGTGATGAAGAATAATGCAAATCAGTGGCGTGTATTTAAGCGCCTCATGAGCTATCTCAAACCTTATAAATTCTTAACCGCCTTAGCTCTAGGTCTTTTACTACTAACAACGGTTGTTAAGAGTCTGATTCCACTGATTGCTTCTTACTTTATTGATCATTTTTTGATGGATATGAATCAGACTGCTATGCTGATTTTAGTTGGTTATTACCTCATGTATGTCTTGCAGACGCTTATCCAGTATTTTGGAAATTTCTTCTTTGCGCGTGTGTCTTATAGCATTGTTAGAGATATTCGAAGAGATGCCTTTGCAAACATGGAAAAACTCGGTATGGCTTACTTTGACAAAACTCCTGCGGGTTCTATTGTCTCTCGTATTACAAATGATACTGAAGCTATTAGTGATATGTTTTCAGGCCTTTTATCAAGCTTTATTTCGGCTATTTTTATCTTTTCAGTAACTCTGTTAACCATGTTGAAATTGAATGCGACATTGACAGCTTGGGTTGTGATTTTCTTACCATTTATCTTTGTTTTGGTTAATCTTTATCGCAAAAAATCGGTAAGTGTGATTGAAAAAACACGTGGATTGTTGTCAGATATTAACAGTAAATTGTCTGAGAGCATCGAAGGGATCCGAATTATTCAATCCTTTAGTCAAGAAGAGCGTTTGAAAGATGAATTTGAAGCTATCAATGAAGAGCATGTGTTTTATGCTAATCGTTCGATGGCATTAGATAGTCTTTTCTTGCGCCCTGCTATGTCACTTCTGAAGTTATTAGCATATGCTATTTTAATGGCATATTTTGGTTTTCGTGGAATGGAAATTGGTATTTCTGCTGGTTTGATGTATGCCTTTATCCAATACGTTAATCGTCTTTTTGATCCTTTGATTGAAGTGACTCAGAATTTTTCAACTTTGCAAACCTCAATGGTTTCAGCTGGACGGGTGTTTGATTTGATTGATGAACAGCAATATGAACCTGAACAAAATGGTGTGTTAGATTTTGTGCAAGATGGCAATATTGAGTTTAAAAATGTGAGTTTTTCTTATGATGGAAAACGCCGGATTTTAGACAATATTTCCTTTAAGGTTAATCAAGGTGAGACGATTGCCTTTGTAGGATCGACTGGATCAGGAAAGTCATCAATTATTAATGTCTTTATGAGGTTTTACGAGTTCCAATCAGGTCAAGTTTTACTGGATGGTAAAGATATTCGTGATTATTCTAAAAAAGCTTTGCATAAAAATGTTGGTTTGGTACTGCAAGAACCATTCTTGTATCATGGTACTGTGAAATCTAATATTAAAATGTATCAGGATATTTCTGAAGATGCTGTTCAAGCTGCCGCAGCCTTTGTGGATGCTGATCAGTTCATTCAAAAATTACCTGATAAATATGAGACAAAAGTGACAGAACGTGGTTCAAGTTTTTCAACAGGTCAACGTCAACTTTTGGCATTTGCAAGAACCGTAGCTAGTCAGCCGAAGATTTTAATTTTGGATGAAGCGACAGCAAACATTGATTCAGAAACGGAAAACACTGTTCAAGAGTCTTTGAAGAAAATGCGTCAAGGCCGTACAACCATTGCCATTGCTCACCGCTTATCAACCATTCAAGATGCTGACTGTATCTATGTCCTAGACAAAGGTAAGATTATTGAGTCAGGAACTCATGATGAATTGCTAAGTTTGAAAGGAACTTACCATCGTATGTATCAACTGCAAGCAGGTATGATGGAAAATTAAACTGATAACCAATTTGCTCAAGAGCAGATTGGTTTTTTGTTGCCAAAAACATGACAAAAGTCATGTAATGTCATGACATTATAAGCTAAAAAGCTCAGCTATTTTTTTCTAAAATAAAATCATCAAATAAAGAGAAAAATGGAGCTTATGAAATGATTACGGTTGAAAATATCTCAAAGACCATTAAAGGAAAAACTATTTTACAGGACATCTCATTTGAAGTGGCTGACGGAGATTGTGTGGCTCTGATTGGCCCAAATGGTGCCGGGAAAACCACTTTGATGTCATGCTTGTTAGGAGATTTGAAAATTAGTAAAGGAAAGATTGTCATCAATGGTTTAGCCCCAAATAGTCAGCAATTAAAAGATTCAGTAGCTGTTTTACCACAAGAAAATCGCTTGCCAGAAAAATTGAGAGTATGTGAATTAATTGCATTTTTTAAAGCGATTAGCAAGACCCCTTTAACTGATAAAGAGATTGATTACATTTTGCAATTTAGCAAGGAACAAAAAAATCAGCTAACTGAGAAATTATCGGGTGGTCAAAAGCGCTTGTTGGCTTTTACTTTGTGCCTTATTAGCCAACCCAAAATTCTTTTCTTAGACGAACCAACAGCAGCAATGGATACTTCAACGAGACAACATTTTTGGCAAATTATCCAATCGTTAAAGGGAAAAGGCGTGACCATTATCTACTCAAGTCATTATATCGAAGAAGTCGAACACACGGCTGAGCGCATTTTAGTTTTACATCGTGGAAAGTTGCTACGTGATACGACTCCATTTGCTATGAGAGAAGCTGCACATGAAAAACAAGTTACCTTGCCAAAAACATTTTTATCATTTGTTAACGGTCTAGCAAATAGTTATAGCATTAAAGTAAAGAATGACTCAGTTACTTTTATGACAAAAGAGATTGATAGTGTCTGGCAGAAATTACAGAAACAAGGTTGCCAGATTTCTGATATTGAAATTCAAAATAAAACCTTATTAAATACATTATTTGACCAAACACAGGAGAATGAAAAATGATTGCTTTATTAAAAGTTGAATGGATTAAAACGAAACGTACTTGGATAACTTTTGTATTATCTATTGGAATGCCGGTTTTCCTTTTCTTGTTCTTTTCTGGGATGGAACTCTCTCCAGATTTAAAAGAGCAGAAGGTGCTGGTGATGAGTTATATGTTAACCATGACAGCATTTTCAATGTCAAGCTTTGGCTTCTTCTCATTTCCAGCTATGCTTGTGGAAGATAAGACTAGCTATTGGATGACTTATATTGAACATTCTTCGGTTTCAATTTGGCAGTATTATCTATCAAAAGTGATTCGAGTTTTGGTTTGCTTTTTATTGTCTATTTTAGCAACGTTTTTATTTGGTGCGATTTTTCGTGGGGTGACAATGTCGCTTAGCCGCTGGTTGGGTTCAGCAGCCTTATTGTTATTGTCAAGTTTGCTATTTCTAGCTTTTGGTTTGTTAATTTCGCAAATGAAATCACAACAGTTAATGACAATTGTCGGTGATATTGCCTTTTTTGGATTGGCTATTATCGGTGGTTCTTGGATGCCAATCGAGACCTTTCCAGATTGGATGCAAAAGTTATCCAAAGTAACACCGATTTATCATGTGAATACCTTGGTGACAGACTTCGCTAAAAATGCTCAATTAAATTGGCAGTCCTTGATTATCGTGCTTGGCTATGCCATAATAATAGCAGCGTTAGCGCTTATGATTAAGAATAAAACTGAGGTTAAATGATGTTGAAAAGGATTAGGAATGTTCATCCCTTATTTTATATGCCCTTAGCTTTCTTAGCTTTTCCTATTTTGGGTGTTTTCTTTTTAGGTTATCCAGTTTGGACTCTGGGGATAACAGCGGCTTTTTTGCTTGGCTACCTTTTTCTTGTCAATTTTGAAGAAAATCCCTTAACCAATTCTTGCTGGTTACTCATGCTATCTTATATTATCTACATGACACTTTGTGTTGATGGTGGCATGATGTGGTTTACTTTTTATTTTAATAGTTTGCTTGTTTTTCAATTTCAAGATGATTATCGCTCATTTCGTTTTATTTCCTACGATTTAGCCATGCTTTTCATGATGTTTGTAGGAATGACTTTGACAGAAGATATAACGACTCGTGTGATGATTTTTCTTGTTCCTGTTGTGAATTATGCCATTTTATTTCACTGGATGAATGCTCGAAAAAATGAAGCACAAGAAAAAGCTATCATGGAAAAGAATCGTACCATTAATTTGTTACTAGCTGAAAATGAGCGAAACCGTATTGGCCGTGATTTGCATGATACTTTGGGACATGTTTTTGCTGCCATGACTTTAAAAACAGAGTTAGCACTTAAGCAATTAGAGAAAGGAAAATACGACCTTGTCAAAAAGCAATTAGAAGAATTAAACCAAGCTAGCCGCTCTTCGATGCATGATGTTAGAAATATCATCAATAATCTCAAGTTTAGAACACTTGAAGAAGAGATTGAGCAGTTGGAGCATTTCTTTGCTATGACGGAGATTGATTATCAGCTGCAAAATGATTTGAATTTAGAAGCGATGGCGCCTGTCTTGCAATCGACTTTGTGCATGATTTTGCGAGAACTAAGCAATAACGTCATTAAGCATAGTCAGGCTAATCAATGCCGTTTTCATTTATTTGAAAAAGAAGATAAGGTATTTGTCAGAGTAGAAGACAATGGTGTTGGTTTTGGAAAATTAACAGGGAATGAACTCCAATCTATTCGTGACAGACTTCTCTTAGTTGAGGGAAAAATTCAGATTCTGTCACAAGCTCAACCGACACTTATCCAAGTTGAATTGGGATTAAAGGAGAAATAGGATGAAATTATTAGTTGCTGAAGATCAATCCATGCTGCGAGATGCTTTGTGTCAGCTGTTGCTTATGGAAGATGATGTTGACGACGTTTTGCAGGCTGGGGACGGTGAAGAGGCTATTGAACTAGTCAAAACTAACTCAATAGATGTAGCGATTCTTGATGTTGAAATGCCTAAAAAATCAGGACTTGATGTTTTAGAATGGATTCGAGAGCATAAGGATTTGAAAGTGATTATTGTGACTACCTTTAAACGAGTTGGTTACTTTGAACGTGCAGTAAAGGCAGGTGTTGATGCTTATGTGTTGAAAGACCGTTCAACTTCTGAGTTGATGTCAACAATCCACACAGTGCTTGCAGGCAAAAAAGAGTATTCACCGGAATTGATGGAATCTATGATAAGCCAGGATAATCCGTTGAGTCCTCAAGAAAAGCGTATTTTACAATTGATTTCACTTGGAAAATCGAATCAAGATATTGCTGATACCCTTTATCTTTCAAATGGAACGGTGAGAAATTACACATCATCAATTTTTAATAAATTATCAGCCAATAATCGTGTTGAGGCGGCTAGAATTGCTAAAGACAAAGGTTGGTTATAAAGTAAATTAGAACTCGGTCAAATGGGTTCTTTTTTATTTTCCTCAATTAAAAAACGATTTCTGATTTTTGACATTTTGTTTACAGTTCCTGTTTTACAAGTAGTCATTAGCATAATATAATGAAGGTATGGAAAATAAAAAATTAAGTATTGTGCTAGATCAGGCAGTTGTCGATCAGTTAAATCTGAGTAAAGGGCAGCAATTAAAAGCTGAATTATACAATGATAAATTGGTTCTTCAAAAAGAGGGAAAACCAAAACAAGGACGTTTATCAAGCTGGGTTTTAATTTTATCAACTGTCATTTTATGTGTCTTATTTTATGCAGTGAGTTCTATTGAGAAGATGGATCAGATTTTGTTAGTTGGGGATTATTCTATTATTACCTTCTTGATTGGTTTTGGTGGGATACTTGGAATGACCATTTTTACAACAACGCTCATTCGCAACCGGACAGTCTTTCTTGGTGGCATCAAAGCGCGAGTTTTTTGGCGCATGCTTCCTGTTATTGTTGCCTCGTTTGCAGTGATTTTACTGTTAGCTCTTCTCGGCTTTGGCTGGCTGCTGGAGCAGATTTTCACGGGTGCTTCTTTTGACAAGTTAACTTCGAGTTTGATTTTAGGTGCATCAATCTATGCGGTCAGTCTTTTTTGGGGGCAAATAGCAGAGATGATTAGGGCGACTTGGTTGACAACCGTTTTTACAGTGATTATGGTCAGTGGTGTCTTTGTCGCAATGGCGACGAATCGATCTTTGCAGTGGTGGCATTTCAACTTAAGCTTTTTGGGAACACAAGCTGCTAAGGAAAGTTGGCAATTTAATCTGACTTTGATTTTGTCAGCCTTGGTTTTGGTTGCTTTGGTGGATTACTTGTTTGTCGCTTTAGGTGAAAAATATGGTAAAAACTGGAAATTAAGAGCTATACGTATCATGTTGACCATCTTAGGGATTGATTTGGGAGCAGTTGGCTTTTTCCCGAATGACGCTAGCTCACATCTCTTGCATACCAGAGTAGCAGGGTATCTGGTTTTGATTATCATTGCCTTAATTATCAGTGTTAAATGGCTTTTGCCAGAAGTAACGCGAGATTTCTTGATTATGTCTTATGCTATTGGTGGCATGTTGGTTGGATTAGAAATCGCCTTTCAGGGTATTCATTACTTATCTTTAACAGCTTTTGAATTGAGTGCCTTCTTACTTGCTTTTGCTTGGTTGATTCGATTAATCACCCATTTAGAAGGACTCTTATCCCCTGAAACAAAAGAAATTACTTTAACCCTTGAATAAATTCTAAATCTCTGAGTTTGACTTAGCGTTCTTGCTAGGAAAAACTTAGAGATTTTTTAATTAAATCAACAAAACAATGAAAAATGTTGAATTTTTAGAAAATTCATAAAAAAACGCTTGACAAGTCAAAATCAGGTGTTTATAATGGTAACCAATCAGAAAGTAGCAAGGATTTGCTTACAGGGAGCTCGTGGTTACTGTGAACGAGTAGCAGGTGGTTGTGAAATTGGGCTGATGGTATATTGTTGAAGATAAGAAATATTTTTCAGGTAGGCACCCCTTATCGTGCAGCTCCTTGTTAGAGGAGATAGAGATGGCGGATTATAGTATTTCCGTTAAGTTGAGGTGGCACCGCGCTATACATTAGACGTCCTCGCACAGAAGTTTTTTCTGTGTGAGGTTTTTTGTTTAGTGAATTAAGTGGAAGTGAAAAAGATTTCAAGATACAAGTGAGATAAACACTAGTTGTCAGTGGTAAGTCTCAGGGTAGGCACCCCTTATCGTGCAGCTCCTTGTTAGAGGAGATAGAGATGACGGAGTATATATTTCCGTTAAATTGAGGTGGCACCGCGCTATCATTAGACGCCCTCACACAGAAGGTTTTTTCTGTGTGGGGATTTTTTGTTTAAAAAGGGAGGAAATCATGAAAAGAAGAGATAAAGGCTGGCAAATCAGCGACTAGAATTTACAAAAAATACAATTAAAACTTCATGTAGAGAGGACATGACATGCGAAAAATTCTAACTGCTGATACCTTAACACCTATTCTTGCTTATATGCGAGTTCAGGGCGAGCATAAGGTTATTCTTGAATCAATTCCACGAGAAAAAGAGAACGCTCGTTTTTCAATTGTGGCTTACAACCCGGTCTTTGAAATCAAATATGAAAATGGTCAACTGACAGAAAATGGTCAAGTTATTGCTGGTGACCCGCTTGACTACCTCAATCAAGTAACAGTCAAAGGAGCTAGTAGTGATTTGCCATTTGGTGGCGGCGCAATTGGTTTTGTCGGTTATGACATGATTGGGCTTTATGAAAATATTGGTGAGATTCCAGAAGATACTATTGGAACGCCGGATATGCATTTCTTTGTTTACGAGTCTTATCTAATTTTTGACCACAAGACTGAAAAAGTCTACGTGGTAGAAGATAATATTTACAGTAAACGTGATAATGATGCAACGCGCCAAGCACTTGGTAAGGTAGTGAAAGATTTGCAGACGCAAGCGCCAAACGAATTTTCACCACAGGAATTGCATTCTCTTGAGTTTAAACACCACATTGAAAAAGAAAAATTTGAAAGCATGGTTGATACAGCCAAACAATTGATTCGACAAGGGGATATGTTCCAATGTGTGTTGAGTCAACGTTTTTCAAGCCCATTTGCTGGTGATCCACTTGATTATTATCGTAATTTGCGCGTGACTAATCCATCAAATTATCTTTATTTCTATGATTTTGGTGACTATCAGATTATTGGCGCAAGTCCTGAAAGTTTGGTTTCTGTGAAAAATGGTGAAGTGACAACGAATCCAATTGCAGGAACTCGTCCAAGAGGTTGTGATGAAGCTGAAGATGCTGCGCTAGCCAAAGACTTGCAAGCTGATATCAAAGAAACAGCTGAACATCGTATGTTAGTTGATTTAGGACGAAATGATATTGGAAGAATTTCTCAAAATGGTACGGTCAAGGTAACTAAGTACATGGAAGTAGAATATTTCCGCTATGTCATGCATTTAACCAGCGTGGTGAAGGGGCAGTTGCTAGCAGATGTGCAGAGTATTGATGCTTTGAAAACAACATTGCCAGCTGGTACAGTCTCTGGCGCACCAAAAATTCGTGCGATGAAACGTATCTATGAATTAGAACGTGAAAAACGCGGCGTCTACGCTGGTGCAATTGGTTATCTTTCGGCAACTGGAGATATGGATTTTGCCATTGCCATTCGCACGATGATTCTCAAAAATCAAAAAGCTTATGTTCAAGCAGGAGCAGGTATTGTTTACGACAGTGTACCAGAAAACGAATTTTACGAAACCATCAATAAAGCCAAAGGCATGACACGGATAGGGGATAGCAAATGATTTTATTAATTGATAATTACGATTCTTTTACCTATAACCTAGCGCAATACCTTGGGACTTTTGCCGAAGTTAAGGTCTTGCGAAATGATGCTGACGCATTAGAAAAAGCAGCCAAAGAAGCATCTGCTATTGTTTTATCACCGGGTCCAGGTTGGCCGGCTGACGCTGGAAAAATGGAAGAGGTGATTCAAACTTTTGCTGGTAAAAAGCCAATGCTAGGAATTTGTCTGGGGCATCAAGCGATTGCTGAAAGTTTTGGTGGCAAGCTTGGTTTAGCTAAAAATGTCATGCACGGCAAGCAAAGTGATATTGATGTTCTCAGCCAATCACCTATTTTTGCTGGGCTTGCCAAAAATATGCCAATTATGCGTTATCACTCAATTGTGGTGACAGACATGCCAGATGATTTTGAGGTAACTGCAAAAACGACTGATGATCAAGAAATCATGGCTATCCAGCATAAACAGTTACCGATTTATGGCCTTCAATTTCACCCAGAAAGTATTGGGTCACCAGATGGGCTTAAAATGATTGAAAACTTTGTACGATTAGTTGTTGAAAAGTAAAGCGAGGGATGGACAATGAAAGAACTCTTTAACCAAATTGCAAATAAGGAAGATTTATCAGAAGAACAAGTTGAAAGTTTATTTGATAGTATCTTAAATAACTCGATTTCAGAAAGTGAGATTGCTGCCTTTTTGATGGGACTCAAAGTGAAAGGTGAAACACCTTCTGAGATTACTGGTATTGTACGAGCTCTTAAGAGTCACGCTGTCGATTTACCACAGGATTTTGGGGATGCTATGTGTAACTGCGGAACAGGAGGTGACCAGTCTTATAGCTTTAACATTTCAACAACAGCTTGCTTTATTTTAGCAGCAGGTGGTATTCGTATTGCCAAAGGTGGTAATCGTTCGGTGTCATCAAAATCAGGTTCTGCTGATGTTCTTGAAGCTTTGGGCATTAATATTGCTGCTTCACCAGCAACATTATCAAAAGCTCTTGATGAAGTTGGACTTGCTTTTATCTTTGCGCAAACCATGCACCCAGCCATGCGTTTTATTGGTCCCGCACGTAAAACACTTGGGATTCCAACTATTATGAATATCGTTGGTCCTTTGGCAAATCCGCTTGACCTTGAAACGCAGTTGATGGGCTTGTATCGGGCAGACCTCCAAGAAACAGCAGCGCAAGTCATGCAAAAACTCGGACGCAAACGTGCCATTATTGTCACAGGTCCAAATAACATGGATGAAGCAGCGCTTTACGGCAAAAATACTTATACATTGTTAGAAGACGGTCAAATCACTCAACACAGCTTTACTTACAAAGACCTTGGTATGCCAAGAGTTGAGTTAGATGACATTGTTGGCGGAGATGCTAAGCAAAATGCAGATATTTTAGTCAGCGTTCTTGAAAATCAGGCTAGCCCTTATCTTGAAACAACCGTGCTAAATGCTGGTCTTGGCTTTTATGCTAACGGTAAAGTTGATAGTCTAGCAGAAGGGATTGACCTTGCTCGTCAATTAATCGCGGATGGTTCTGCTCTTGCTAAACTACACCAATTGCAAGAGGTACAAGTATGAGTAAAGAATTTTTACCAACCATTTTAAAGCAAAAAGAAAAAGAAGTTGCCTCTCTAGAACTTGAGCCACTGCAACCTCTTCGCGAGACTTATAAGCTCTACGATTACCTTAAAAATAATGCGAATAAGCTGCAAATTATCGCTGAGGTAAAAAAAGCCAGTCCCAGTCTTGGTGACATTAATCTCGAAGTTGATATTGTTAAGCAAGCCAAAATTTACCAAGATAGCGGTGCTGTGATGATTTCTGTTTTGACAGACCCTTTCTTTTTCAAGGGGGACATTGATTATCTTCGTCAGATTTCAAATCAAGTAAAAATTCCAACCTTGGCAAAAGATTTTATCATCGATGAAAAACAGATTATTCGTAGTCGAAATGCAGGAGCAACTGTTATTTTACTGATTGTGGCAGCTCTTTCTGAGACGCGTTTAAAAGAACTTTACGATTTCGCAACTGGCCTTGGCCTAGAAGTTTTGCTTGAAACGCATAACTTAGCAGAGTTGGAAGTGGCTCATCGCATTGGTGCTAAGATTATCGGAGTTAACAATCGTAACTTGGTGACCTTTGAAACGGATATCAATACAAGCTTGGAGCTATCAACATATTTTAAAGAAGGTCCAGTTTATATTTCAGAGTCAGCTATTTTTACTAAAGAAGATGCTGAGCTCGTTGCTCCATTTTTCAATGGTATTTTAGTTGGTACGGCTTTAATGACTGCTGAAAATGTAGCCGAGAAAGTGAAGGAGTTGCAAATTGACAAAGGTTAAAATTTGCGGACTTTCAACCAAAGAAGCTGTTGAACAAGCGGTTAAAAGCGGAGCTGATTATATT
Organism: Streptococcus ruminicola; assembly: GCF_011387195.1. Taxonomy (NCBI): domain Bacteria; kingdom Bacillati; phylum Bacillota; class Bacilli; order Lactobacillales; family Streptococcaceae; genus Streptococcus; species Streptococcus ruminicola. Next base: position 1,353,562 of record NZ_CP046919.1, read on the forward strand.
GGTTTCGTCTTTGCCAAAAGTAAACGTCAAGTCGGCATAAAACAAGCTAGCCATTTAGCTCAGTTGATTCCAGAAACTGTCCAAAAAGTGGGTGTTTTTGTAAGTCCGACTCTCTTGGAACTTCAAGAAGCTATTAGCCAAGTACCTCTTGATTTGGTGCAAATTCATGGAGAATTTGCTGATGAGGACTTTGAAAAAATTGGAGTTCCAAGTATTCGTGCCATTCCTGTCCAAAAAACACTGGAAGAAATTCACACTAAAGCGGATTTTCTATTATTTGACGCCCCCCTAGCTGGTTCCGGAAAGACATTTGATTGGGAGCTGCTAAAGGATAAAAAAATAGCGAAGCCATATTTTTTAGCAGGTGGATTGAGTGTCGATAATGTCGGACAAGCTATAACTTTCTTTCGACCCTACGCTGTTGATGTTTCTTCTGGTGTTGAGACGGATGGTAAAAAAGATTTATTGAAGATTATGAGATTTATAGAAAGTGTGAAAAAATGAGCTATAACCAACCAGATATTAATGGATTTTATGGAAAATTCGGTGGACAGTTTGTCCCTGAAACGCTGATGACTGCAGTTATTGAACTTGATAAAGCTTATCGCAAAGCAAAAGCTGACCCAAGCTTTCAAGAAGAACTCGATGAATTGCTTAAAAATTATGTTGGTCGTGAAACACCGCTATATTATGCAGAGCGCTTAACTAAGCATATCGGTGGTGCTAAGATTTACCTTAAACGTGAAGACCTTAACCACACTGGTGCTCACAAAATCAACAACGCCCTTGGTCAAGTTCTCCTTGCAAAACGCATGGGTAAAAAGAAAATCATTGCCGAAACTGGTGCTGGTCAACACGGTGTGGCAACAGCTACAGCAGCTGCACTTTTTGACATGGAATGTACTATTTACATGGGTGAAGAAGATGTCAAACGTCAAGCCCTCAATGTTTTTCGTATGGAGCTGCTCGGTGCTAAAGTACACGCTGTCACAGATGGTTCACGTGTTTTGAAAGACGCTGTTAATGCAGCTCTTCGCGCGTGGGTAGCAAATATCGAAGATACTCACTATATTATGGGGTCAGCACTTGGACCTGCACCATTTCCTGAAATCGTACGTGACTTTCAATCAGTTATTGGTAAAGAAGCCAAAAAACAATATGCTGAAATTTCTGGTGGAAAGCTACCTGATGCGGTTCTAGCATGTATCGGTGGCGGCTCAAATGCAATTGGTCTTTTTTATCCATTTGTCGAAGATGAATCTGTCGCACTTTACGGTGCTGAAGCAGCAGGACATGGTCTTGATACTGAAGAGCACGCAGCAACTTTTGCCAAAGGTCGTCCAGGCATTTTGCATGGAGCTTTGATGAATGTTCTCCAAGACCGCCATGGACAAATTATGGAAGCATTCTCTATTTCAGCTGGTCTTGATTATCCTGGGGTTGGTCCTGAACACTGTCACTTCAAAGATATTGGACGTGCAACATATGATTCGATTACAGACGATGAAGCACTTGAAGCTTTCATGCTTTTGTCGCGACTTGAAGGGATTATCCCAGCGCTTGAATCAAGTCACGCTGTTGCGCTTACCCAAAAAGTTGCTAAGGAGCTTGGGCCAGACAAATCAATTATCGTTTGTCTATCAGGACGCGGAGATAAGGATGTTGTTCAAGTAAAAGAACGTTTGGAAGCAGAAGGGAAGTAAACGATGACTAAGACACTTACAAAACATCTTCAAGAGATTAAAGCTAGCGGCAAAGGAATTTTTGTTCCTTACATTATGGCAGGTGACCATGACAAAGCTTTAGACGGTTTATTTGATACCATTACTTTTTTGGAAAATAGCGGAGCTTCTGCCATTGAAGTAGGGATTCCATGGTCTGATCCCGTCGCTGATGGCCCAGTTATTGAATTAGCTGGTCAACGAAGTCTTGCTAAAGGCGTTAATTTGACTGCGATTGTTGAAAAATTACAAGAACAAACAGTCGAAGTGCCTTTGGTCATTATGACTTACATCAATCCTGTTTACCAATACGGCATTGAAAAATTTGTTAAAGATTTGGCCAATACCTCTGTTAAAGGTTTGATTATTCCTGACTTGCCACATGAGCATGAAAATCTTATCAAGCCATACCTTGATAATACAGATATTGCCCTTGTTCCACTGGTTAGCTTGACTACTGGCATCGAACGCCAAAAGACTTTGTGTCAAAATGCTGAAGGTTTCATCTATGCGGTTGCTATCAACGGTGTTACAGGTAAAACTGGTAATTACCGAGATGATTTGGATAAACATTTGGCAAATCTTGAAGCTGTTGCTGACATTCCAGTATTAACAGGATTTGGAGTGTCAACAAAAGCTGATATCGAGCGTTTTAATAAGGTGTCAGATGGCGTCATTGTCGGAACTAAAATTGTTCGAGATTTACACGAAGGTAAAGCAGATGACGTCGCAGCATTTGTAACATATGGCTCAAATTATCAAAAATAAAAGAAAACCACTCAATGAGTGGTTTTTTGGGGTTTAAAACAAATCAATAATTAATTTTAAGTTTAAGACAGTTAAAATGATTGCTACTAAGTAGCCTAAAATAGAATTCCATTTGCTATTGACGAAGTCTCCCATAATCTTGCGATTTGATGTGAAATACACCAAAGGGAAAATAGAGAAAGGAAGTGCAAGAGATAGGAAGACTTGCGAGTAAACAATTAATTGATCAAGGACACTTTCTTGACTACCGTAAAGAAGTGCGATAATCAAGACTGGAGCTAAGGCAACTAAGCGCGTGACTAGTCGGATTAACCATTGAGGTAATCTCAGTTTTAAGAAACCTTCCATAACGATTTGCCCCGTTAGGGTTCCTGTGATGGTAGAATTCTGCCCGCTAGCTAATAAGGCGACAGCAAATAAGGTTGATAAAGCAGCGCTAGCAACTGTACCTGCAATGTTTGAATCTTGAAGGGCATCATACATTTGTGAAAAAGCGTTAATGTCATTTGCGTGTCCATAAAAGAGTGATGCTCCCAAGATAAGAAGAAGTGAGTTCACCACAAAAGCAACTGTTAGTTGAATATTAGAATCCCAAGTCATAAAACGAACCGCTTGTTTAATAGAAGATTGACTGGAATAATCAACTTTACGTGTTTGTGAAATAGATGAGTGAAGATAGAGATTATGTGGCATTACGGTTGCACCAATAATCCCTAAAGCAAGTGTCAATTTACTATTAACACCACTTTGATGCAAATCTATGATAGACGGCTGAGGAATATAGCCATGTAAAATACCTGAGAAACTTGGTTTTGATAACAAGACTAGATATAAGAAGATAATCAAAATCGTTGCAATCAAGGTTGAAACCAGAGCTTCAATTTTACGAAAGCCAAGCTTCATCAAGGATAAGAGAATAAAAACATCTAAGATAGTTATTAAAATGGAAAATAGCAACGGCCATCCAAATAGTAAATGGAGCGCAATCCCAGATCCAATAACTTCTGCCAAATCAGTCGCCATCAAGGCTAATTCAATGACAACAAATAAAAAGTAACGTAACTTTTTTGGCAAATGAGCAGCAGTTGCTTGCGCTAAATCCTTTTGAGTCACAATACCTAGTTTTCCTGCCATCTGCTGCAATTGCATAGCAATTAAAGATGAGATTAAAACAACTGATAAAAGTAGATATTTATAAGTAGCTCCACCAACAACACTAGTAATCCAGTTACCTGGATCCATATAACCAACAGCCACTAAAGCTCCTGGTCCGATAAAAGCTCGAAGTGTTTGCCAAAATGAGGCATTTTTTGGAACAGCAATACTTTGATTGACCTCGCTAAGTGATTTTTGAGAATTGACAGTAGTTTCCAAAGGCAGCCCTCTTTTCTAAAACTCTTATTCAAGGCCTATTATAGCAGAAGAATTTTAAAAATAAAGTATTTTTAACTATATTTAATAAAAAAATTAAGCGCACTTAAAAATTATAACTAAAAGATAGCCTAAAAATAGAAAAGGAACAAAGGGAATGCGTTTGTTTTTATCAAAAAGGCAATACAGAATTCCTACCAAAGAACCCAGTTCAACAATCCATAAAATGTTCTCCAAATCAAGAAAAAGACTCAAACTGGCTAGGTAGAAAAAATCACCGCTACCGATTTTTATGTCAAAAAGCTCAGCTATGATCCCAAGTAAAAGAAGAATAATACTTACCGTATTAAGAGGAAGAAAAAGGAGTAAAAAAGCACTGGGTAGTAACCAGATTAATAGGGGAAAGGACTGGTTTTTTAAATCATATAAACTAAGTGTCATGCTAAAGAAGAAAATAAAGAGACTAGATGGAGCTATGATATCGTGGTAATAAAGAGCAGTTGCGAGCCCACAGACAAATTCAAAAATGCCATACCATAAAGGAATTTTACTTTTACAAAAATGGCAGCGAGAACGGTTAAAAATCTGAGAAAAAACTGGAATCATGTCCAGCGGTCTCAGCGGTTTGCCACAGGTATTACAATGACTAGCAGGAAATAAAATAGATTCCTTCGGAAAACGATCAACAACTAATCCGATAAATGAAGCAAGCGATGCTCCAAGAAAAAAGAATAACAAAGTGTCCATACCTTATTATTCGAAAAAAATTTTTTAAAATTTGTGAGCATATTACTTGCTACTTATTTAGAATTATTCTAAAATAGAACTATAAAGAAAAGGAAATATTTCCTAAAACCATTGATTTTATTTTTTAGAGGAGGTCGCTTATGACTCAAACAATGACTGAAACTATTTACGCATCTGTAACACATAACATTTCACAAAATACAAAAAACGCTAAAACAAAGGCTGTGCTTAATCAAGCAGTAGCAGATCTTTCAAAAGCTGCTTCAATCGTTCACCAAATCCACTGGTACATGCGTGGTGCTGGATTCTTCTACCTTCACCCAAAAATGGATGAATTGATGGACGGACTTAACGCTAACTTGGATGAAATCAGCGAACGTTTGATTACAATCGGAGGCGCACCATTCTCTACACTTAAAGAATTCGATGAAAACTCTAAATTAGAAGAAACTGCTGGTTCATTCGATAAGACAATGGACGAAAATCTTGCTCGTTTGGTTGAAGTTTACACTTACCTTACAGCTCTTTACCAAGTTGGTCTTGATGTGACTGACGAAGAAGGAGATGCCCCATCAAATGACATCTTCACAGCAGCAAAATCTGATGCTGAAAAAACAATTTGGATGCTTCAAGCCGAACGCGGACAAGCTCCAGGACTTAAATAATTAAGAAAAAACGTGATAGTGGGCCGAAAGGTCCACTATTTTTTCATGAAAACAAATGAAAACGTAAAAATAAAGAAAACGATTGCATATCCTATTGAAAAAGAGTCTTATTTTTGATAAAATGCTTTGTATGAAAACTTTATTTGACGTGCAGCAACTGTTGAAACGGTTCGGCATTTTTGTCTATATCGGTAAACGTCTTTATGATATAGAAGTCATGAAACTTGAACTTGAGAAATTGTATGAAAATGGGTTGATTGACAAGGCTGACTACCTGAATGCAGAATTAATTTTGCGTCGCGAGCACCGTTTAGAAATGGAGAAAGAAAATAATGACTAAAAAACTTTTAGGGATTGACCTAGGTGGAACAACGATTAAATTCGGTATCCTAACTCTTGAAGGTGAAGTTCAAGAAAAATGGGCAATCGATACAAATACACTTGAGGATGGAAAACACATCGTTCCTGATATTGTTGAATCAATCAAACACCGTTTGAACCTTTACGGTTTGACAAAAGATGATTTTGCAGGTATCGGTATGGGTTCACCAGGTGCTGTTGACCGTGAAAACAAAACTGTTACAGGTGCCTTCAACTTGAACTGGGCTCACACTGAAGAAGTTGGTTCAGTTATCGAACGCGAACTTGGTATTCCATTTGCTATCGACAACGATGCTAACGTAGCTGCTCTTGGTGAACGTTGGACAGGTGCTGGTGCTAACAACCCTGATGTTGTTTTCGTAACACTTGGAACTGGTGTTGGTGGTGGTGTTATCGCTGACGGTAACCTTATCCACGGTGTTGCAGGTGCTGGTGGAGAAATTGGTCACATGAACGTTGAACCAGTTGATGGTTTTGAATGTACATGTGGTAACAAAGGATGTCTTGAAACAGTTGCTTCAGCAACAGGTGTTGTTCGTGTAGCTCGTCACTTGGCAGAAGAATACGAAGGTGATTCAAAAATCAAAGCTGCTATCGACAATGGTGATGTGGTAACAAGTAAAGATATCTTCGTAGCTGCTGAAGCTGGTGACCACTTTGCTGACTCAGTTGTTGAAAAAGTTGGTTTCTACCTTGGACAAGCAACTGCTAACATTGCAAACATCTTGAACCCAGACTCAGTTGTTATCGGTGGTGGTGTATCAGCTGCAGGTGAATTCTTGCGTAGCCGTGTTGAAAAATACTTCGTTACTTACGCATTCCCACAAGTTCGTAAAACAACTAAAGTGAAAATCGCTGAACTTGGTAACGATGCTGGTATCATCGGTGCTGCAAGTCTTGCAAGCCAATTTGTAGATTAAGAGGCCAAAAATGAACTGGATGATTTTTCTAATTGCTTTAGTCGTTATCATTGGTTGGTTCGCATGGACATACATTAGTGTTCGTCGTTCAGCTAAATTCATTGATAATGCAGAATTTGAAAGCATGATTCACACAAGTCAATTGATTGATGTTCGTGAAGCAGCAGCTTTCAAAACAAAACATATTATGGGAGCACGTAATCTCCCAGCTAGCCAAATTCAATTGTCTTACTCAGCTATTCGTAAAGACAAACCAGTTCTTTTATATGACAGTAGTAGAAGTGCTGCCCTTCCACGTGTTATCAAAACATTGAAAAAAGCTGGTTACACAAATCTTTACGTCCTCAAAGATGGCTTTGATTACTGGACTGGTAAAATTAAAGAAGGTTAATAAAAAGAAAGTCTATCTGACTTTCTTTTTTCTTTTCAAAAAAGAACATTTATGAGCCTTTGATGAATATTTAATAGTAAAATCTATTTCTGAAAACATTTACACAGCTTTTAACGATGTTTTTTCAGGTGAAATATGATATAATTCAAAAGTTAGAATAAATTAAAAATAAATCGAGGAATCATGACTAAATTAAGAGAAGATATTCGTAACGTGGCGATTATCGCCCACGTTGACCACGGGAAAACAACCCTTGTTGATGAATTGTTGAAACAATCACACACACTTGACGAACGTAAAGAATTGCAAGAACGTGCAATGGACTCAAACGATCTTGAAAAAGAACGCGGAATTACAATCCTTGCTAAAAATACTGCAGTTGCTTACAACGGTGTTCGTATCAACATCATGGACACACCAGGACACGCGGACTTCGGTGGAGAAGTTGAACGTATCATGAAAATGGTTGATGGTGTTGTTCTTGTTGTCGATGCTTACGAAGGTACTATGCCTCAAACACGTTTCGTGTTGAAAAAAGCTCTTGAACAAAACTTGACACCAATCGTTGTTGTTAACAAAATTGATAAACCATCAGCTCGTCCAGCAGAAGTTGTTGACGAAGTTCTTGAACTTTTCATCGAACTTGGTGCCGATGATGATCAACTAGAATTCCCAGTTGTTTACGCATCAGCTATCAACGGTACATCATCACTTTCTGATGATCCAGCTGATCAAGAACACACAATGGCTCCTGTCTTTGATACAATCATTGACCACATTCCAGCTCCAGTTGACAACTCAGAAGAACCACTTCAATTCCAAGTGTCACTTCTTGATTACAACGATTTCGTTGGACGTATCGGTATCGGACGTATCTTTCGTGGTACTGTTAAAGTTGGTGACCAAGTTACTCTTTCTAAACTTGATGGCTCAACTAAAAACTTCCGTGTTACGAAATTGTTTGGTTTCTTCGGACTTGAACGTCGTGAAATCCAAGAAGCTAAAGCTGGTGATTTGATTGCTATCTCAGGTATGGAAGATATCTTCGTTGGTGAAACAATCACTCCAACTGATTGCGTTGAACCACTTCCAATCCTTCACATTGATGAACCAACTCTTCAAATGACATTCTTGGCAAATAACTCACCATTTGCAGGTCGTGAAGGTAAATTCGTAACATCTCGTAAAGTTGAAGAACGTTTGCTTGCTGAATTGCAAACTGACGTATCACTTCGCGTTGATCCAACTGATTCTCCAGATAAATGGACTGTATCAGGTCGTGGTGAATTGCACTTGTCAATCCTTATCGAAACAATGCGTCGTGAAGGATATGAACTTCAAGTATCACGTCCAGAAGTTATCATCAAAGAAATCGATGGCGTAAAATGCGAACCATTCGAACGTGTTCAAATCGATACACCAGAAGAATACCAAGGTTCAGTTATCCAATCATTGTCAGAACGTAAAGGTGAAATGATTGACATGCAATCAACTGGTAACGGTCAAACTCGCCTTGTCTTCTTGGCACCAGCTCGTGGACTTATCGGTTACCCAACTGAGTTCCTTTCAATGACTCACGGTTACGGTATCATGAACCACACGTTCGACCAATACATGCCAGTTATCAACGCTGAAATCGGTGGACGTCGTCGTGGTGCTCTTGTATCTATCGATACTGGTAAAGCAACAACATACTCAATCATGTCTGTTGAAGAACGCGGAACAATCTTCGTTAACCCAGGTACTGAAGTATACGAAGGTATGATCATTGGTGAAAACTCACGTGAAAACGACTTGACAGTTAACATCACTAAAGCTAAACAAATGACAAACGTTCGTTCAGCTACGAAAGACCAAACTGCTGTTATCAAAACTCCACGTATCTTGACTCTTGAAGAATCACTTGAATTCTTGAACGATGACGAATACATGGAAGTTACACCAGAATCAATCCGTTTGCGCAAACAAATTCTTGATAAAAACTTGCGCGCTAAAGCAGCTAAAAAGAAAAAATCAGCTGAAGAGTAAAATAGTCTGCTAGACTATTTTAGTTCCAAACTTAAAATAAACTCGGAAAACAATACACATAAATTTGAATTGTAGGAAGGAATCATGAAATGTTTTATTTAATTATTGCAATCTTAATTATTTCATACTATATTTTCATGGCTCCTAAAACAATTCGTAATACTCTTGGGATGATTGGTTTTGTTGGCTTAGTTGCAATGCTACTTGTTTTAGCAGTAATGAGCTTTGTTAAAATCATGCAATCACCACCAGAAATTTTTCTTGCACTTGCTATGGTTGCCTTGGGATTTTTCGCGCTAAGGGATGTCTATCGCTTACCTGTTAAGAAAAATGAAAATGAGCAATATAGCGAAAGAGGCTGAGTATTTACTCAGCTTTTTTTGTCATAAACACTCTATCAGACATTGCGACACTAAGATTGTCTTAAATGCCGTAGAATGATTGAAAAACACCTTAAATAAAGGTAGAATATTATTATATTTGCAATGTTAGAATGGATATATTATGAAAAAAATTGAAACATTTGAAAATAAAAAAGTCTTAGTTCTTGGTTTAGCAAAATCTGGAGAAGCTGCAGCGCGTCTCCTTGAAAAATTAGGTGCTATCGTTACAGTTAACGACGGTAAACCATTTGATGAAAATCCAGCTGCACAATCTCTTCTTGAAGAAGGCATCAAAGTTATCTGTGGTAGCCATCCACTAGAACTTTTGGATGAAAACTTTGAATTGATGGTTAAAAACCCAGGAATTCGTTACGATAATCCAATGGTGGCTCGCGCTATTGAAAAACATATTCCAGTTATCACAGAAGTTGAGTTGGCTTACATGATTTCAGATGCACCAATTATTGGTATCACTGGTTCAAATGGTAAAACAACAACAACAACTATGATTGCTGAAACATTGAACAATGGTGGTAAATCAGGTCTTCTTTCAGGAAATATTGGTTTTCCTGCTTCTGAAGTGGCACAGACTGCTACAGATAAAGACACTTTGGTTATGGAATTATCTTCTTTCCAATTGATGGGAACAGATACTTTCCACCCACACATGGCTGTTATTACAAACCTTATGCCAACACATATTGACTACCATGGTAGTTTTGAAGAATATGTTGCTGCAAAATGGAATATTCAAAAGAATATGACAGCAGAAGATTATTTGGTACTTAACTTTAACCAAGATTTGGCAAAAGAATTAGCACAAAAAACAGCAGCACAAGTTGTCCCATTCTCTACAACTGAGAAAGTTGACGGTGCTTACCTAGATGGTGATACTTTGTATTTCAAAGATGAAGCTATCATGAAAGCATCTGAAATCGGTGTTCCTGGTAGCCACAACGTTGAAAATGCTTTGGCAACAATTGCAGTTGCAAAACTCTCAGGAATTGCAAATGAAGCTATTAAAGAAACTTTGTCACATTTTGGTGGGGTTAAACACCGTCTTCAAGCTCTTGGTGAAGTTAACGGCATTAAATTCTATAACGATTCTAAATCAACAAATATTCTAGCAACTCAAAAAGCTCTTTCAGGATTTGATAATTCAAAAGTTATCTTGATTGCTGGTGGTCTTGACCGTGGTAATGAATTCGACGAACTTGTTCCAGATATTACAGGTGTTAAATTGATGGTTATTCTTGGAGAATCAGCTCCTCGTGTGAAACGCGCAGCTGATAAAGCACAAGTTCCGTACGTTGATGCTAAAGATGTCGCAGATGCTGCTCGTATTGCTTACAGTAAAGCTGAAGTTGGAGATGTTGTTCTCTTGAGCCCTGCTAATGCAAGCTGGGATATGTATAAGAGCTTTGAAGTTCGTGGTGATGAATTTATCGCAACCTTTGAAGCTATTAAAGGAGAATAAGCATGGCTAAAAAAATCGTATTTACCGGTGGTGGTACAGTTGGCCATGTTACCTTGAACTTGATTCTTATCCCAAAATTTATCAAAGATGGTTGGGAAGTTCACTATATTGGTGACAAACATGGAATTGAACACGAACAAATTGAAAAATCAGGTCTAGATGTAACCTTCCATTCTATTGCAACAGGAAAATTAAGACGTTATTTTTCATGGCAAAACATGCTTGATGTGTTCAAAGTTTCATTTGGAATTCTTCAATCAATTGCAATTATCGCTAAAATTCGTCCACAAGCTTTATTCTCAAAAGGTGGCTTTGTATCTGTCCCACCAGTCATTGCGGCAAAAACACTTGGAGTTCCTGTTTTTGTGCACGAATCTGACTTATCAATGGGCTTAGCCAATAAAATTGCCTATAAATTTGCGACAACGATGTACACAACCTTTGAACAAGCCAAAGGCTTGGTGAAAGTAAAACACGTTGGTGCGATTACAAAAGTTGGTAGCAAAGTTGCTTATGATAGAAGCAAAATTGAAGAAATTAAAGCACACTTTAACCCTGAATTGAAAACACTTCTTTTCATCGGTGGTTCTGCGGGGGCACGTGTTTTTAATGACTTTATTACAAATACCCCTGAATTGGTTGAACACTACAATGTTATCAATATTTCAGGAGATAAAAGTTTAAACGGATTGAGTCAAAATCTCTATCGAGTTGATTATGTCACAGACCTTTATCAGCCTTTGATGGACATGGCAGATGCTGTTGTGACACGCGGTGGTTCAAATACTATTTTTGAGTTGGTTGCCATGAATAAATTACACTTGATTGTGCCTCTTGGAAAAGAAGCTAGTCGAGGAGACCAACTGGAAAATGCTGCTTATTTTGAGAAAAAAGGCTATGCTCGCCAACTTTCTGAAGACAAGCTAACATTTTCAAATTTAGAAGAAGAGTTAACACAACTTTTTGAACAAGAAAATAGCTATCACACACAAATGAAAAATTCCACTGAAATCAAGTCACAAGAAGAATTTTATGATCTGCTTAAACAAGATATTTCTAAGACTGCAAAAGGAATTTAAATGACAAAAAAGAAAGAGCCTAAAAAAGGTCAAAAAGCTAAATCAGAAAAAAAATCAGCTTTGACGGAATGGCAAAAACGTAATATTGAGTTTCTAAAGAAAAAAGAAGCTGAAAAAGCGGAAAAGAAAAAACGCCAAGAAAAATTACGCTTAGAGCGCAAGCCGAAAGCAACAGATACTGATACCAAAGCTGAAAAAGTCGAAGAAAAAGCTTTGACTGCAGAAGAAAAGAAAAAGGCTAAGGAAGCTAAAAAAGAAGAAGCTAGAGAAGCTAAAGAGGCTAAAAAATTACAAAAACTGGAAGCTAAAAAAGAGAAAACGCCTCTTCAAAAAGCGATTCATCATGCGCTACCAGTTATCATCACTTCTGCGGTTGTTCTTTTAATTTCAATCTTTTTGGTAACCCCATTTAGTAAAAAGAAAATTGTTACGGTTACGGGTGCGACAACGGTTAGTCAGGAAGAAGTGATTAGAGATTCAGGAATTAAACCGTCTAACTATCTCTTTTCATTGATTTTCCACCATTCAGCTTATGAAAAAAATATTATTAGCAAAAATAAAATGGTGAAAAGTGCTAACTTTATTTACCGTTTCCCAAATAAATTAAATATTGATGTTAAAGAGTACAGCATAATTGCTTATGCCCAAACTGATGATGGCTATCAGCCAATCCTTGAAAATGGGACACGTATTGGTCTTGTAGGAGCTTCTGAATTACCAGAAAGTTTCTTAACGATTAATTTATCATCAGAAAAAGACATTCAAAAACTGGTTAAGGCTTTTTCAAAATTGGATAAAGATTTGGTTAATCAAATTCAAATTGTCAGCTCAGCAGATTCTGCAACAACATCAGATTTATTGAAATTGGAAATGCATGATGGAAACATTGTTCGTGTACCATTATCTGAAGTAGCTAAGAAATTACCATATTATTTGAAAATAAAAGATAGCTTACCAGAAAACAGCATTGTTGATATGGAAGTGGGAATTTATGCAACTTCTGAATCCATTGAAGCATCTGTTGCAGCGGATAAAGAAAAAGCTAAAAACGAAAACAAAGAAGAATCAGAATCTGATTCTAAATCTGACGAAGAAAACTCTCAAACCGAGTCGAGTGAGGAAGCTACAGCAACGGAATCAAGCGAAGCTGAAGGCGCAGAAAATCAAGCTCCAGAAGCTACAAATGAAGAGCATCCGAACGAAACCGCAGTAGTTGAACAAGTAGCTCAACAATAAAATTAAGATTCTATAACAAAAAACGTAAAATGATAACATTTTACGTTTTTTTATGATATAATATTTTCTGAATAATTCTGATTTTATGCAGATTTTAGAATAGTAAATGATTGGAAAGATAGTGAGGTCGAGTGAATGGCTAGAAATGGCTTTTTTACAGGATTAGATATAGGGACAAGCTCGATTAAAGTTCTAGTAGCAGAATTTGTTTCTGGCGAAATGAACGTGATTGGTGTGAGTAACGTTCCCAGCACGGGAGTAAAAGACGGTATTATTATAGATATTGAAGCAGCTGCAGAAGCAATCAAAACAGCGATTGAACAAGCAGAAGAAAAAGCTGGAATGACAATCGATAAGATTAATGTTGGTCTTCCAGCTAATCTTCTTCAAATCGAACCAACTCAAGGTATGATTCCAGTTCCAAGTGAATCAAAAGAAATCAAAGATGAAGATGTTGATAGCGTTGTTAAATCAGCATTGACTAAGAGCATCACTCCAGAACGTGAAGTTATCTCTTTGATTCCAGAAGAATTTATCGTTGATGGTTTCCAAGGTATTCGTGACCCACGTGGCATGATGGGAATTCGTTTGGAAATGCGTGGATTGATTTATACTGGGCCAACAACAATTCTTCATAACCTTCGTAAAACAGTAGAACGCGCTGGTATCAGTGTTGAAAATGTTATTATTTCACCACTTGCTTTGGCAAAATCAGTTCTTAACGAAGGTGAACGTGAATTTGGTGCTACTGTGATTGATATGGGTGGCGGTCAAACAACCGTTGCTTCTATGCGAGCACAAGAATTGCAATATACAAACATCTATGCAGAAGGTGGCGAGTATGTCACTAAAGACATTTCTAAAGTCTTGAAAACTTCTATGGAAATTGCTGAAGCCCTTAAATTTAACTTTGGTCAAGCAAACTTAGAAGAAGCAAGCTCTTCAGAAACTGTTCAAGTAGATGTTGTTGGTAGCGAATCTCCAATTTCAGTTAGTGAACGCTACTTATCAGAAATCATTTCTGCACGAGTTCGCCACATTTTAGATCGTGTTAAACAAGATCTAGAACGTGGACGTTTACTTGATCTACCAGGAGGAATTATCCTTGTTGGTGGTGGAGCAATTATGCCAGGTGTGGTAGAAGTTGCTCAAGAAATCTTTGGAACAACTGTCAAACTACACGTTCCAAATCAAGTTGGTATCCGCAACCCAATGTTTGCTAATGTTATTAGCTTAGTTGAATACGTTGGTACAATGAGCGAAGTTGATGTTATTGCTCAACGTGCGGTGTCTGGTGAAGAATTACTTCGTCGTAAACCAGTTGATTTTGAACCACAACCAAAAGTACAAGCACCACAACGAGTGGTTTATAACAATGAACCTGCTGTCCCAGTTAATGAAAACATGGTACCACAGCCAGCTCCAGTTCAGCCTGTACAAAGACACGAAGAACCAAAATCAAAATTTAGCGAACGTGTTCGTGGTATTTTCGGAAGTATGTTTGACTAATAATAAGTGAGGAATAAAAATGGCATTTTCATTTGACACAGCATCAGTACAAGGTGCAGTTATTAAAGTTATTGGTGTCGGTGGTGGCGGAGGTAACGCCATCAACCGCATGATTGATGAAGGTGTTGCTGGTGTTGAATTTATCGCAGCAAACACTGATATCCAAGCATTGAGCTCTTCAAAAGCTGAAACTGTTATTCAGTTGGGCCCTAAATTGACTCGTGGACTCGGTGCTGGAGGACAACCTGAGGTTGGTCGTAAAGCCGCTGAAGAAAGCGAAGAAGTATTGACTGAAGCTCTTACAGGTGCTGATATGGTCTTCATCACTGCAGGTATGGGTGGTGGATCTGGTACAGGTGCTGCACCAGTTATCGCACGTATCGCTAAAAGCCTTGGAGCTCTTACAGTTGCAGTTGTAACACGTCCATTTGGTTTTGAAGGTAACAAACGTGGTAACTTCGCTGCAGAAGGTATCCAAGAACTTCGTGAACAAGTTGATACATTGCTTATCATCTCAAACAACAACCTTCTTGAAATCGTTGATAAGAAAACTCCACTTCTTGAAGCTCTTAAAGAAGCAGATAACGTGCTCCGTCAAGGTGTTCAAGGTATTACTGATTTGATTACAAATCCAGGTCTTATCAACCTTGACTTTGCCGATGTTAAAACAGTTATGGCTAACAAAGGTAACGCTCTTATGGGTATCGGTATCGGTTCTGGTGAAGAACGTATCACTGAAGCAGCTCGTAAAGCTATCTTCTCTCCACTTCTTGAAACAACAATCGATGGTGCTGAAGATGTTATCGTTAACGTAACTGGTGGTCTTGACATGACTCTTACTGAAGCAGAAGAAGCTTCTGAAATCATCAGTCAAGCAGCTGGTAAAGGTGTTAACATCTGGCTTGGTACATCTATTGATGATACTATGAAAGATGAAATCCGTGTAACTGTTGTAGCTACAGGTGTTCATCAAGATCGTGCAGAACAAGTCGCAGGATTCCGTCCACAAGCAACTCGTTCATTTGCTCAAAATAATGCACAACAAGCAGCTGGTGCGCAATACGCTTCAGAACGTGCTCAACAACCTGGTCAAGCCGCTTTTGAACGTCGTTCAAACTTTGACTATGATATGAGCGAAAACCATGCAATGCCAGCTCCACAACAACCAACAGCAAATCAATCACAACAAAAAGATAATTCATTTGGAAATTGGGACCTTCGTCGCGACAACATCGCACGTCCGACAGAAGGCGAACTTGATAGCAAATTGACAATGTCAACATTTACAGCTAATGAAGATGCTGATGATGAACTTGAAACACCACCATTCTTCAAAAATCGTTAATGACCGATTTTCAAAAAAATAAAGACCTTGTTTTTGAACAGGTTGCGCAAGCAACAAAAGCAGCCAATCGTTCACAAGAAAGTGTCAAGATTATTGCTGTGACGAAGTATGTTGATAGTGGTGTTGCTGCTCGTCTTATTGACACAGGTATTGAACATATTGGTGAAAATAGGGTCGATATGTTTCTGGATAAGTATGAAGCGTTAAAAGATAAAAATTTAACATGGCACCTAATCGGTACTCTACAGCGTCGTAAAGTAAAAAATGTCATTAATTACGTTGATTATTTTCACGCTTTAGATTCTGTTAAATTAGCTGCTGAAATCCAGAAAAGAGCAGAGCATCCCATTAAATGCTTCCTACAGGTTAATATTTCCGAGGAAGAGAGTAAACACGGCTTTAAAGTTTCAGAAATTGATGAAGCTTTAGCTGAAATCTCTGACTTTGATAAAGTGGAAATTGTAGGATTGATGACGATGGCGCCTAAGAATGCTTCTGAAAGTGAAATTGACGACATTTTTGGAAAAGCCGACAAACTTAGACAAGAGTTGCAGGCACGACAATTAGCTCATATGCCGTTTACCGAATTAAGTATGGGCATGAGTGGTGATTTCCCAATTGCTATTCGCAATGGGGCAACTTTTGTTAGAATTGGATCATCATTCTTTAAATAACGGGAGAAAAACATGGCTTTGAAAGATAAATTTGACAAACTAATCTCTTATTTCGATACTGATGAGGTAAGTGATGTTGAAGAAACTGTTGAAGATGAGGTTAGACAACCTCGTGTTCAACAACAAGTTGAGGCTAAGCCACAGCAAGCACCTAGACGCGCAGAACAGCAATTCTCATCAGCACGAGCTCAACAAGTTCAAGCTGGTGGTGCTGTTCGTCAACGTGTGCAACCTCAACAAAGACGTGCTACTGATGAAAATCCGCACGTTCATTCATTGAATCAACGTCGTGAAGAACAATTACAAGTTCGAAACAATCAAACGACTACAACAATTGCCTTGAAATACCCTCGTAAATATGAGGATGCTCAAGAAATTGTTGATTTATTGATTGTTAACGAATGTGTATTGATTGATTTTCAATATATGCTTGATGCTCAAGCACGTCGTTGTCTTGATTTTATTGATGGTGCAAGTAAAGTTCTTTATGGTAGTCTTCAAAAAGTTGGCAGTTCAATGTATTTGTTGACACCATCAAATGTCATCGTCAATCTCGAAGAACTTCCAATTCCAAATGCGGGACAAGATGTTGGTTTCGACTTTGACATGAAGAGACGTTAATATATGATTTTTGTATTAATTGTACTATTAAAAACCATTCAATTTTACTCTTATCTGCTAATTGCGTATGCGCTCCTATCTTGGTTTCCAGGTGCGTATAACACTGGATTTGGTCGTTTACTGGTTCAAATTGTTGAGCCAGTAATTAAACCTTTTCAACGTTTAAATCTTCAATTTATGGGATTGGACTTTACGATTTGGGCCGCGGTTATTGCCTTAAATCTCTTGAGTCGCTTTCTTATTATGTTATTGGTTCGATGAAAAAAGAAATTTACCAACATTTTCGACCTGAAGAGTATGATTTCATTGAAAAAATGGATGACATCGCTCAGAGGGTAGAAGAGACATACGCTTATTCATTAACAGATTTTCTAAATCCTCGCCAAGTTGATATTGCTAAAAGTATTCTTGGAAATCGAGGCTTGCGTTACTTTGTTTCGAGTGATTATTATCCTGCAGAGTACGCACGTATACTAGTTGCACCTGATTACTATGAGCTAAATTTGGAAGATTTCGAGTTAGCACTGCTAGAAGTGAATTATAATTCGAAGTTTAATCAATTAACTCACGCTCAAATAATGGGAACTTTGCTTCACAAGCTTGGAGTTAAGCGAACGATTATTGGAGATATTTTAGTTGAGCAAGGCTACGCACAGTTATTAGTTACGAAAAGTATGGTTGATTATTTTCGAGTTAATGTTACTAAGATTGCAAAAGCAAGTGTAAGCCTAAAAGAGATTCCGCTTGACCAGTTAATTAAGGGAAAAAAAGAATCTCATCAACTAGATATCATGGTTTCAAGTATGCGTTTGGATAAAGTTCTAGCAACAGTTTTGAAGCTTTCTAGAAGTCAAGCTATTCACTTGATCAGTGCTGAAAAGGTAAAGCTTAACTATCAGGCGCTTGATAGACCTTCAGAAATGCTTCAAGTTGGAGATTTGATTAGTGTTAGAGGATTTGGTCGGTTTTCTATCTTAAGTGAGAATGGGCTTACGAAGAATGGAAAATACAAATTGACCGTAGATAAGATGATACATAAATAAGGAGAAATCAATGGCACTTACAGCACTTGATATTAAAGATAAAACATTTAAATTAAAATTTCGTGGATACGACGAAGAAGAAGTTAATGAATTTCTTGATATCGTTGTAGATGACTACGAAGACTTGGTTCGTCGCAATCATGAACAAGAAAACAGAATCAAAGATTTGGAAGACAAACTTGCTTACTTCGATGAGATGAAAGAATCTTTGAGCCAATCTGTTATTCTTGCTCAAGAAACTGCTGAAAAAGTTAAAACATCAGCTAATGATGAAGCTGCTAACCTTGTTAGCAAAGCTAACTACGATGCACAACATTTGATTGATGAAGCAAAATCTAAAGCAAACCAAATCTTGCGCGATGCAACAGATGAAGCTAAGCGTGTTGCGGTTGAAACAGAAGATTTGAAACGTCAAACACGTGTCTTCCACCAACGTTTGGTTGCTGCTATCGAAGGTCAACTTGGTTTGACAAATTCACCAGAATGGACAGAATTGTTGCAACCAACAGCTGTTTACCTTCAAAATTCAGATGCAGCTTTCCGTGAAGTTGTTGAAAAAGTTTTGGAAGAAGAAATGCCTGAAGCTGATGATGAATTGTCAATGGATGCTACACGTCAATTCACTCCAGAAGAAATGGAAGAATTGCAACGTCGTGTAGAAGCAGGAAACAAACACCTTGAAGAAACACAAAAACTTCCTGTTATTGACGATGCTGATGACATCAATCTTAACGAAACACAAACATTTAAATTAAATATTGAAGAATAAGAAAAACGCGATTGATATGCTATATTAACAGCGAGTGGACGATGGTGCGAGGTCTGCAATCACTGGGATATCAGTTATCCTTTTCTAAGATTTTATCTGAATGAAGTAAGATAAAAGGGAGAAACTCACCTTACGGGTTAAAGAGGGAAATTTAGATTTCTACCTTATTTTTCAGTGTAGCTAAATTTCTAAACTAAGGTGGTACCACGAGCTTTCGTCCTTACTGAGACGAAGGCTCGTTTTGTTTTACCACTAAAAAATGTCATTTTTCTGTCAATGAGTCAATCATGGGCAGTTGAATATTATTTATTATAAGGAGTAGTCATGAAATTAAAAGAAACGCTTAATCTTGGAAAAACTGCTTTTCCAATGCGTGCTGGACTCCCAAACAAAGAGCCTAAATGGCAAAAAGAATGGGAAGAAGCAGACATCTATGCTAAACGTCAACAATTAAACGAAGGCAAACCTTCATTCAACCTCCACGATGGACCTCCATATGCCAATGGTAATATCCACGTTGGTCACGCCATGAACAAAATTTCTAAAGACATTATTGTGCGTTCAAAATCAATGTCTGGTTTCCGTGCTCCTTATGTTCCTGGTTGGGATACACATGGACTTCCAATTGAACAAGTATTGGCTAAAAAAGGTGTAAAACGTAAAGAAATTCCTTTGACTGAATACCTTGAAATGTGTCGTGAATACGCTCTTAGCCAAGTAGACAAACAACGTGAAGACTTCAAACGTCTTGGTGTGTCTGCAGATTGGGAAAATCCTTATGTAACACTTATCCCTGCATACGAAGCTGCACAAATCCGTGTCTTTGGTGCAATGGCAGATAAAGGTTATATCTACCGTGGTGCTAAACCAGTTTACTGGTCATGGTCATCAGAATCAGCTCTTGCCGAAGCTGAAATTGAATATCACGATATTGACTCAACATCTCTTTACTATGCTAATAAAGTTAAAGATGGTAAAGGTGTGCTTGATACTGATACTTACATCGTTGTTTGGACAACAACTCCATTTACAGTAACTGCTTCACGTGGTTTGACTGTTGGTCCTGATATGGATTATGTGGTTGTTAAACCTGCTAACGATGATCGTAAATTTGTTGTTGCGGAAGCTCTTCTTGATGGCCTTGCTGAAAAATTCGGTTGGGAATCATTTGAAGTTCTTGCAAAACACAAAGGTACTGAACTTGAATACATCGTTACTGAACACCCATGGGATACAGAAGTAGACGAACTTGTTATCTTGGGTGACCACGTTACACTTGATTCTGGTACTGGTGTTGTCCACACTGCCCCAGGTTTTGGTGAAGATGACTACAATGTAGGTATCAAATACAATCTTGAAGTTGCTGTTACAGTTGACGAACGCGGTATCATGATGGAAAATGCTGGTCCTGAATTCCAAGGTCAATTCTATGATAAAGTTGTTCCAACTGTAAAAGAAAAACTTGGTGATCTTTTGCTTGCTAGCGAAGTTATCACTCACTCATACCCATTTGACTGGCGTACTAAAAAACCAATCATCTGGCGTGCTGTTCCACAATGGTTCGCCTCTGTTTCTAAATTCCGTCAAGACATCCTTGATGAAATTGATCGTACAACATTCTATCCAGAATGGGGTCGCACTCGTCTTTACAACATGATTCGTGACCGTGGTGACTGGGTAATCTCACGTCAACGTGCTTGGGGTGTTCCACTTCCAATCTTCTATGCTGAAGATGGTACAGCAATCATGACTAAAGAAGTGACTGACCACGTGGCTGACTTGTTCGAAGAATTCGGTTCAATCGTATGGTGGGAACGTGATGCCAAAGACCTTCTTCCTGAAGGATTCACTCACCCAGGTTCACCAAATGGTGAATTCACTAAAGAAACTGATATCATGGACGTATGGTTCGATTCAGGTTCTTCATGGAATGGTGTGATGAACGCTCGTGAAGGTTTGGAATATCCAGCTGATCTTTACCTTGAAGGTTCTGACCAATACCGTGGTTGGTTCAACTCATCATTGATTACTTCAGTTGCCGTTAACGGACATGCACCTTACAAAGCTGTGCTTTCACAAGGTTTTGTTCTTGATGGTAAAGGTGAAAAAATGTCTAAATCTAAAGGTAACATCATTTCACCAAACGACGTTGCAAAACAATACGGTGCTGAAATCCTTCGTTTGTGGGTTGCTTCAGTAGATACTGACGCTGACGTACGTGTTTCTATGGAAATCCTTGGTCAAGTTTCAGAAACTTACCGTAAAATCCGTAACACACTTCGTTTCTTGATTGCTAATACAACTGATTTCAATCCAAATAAAGATGCTGTAGCTTACGAAGACTTGCGTTCAGTTGATAAATACATGACTGTTAAATTCAACCAATTGGTAGCAACAATCCGTAAAGCTTATGAAGACTATGACTTCATGACAATTTACAAAGCTGTTGTTAACTTCATCACAGTTGATTTGTCAGCATTCTACCTTGATTTTGCCAAAGACGTTGTTTACATCGAAGCAGCAGACAATATTGCTCGCCGTCAAATGCAAACAGTCTTCTACGATATCTTGGTTAAAATCACTAAATTATTGACTCCAATTCTTCCACACACAGCTGAAGAAATTTGGTCATACCTTGAATTCGAACCAGAAGAATTCGTTCAATTATCAGAATTACCAGATGCTGAAGTCTTCGAAGGTCAAGAAAACATTCTTGAAGAATGGGATGCCTTCATGACACTTCGTAACCAAGCTCAAAAAGCTTTGGAAGAAGCTCGTAACGCTAAAGTTATTGGTAAATCATTAGAAGCTCACTTGACAATTTACGCTGGTGAAGAAGTGAAAACTCTTCTTGCAGCCCTTGATAGCGACATTGCTCAATTGTTGATCGTATCACAATTGACTGTTACTGACGAAGCTGCTCCAGCAGATGCAGTTGCCTTTGATGGTGTTGCCTTTACAGTAGCACATGCTGAAGGTGAAGTTTGTGATCGTTGCCGTCGCGTAGACCCAACAGCTAAAGAACGTTCATACGGTGTTACAATTTGTGACCACTGTGCTGAAATCGTTGAAGCTAACTTCCCAGAAGCAGTTGCAGAAGGCTTTGAAGTTAAAGCAAAATAATGCGATAACCTATAATAACTAAAAACGAACTCATTTGAGTTCGTTTTTTTTGTATGTAAACTAAAAAAATCAGGTTTTAAAAACCTGATTAGTGAACTGTTGGGAAGGAAATTTCAATTAGATTTGCTGTATGCAAGGTTTTCAACTGATCTAATTGAACGGTAGATTTGTCAATTTTGCGTTTGAGGAAAAATTCCCGAATGGCTTCGATTTCACTTTCTTTGATAGCACGATACTTGTTTGAAATCAACAGTTCGTAATGACTTGGTGCTTTAGTGAAAACAACATCGGTATTTCCTGCAGAGTAAGTCTCAACGAGTTTAGCGTCCGTGTTTCGAAGCTGGTTACGAACTAGCTCGGAATGACTACTTGTTGTGTTGATTAACCTCATAAATTTCCTCCTATGAACTTTCTACCATTATTATAACACTATTTTAGGTGAAAAACTTAGATTATGAGATTTTAATGATGATTTTTTTTCCAAGCATCAACACCCCATTTATGGCTGCCACGTTTTAATTTTACAATAGCTTCATCGACTGGGAACCAAGCAAGGTGATTAAAATCTTCAAGTGGTGCCCCAATTTTTTCATAATGTGTGACTTCATAGAGGTAAGCTGGGTTATAAAAATAAGTATCACGATGACGTGAGTAGAAGTACTCGTCAGCTTGTCCGTAATAATAACCAATTTCAGCTGAAAATCCGAGTTCTTCAATAAGTTCGCGTTTTAAAGCTGAAAAATGATCTTCGCCCGCTTCGATTTCTCCGCCTGGAAGGAACCAAGAGCCGTTAGGGGCTTGAACTAAAATAATTTGGTCTTTAGTCGCATTTGGAATGATGGCATACACTCCGTAGCGAGCTTTGTAATCAACGTTATCAAGTTTTTCACCAAAAGTTGGGTTTGACATAATATTCTCCTATAAAACAAGTGTCCGAATGAGTGGAGATGGAATGATTAATCTCTAAAGTAGATTTGTAAGAGTGGCTATTGTTGTTATTATACTAAAAAAAGTTGTCTTTTGCTAGAAAATTGTCGGAATATTTTGATTTCTGGATTGTTAAAAAAGCCTAGAAAGCTAAAAACTTCCTAGACTTTGCTTTTATTATTCTGCTGAAACAGTTTCTTCTTTTTCAACTTTTTTAGCTGATTTGATGATGATTTTACCATTGCTTGTCATCACAGCTTTTAAATCTTTTTCAGTTGGGTGTTCAAGGTAGAAGTCTGTAATAGCATCTTCAATGTGATCTTGGATAGTTCGACGAAGTGGACGAGCGCCCATCTTAGGATCATATCCAAGGTCAACTAGTTTTTCTTTAACTTTGTCTGTTACTTCAAGGTGAATATCGTTAGTTGCCAAACGGTTGTTAACATCGTCAAGCATGAGGTTAACGATATGAAGGAGATTATCTTTGCTTAGTGCTTTGAATTCGATAATGCCGTCAAAACGGTTCATGAATTCAGGGCTGAAGAAGTCTCCAAGTTGACCAAGAACAGAATTTGTACGTCCTTCACGAGCAGCACCGAAACCAACAGAAGCTTCAGATTTGCCAGTACCAGCGTTAGATGTCATGATGATAATTGTATCTTTAAAGCTTACAGTGCGTCCTTGACCGTCAGTTAAACGCCCATCGTCAAGAACTTGCAAGAACATGTGCATGACATCAGGGTGTGCTTTTTCAACTTCATCAAGCAAGATGAGTGAGTATGGATTTCGACGAACTTTTTCAGTCAACTGACCAGCTTCTTCGTAACCAACATATCCTGGAGGGGCTCCGACGAGTTTAGCGACGGCGTGTTTTTCCATGTATTCAGACATGTCAAAGCGAATCATGCTATCAGCTGAACCGAAGAGTTCAATAGCGAGTTGTTTTGAAAGTTCAGTTTTACCAACACCAGTAGGACCGACAAAGAGGAATGAACCAATTGGACGGTTTGGTGTACCAAGACCAACACGGTTACGACGGATAGCTTTGGCAATCTTATCAACGGCTTCATCTTGACCAATAACGTGTTCTTTCAAGTCATCAGCAAGGTGAATTAATTGTGATTGTTCTTTTTCTTTTAAGTCACCAACAGGGATGTTTGTTTTTTCTTCAACGATTGCTTCGATAGTTTTCTCAGTAATCACTGGAATATCATCTTCGTTGATGGTTTGTTTTTGCATTTCCTTGTATTTAGCGATTTGATCACGGAAATATGCTGCGCGTTCATAATCTTCTTCACGAGTAGCTTGAGTTTTTAGGTTTTCTGCTTGAACTAAACGTTTGTCAATTTCTTTTGGATCAACAAAGTTGAGTGTCAAGTTCATCTTAGAACCCGCTTCATCGAGAAGGTCAATAGCTTTATCTGGAAGGAAACGGTCTTGAATGTAGCGATTTGAAAGGGTAGCAGCAGCTTCGATAGCATCATCACTGTATTTGACATGGTGATAATCTTCGTATTTCTTTTGAATACCACGAAGAATAGTGATAGTTTCTTCGACGCTTGGTTCGTCAACTTTTACAGGTTGCATACGACGTTCAAGCGCAGCATCTTTTTCGATGATACGGTATTCATTGAGAGTAGTTGCACCAACCAATTGTAGCTCGCCACGAGCAAGAGCGGGTTTCAAGATGTTACCAGCATCCATGTTACCGTCACCAGCATTACCAGCGCCGACAATTTCGTGGATTTCATCGATGAAGAGGATAACATCTTTACGTTCACGGATTTCTTCCATGAGTTTTTGCATACGTTCTTCAAATTGACCACGAATACCAGTTCCTTGAACAAGGCTTACCACGTCTAGGCGGATAACTTGTTTATTTTGGAGTTTTTGTGGAACGTTACCGTCTACAATTTTTTGGGCTAATCCTTCAACAACGGCAGTTTTACCAACACCAGGTTCTCCGATAAGAACAGGATTGTTTTTTGTACGGCGGTTAAGAATTTCGATAACACGAACAATTTCAGCATCACGTCCGATGACAGGGTCGATATCACCACGACGTGCGATATCAGTAACATTGATACCAAATTCTTCTAGCAAGCCCTTAGGTTCTTGCTGTGCTGGTCCGTTTGGGCGGAAATTGTTGTTGCCATTGCCACCGCGTCCGTTATTATTGCCTCCACCAGATTGAGTTGGAGGAGTATTTTGGAATCCTTGGCTTCCAAATGCTGGGAAGCCGCTGAGATTACTAAAGAAATCGTCGAAAGGATTCGATGATTGGTTTGTTTGGTTAGAAGATGATTGAGGATTACCTCCTAATCCTCCTAAAATAGCGTTATTTGGGTCAGTTTTCATAATTTGATAGCAATTTTGACACAAATCAATTTGCTTTTGCTGACCATTGACATTTGTATACAGGTGAATAGTAGATTCATTTAAATGACAATTTTGACAGAGCATATAAAATACCCTCCTTTCGTAATGTCTGACTAAAACAATAAAGGTCAAAGATAGTCAGATTTCATACTTACATTATAGCACTAGCCACTAGGAAATCAAGTAAAAAGCATTAAAAATTAGCACTCTTATAAAAAGAGTGCTAATTTTTTTCAGGGTCAATTTGACTAGCAGCCATAGACCCCATAATAGCTCCAAAGATAAAACCAGAAAAAATGAGGATGCTTAAGAAGAGAGGATTGAACAAAATTTCAAAAGGATTTTCACCTTCTTGCCATTTGATAAACATGTTAAAAACAAGCATAAAAATGGCAAAAACAACTCCACTAAGCCAGCCTTTTTTCTTAGCTTTTTGACGCTCTTTCTCAAGCTTATCTCTAGGGATTTCAAGAGGTCCCTGTAAGTCTCTATTGGTCAGCATTGTCATCATAACCATTGGCATGACAAAAATAATGACAAAAGCGTTGCAGTAGAGAAAAATTTCAGCAGATACTTTCCAGACAGTGCTCAAGAGAAAGGTAAGAGCTGTTGAAATAAATTCAAAAAGGAAGAGCAAGATAAATAATTTATTTCCAATACGGTTAACTTCTTGTTCACGGTATTCGTCCAATGCTCCATTAATACCATAAAATCGTTTGATGAATCGTGGCCATAGCGGCCCTTTACTTTTTTTCATGACTAAATCTCCTAAATCCCAATTCCTTTTTAAAGATGGCGAGTCTCCCAAAATAGTGTATTTAGATCAGTTCCTAATGCCTCGGCTAACTTGATGCAAAGGTCAAGTGAAGGATTGTACTTGTTATTTTCAATTAAATTAACGGTTTGCCTTGCGATTCCTATTTGCTTAGCAAGGGCTAGCTGAGAAATACCTAAATTAGTTCGAAATTCTTTAACTCGGTTCATTATTCCATCCTAATCTTTCTTGTACCAAGTATAGTACAATATATGTGACATGTCAATTATAAATGACATGTTTTTCTGAATTAAAATTTATTTTTATTCAAAATAGACTTGACAAGATGTATAATTATGCTAAAATTAGGTATATTATTCAAGAAGAAAAGGATGGATTGGCCTATGGTTTTTAATAATTCGTTTTTGAAAGAGATTGATTTTACTAAGGAAGAGCTAACTAATCTCATTGATTTGGGATTGAAATTTAAAGAGTTGAAAAAGAAGAAAATTGCTCATAAATATTTAGAAGGCTTAAATATTGCTCTTATTTTCGAGAAGACAAGTACCAGAACACGTTCTGCTTTTACAGTAGCTGGACAAGATTTAGGGATGAATGTGACTTATCTTGGAAGTAGTGAAATTCAACTTGGCAAAAAAGAATCCGTAATTGATACGGCAAAAGTTCTAGGTTCAATGTTTGACGGGATTGAATATCGTGGCTTCAAGCAATCTGATGTTGAAGCTTTAGCGGAATTCTCTGGTGTGCCTGTCTGGAATGGTTTGACAGATACTTGGCATCCAACGCAAATGATTGCTGACTTTATGACATTAAAAGAAGTTTTCGGAAAACTAGAAGGTTTGACAATCGCTTATGTTGGCGATGGTCGTAACAACATGGCAAATTCTTTGCTAGTTACCTCAGCCATTCTTGGCGTGAATGTAAAAATCATTGCGCCATCCAGCTTGCAGCCAGAAAAAGAAATCATCGAGATTGCACAAGCACACAATAATGGAGCTGAGTTGACTATTACTGATGACCTTGATGCTGTTTGTGGCGTTGATATGCTTTACACAGACGTTTGGGTGTCAATGGGCGAAAAAGTTGATTTTAAAGAACGTATCGACCTTTTGTTACCTTATCAAATTAATGCTGATTTGGTTGAAAAGACAGGAAATCCAGATGTGATTGTCATGCATTGCTTGCCTGCTTTCCATGATTTAAACACAGAAATCGGTCAAGATATCTACGATAAATATGGTTTAGCAGAACTTGAAATTACAGATGAAGTCTTCCAAAAATACAGCTCAGTCATTTTCCAAGAAGCTGAGAACCGTATGCATTCCATCAAAGCGATTATGTATAATTCTCTAAAAGAGATTTAAAACGTTCTTTTTTGACGAGAATTTATGATAAATGTGAGAAAATACACTCTCTTGTTGTTTGTTTAGTAGAAATTATGTTAAAATAGTATGGACAATAAACGAAGAGGAGAATAGTCATGGAATCACATTTGGTGAGAATTATCAATCGTCTTGAATTAATGACGACTGATGGTAGCAATCTTAAACGTAATTTTGAACGTGATGGTGTCGTTGTGGCAGAAGTGTCTTTCAGCAATGACCCTGAAAATGGTCCAGTTTTCACTTTGCGTGATGTTGAAGCACGTGAGTCTTACTCATTTGACAGCATTGATTTGATCGCAATGGAAATTTACGATCTTCTTTACTAAGATAAAGAAAAAATTCAGACACAGTATAAGGGCAAAGGATTTTTAGTCCTTTCCATCCTATTTTTAAGTGTGGTTTCTGTGCTTTCTTATATTGCTATTTTGAATTGATAAAAGCCTAGGATTTTCTAGGCTTTTTTGTTTTTTATAAATGCCTGATTATTAGGTAAAAATTCTTTTTAATCGTTTTGAATAGAAGTGTCTAAAATCCCTATATATCAGGCTTTTTAAGCCAAACCATCCGTTAGTGTTGATTGGTATTTTTATTCAACATATGTTATAATTAATTGATTATTGCTTATAGGAGACACAAATGGATTTTTCATTTTTACCAAAGTATTGGGCTTATTTTAACTATGGTGTCCTTGTAACCATTATGATTTCAGCTTGTGTTGTCTTTTTTGGGACAATCATTGGTATCTTGGTTGCTTTAGTTAAACGTACAAATATTAAAATTTTAAATTGGATTGCTAGTTTTTATGTTTGGGTCTTTCGTGGAACTCCGATGGTCGTGCAAATCATGATTGCCTTTGCTTGGATGCATTTTAGTAATGCACCTATCGTAGGTTTTGGCGTTTTGGACCTTGACTTTTCACGTTTGTTTCCAGGTATTATTATTATTTCGCTAAATAGCGGAGCTTATATTTCTGAAATTGTTCGTGCTGGTATCGAAGCAGTGCCAAAAGGGCAACTTGAAGCGGCTTATTCATTAGGAATTCGCCCTGTGAATGCAATGCGTTATGTTATTTTGCCACAAGCCCTTAAAAATATTTTACCAGCTCTTGGTAATGAATTTATTACGATTATCAAAGATAGTTCACTTCTTCAAACGATCGGTGTTATGGAATTGTGGAACGGTGCACAATCAGTCGTAACAGCTACATATCTACCAATTACGCCATTGTTGTTTGCTGCATTCTATTACCTCATGGTGACTACAGTCTTGTCATTCTTACTTAAAAAACTTGAAAATCGTATGGGAAATGGAGGTAGCAACTAATGTCAGAGACTCTTATTTCAATTAAAGGCCTTCACAAATACTTCGGAAAAAATGAAGTGCTTAAAGGCATTGATCTTGATATTAAAGCAGGCGAAGTTGTTGTTATCATCGGCCCTTCAGGATCTGGGAAATCAACTTTCCTTCGTACAATGAACTTGCTTGAAACACCTACTAAGGGTGTGATTACCTTTGAAGGTGTCGATATTACTGATAAGAAAAATGACATTTTCAAAATGCGTGAAAAAATGGGAATGGTTTTCCAACAATTTAACCTCTTCCCAAATATGACAGTGCTTGATAATATCACTTTGTCACCAATTAAGACAAAAGGTGTTTCTAAAGAAGAAGCGCAAGCTAAAGCTTATGATTTGCTAGATAAAGTTGGGCTTCGTGATAAAGCTGATGCCTATCCAACAAGCTTATCAGGTGGTCAACAACAACGTATTGCTATTGCGCGTGGTCTTGCCATGGACCCAGATGTTCTTCTTTTTGATGAACCAACATCAGCGCTTGACCCAGAAATGGTTGGTGAAGTTCTTGGTGTTATGCAAGATTTGGCGAAATCTGGTATGACAATGGCAATTGTAACGCATGAAATGGGATTTGCGCGTGAAGTTGCTGACCGTGTCATTTTCATGGACGGTGGCGTGATTGTTGAACAAGGTTCACCAGAAGATGTTTTTGAAAATACTAAAGAAGCACGTACAAAAGATTTCTTGAGTAAGGTTTTGTAAGCTAAAAAATAGCCCCAGTTGAGTTACAAACTCGGCTGAGGTTTTTTGTTGTAAAAAACGAAAGTTAAAGGTGCTTAAAAATGAGTGAAATATTAACTATAAATTAGTGGGTTTTATACATTAAGCACACTTAATTTTTATGTTTTAGTTATTTTTAAGAGTGCTTTAGTCTATGAAAGGGCCGTGAAAACAGCTATATTATAACGATTCTAAAAAAGAGTGGTTTTATTTAGAATGATTCTAATCAATGTATAAATAAAGAAAAAAATTAATTTTTATGGTTTTTTTCTTTCATCTTTATGATATAATGATTCGGACGGAAGGTCAAACATTTTATCAAAAAAATTTGGGGAGGTCAAGAAATTTGATTTTGCAGAATGCGAAAGTTGGTATTCCTTACACTATTGTCAGTATTAATTTACCTGATGAGAGTGTTAGACACTTGTCAGATTTGGGGCTAAAGGTTGGTGCCTCACTTAAAGTGATTTCAAAAACGCCAACTAGTGCGATTGTTATGCTTAAATCAAGCCGTTTGGCTTTTGATCAATCGATTTTAAGTCAAATTGATGTCACAGAAGAAGAAGGTGCTCTTTTATCACTTCCTCTTTCAGAACTAAAAGTTGGTGAGTATGCTTACGTTGACGGTATTTATGCAATGAATGAAGCTAAACGTCGCCTTATGGATATGGGATTGACTCGCCATACAAAAGTTTACTTACGTAAAGTTGCTCCTTTAGGAGACCCAATTGAAATTAGTTTACGCGGTTACGAATTGACACTTCGTAAGTCTGAAGCGCAAATGATTAGTGTCGTTAAAGTAGATAGCGAGGAGGAAAAATGACAGAGATAGCCTTAATCGGTAATCCGAATAGTGGTAAAACAAGTTTATTTAACTTATTGACAGGAACAAGTCAACGTGTTGGTAACTGGCCTGGTGTTACGGTTGAGCGTAAAAGCGGAACAGTCAAAAAACACGCTGATTGGAAAGTCCAAGATTTACCAGGGATTTATTCAATGTCACCTTACACGCCTGAAGAAAAAGTTGCGCGTGATTATTTATTGAGTAATGATGCTGACAGCATTCTTAACGTTGTTGATGCGACAAACTTGGAACGTAACCTTTACTTGACAACTCAATTAATTGAAACAGGTATTCCAGTGACTGTTGCTCTTAATATGAGTGATGCTCTAAAAGCTCAAGGAAAAACAATTAACATTGATAAACTTTCTTATCAATTGGGTGTGCCAGTTATTTCAACAAGTGCGATTAAAAATACTGGTGTTGATAAAGCTATCAAAAAAGCAGCTAATACGACAAAAGCTAGTACTGATCTTATTCAGTACCCAACTTACAGCAATCAGTTTGAAGCTGCTATCAAACAAATTATCGATATTTTAGGAGATGTTGTTCCAGAACGTTCAGCACGTTTTTATGCCATTAAATTATTTGAACGTGACACTTTGGTACAAGAAGAAATTACTTTGTCTGATTTCCAAAAAGGTGAAATTAACCAAGTGATTAAGATTACAGAAGAAATCTTTACAGAGGATTCTGAATCAATCGTTATCAATGAACGTTACGAATTTATCGAACGTGTGGCTAAAATGGCTCAAAACCAAGATAGCAATTTCAAAATGACAGTCTCAGATAAAATTGACCGAATTGTTACCAATCGTATCTTGGCCTTACCAATTTTTGCTGTTGTAATGTTCTTGGTTTACTACCTATCAATTCAAACTGTTGGTACAATGGGAACTGACTGGGTTAATGATGTTCTCTTTGGTGAATTGGTTCCTGGTTGGGTTCAATCTGGTCTTGATGCTCTTCATGTTTCAGGATGGCTAGAATCACTTATCATTGATGGTATTGTAGCTGGTGTCGGAACTGTCCTTGGTTTCTTGCCACAAATCTTTGTCCTATTTATCTGCTTGGGTATTTTGGAAGATATTGGATACAT
Organism: Streptococcus ruminicola; assembly: GCF_011387195.1. Classification (NCBI taxonomy): domain Bacteria; kingdom Bacillati; phylum Bacillota; class Bacilli; order Lactobacillales; family Streptococcaceae; genus Streptococcus; species Streptococcus ruminicola. Next base: position 1,385,294 of record NZ_CP046919.1, read on the forward strand.
GAGTCGTATTGCATTTGTTATGGACCGTGTCTTCAGACGTTTTGGTTTGTCAGGTAAATCATTTATTCCAATGTTGATCGCAACAGGTTGTGGTGTACCAGCTGTTATGGCAAGTCGTACCATTGAAAATGAACGTGATCGCCGCATCACTATCATGACAGCAACATTCATGCCATGTTCTGCTAAATTAGCGATTATCGCCTTGATTGCAGGTGCTTTCTTCCCAGATAATCCATTTGTTGCGCCATCAACATACTTCATCGGTGTTATTACAATTATCCTTTCAGGGATTGCGCTTAAGAAAACGAAATTACTTGGTAGTTATGTGAGTCCATTTATCATGGAATTACCAGCTTATCACATGCCAAAAATGATGAGTGTTCTTCGTTATGCTTTTGGAAAAGCTCTCAGTTTTGTTAAACGCGCAGGTACAGTTATCTTTAGTTTGACAGTTATTATTTGGTTCATGTCTACATATAATTTCACTTTCCAAGCGATTGATACTGATCATTCTATCTTGGCTTCACTTGGTAAATTGATTTCTTGGCTCTTTGAACCACTTGGATTTGGTAACTGGAAGGCTACAGTTGCTGCAGCAACAGGTCTTGCTGCTAAAGAAGCTGTTGTCGGTACTTTTGGTATTTTGTATAACGATAGTACAACTCATGGTTTGTACCATGCATTGCAATTGGATTACTCAGCTCTTGCAGGTTACTCGTTCTTGATTTTCAACCTTCTTTGTGCACCATGTTTTGCCGCGATGGGAGCTATCAAACGTGAAATGGGTGACGCTAAGTGGACACTCGGTGCTATCGGATTCCAAACAGGTCTCGCTTACGTTGTTAGTCTGATTATTTATCAACTTGGGCTTGTTGCTTTCTACGGTAAAGGTATTAACTTCTGGACAATCGTAGCTGTTGTTCTATTAATTGCGATTATCTACTTTATCGTGAGAAAACCAGCTCAAGAAAAAGAAGAAGTGATTACATTAGATAATCTAGAAAAAGTTGGAGAATAGTGTTTATGGCGACTATTATTATTGCATTGCTAATTGCATTTGCTGTCTTTATGGGCTTACGAAGTTTCATCAAGGGTAAAGGTTCTTGTGGTGATTGCAATTGTTCGTGTCCTGTAAAAGATAGCCAACATAAAAGTGTGAAAATGAAATAACAGAGGAATGCTTGCTCAGCTGAGCAAGTATTTCTTTTGTTGTGTTTTTATAGAATATTCTGATAATTCATCAAAAAATATTTTATTATGAAGTCGCTTTCTGGTATAATAAAAGAAATATATTTTCAGGAGAATTTCATGGCAAAACTTATAGATGGTAAAGCTTTAGCTGCTAAAATGCAAAATGAATTAGTTGAGAAAGTTGAAAAATTAAAAGCTGAAGCTGGTATTGTACCTGGTCTAGTGGTGATTTTGGTTGGTGATGATCCCGCTAGTCAGGTTTATGTGCGTAATAAAGAGCGTTCTGCTAAGAAAGCTGGATTCTTGAGTGAAACGGTTCGTTTATCAGAATCAACTAGCGAAGAAGAATTGATTCAAGTCATTGAGCAATATAATAACGATGATCGCTTCCACGGGATTTTGGTACAGCTACCACTTCCTGCCCACATTAACGACAAACGTGTGATTTTGGCAATTGATCCTAAAAAAGATGTGGATGGTTTTCACCCTATCAATACAGGACACCTTTGGAATGGACGTCCTGTCATGGTGCCATGTACGCCAGCTGGAATCATGGAATTATTGCGTGCTTACGAAGTTGATTTAGAAGGAAAAACGGCAGTTATTATCGGTCGTTCAAATATTGTCGGAAAGCCAATGGCGCAGCTCTTGCTTGATAAAAATGCAACAGTGACACTAGCGCACTCACGTACTCGGGACTTGGCGCGTGTAACAAAACAAGCTGATGTCTTGATTGTGGCAATCGGTCAAGGACATTTTGTGACTAAGGAATTCGTCAAAGAAGGCGCTGTAGTCATTGATGTTGGTATGAACCGTGATGAAAATGGCAAATTAATCGGGGATGTTAAGTTTGATGAAGTTGAACCAGTAGCTAGTCTCATCACACCAGTTCCTGGAGGCGTTGGTCCAATGACAATTACCATGCTGATGGAGCAAACTTATCAATCAGCTCTTAGAAGTGTGAAAGCATGATTATTGACGAACGCTTAGCACGCAAGGTTGTTGTCAAACGTCAAGCGGATTCCCATAAGGGGACTTATGGGCGCGTGCTCTTGATTGGTGGCTTTTATCCTTATGGCGGGGCTATCATCATGAGTGCTTTAGCTGCGGTTAAAAGCGGTGCTGGTTTAGTGACAGTAGCGACGGAGCGCGAGAATATTGCAGCGCTTCACGCTCATTTACCAGAAGCTATGGCCTTTGATTGTGAGGACGAAGAATTCTTAGCGGAAAATCTTGCCAAGGCAGATGTGGTTTTGATTGGTCCTGGTTTAGGGGAAAATAGCAAAGCTAAACGCGTGTTTGAAGAAGTGCTTTCTAAAGTTTCTGAAAAACAGATTTTGCTTGTTGATGGTTCTGCCTTAAATCTGCTTGCCAAAGTCATGCCAGTTTTCTGTCAGGCAGGTCACATTATTTTAACACCGCACCAAAAGGAGTGGGAACGTCTGTCTGGTTTGGCAATTGCTGACCAAAGTCTTGAAAAGACCCAAGCAGCTCTGGCTCATTTTCCAAAAGAGACGATTTTAGTGGCTAAAAGTCATCACACCAAAATCTTACAAGGTAGCCAAGTTGGAGAATTAACCGTTGGTGGTCCTTATCAGGCAACTGGTGGCATGGGTGATACCCTTTGTGGAATGATTGCTGGTTTTGTGGCTCAGTTTAAGGATAATCTCTTTGAGAGTGTTGCAGTAGCAACGTATTTGCACTCAGCGATCGCTGAACAACTCAGTCAAGAAGCTTATGTCGTTTTACCGACAACAATCAGCGCAGTTCTTCCAAAAGTCATGAAAAAATTATCAGAATAAAATAGGAAAGTACACTTTTTGTTATAAAAAGTGTACTTTTTTGTTCTCCAAAATACTTACAAAATAAAATATTTCAAAAATGTTACAAATATTACAGTTTTATATTGACTTCTGTAAAAAACTACTCTATAATATTGGCAGAATTGGCCGATTCTATAAAATAAATTAGCTGTTAAATGCTGATACAACGATATTTATCGCTTTTTTATCAGCGATGGTTCAGGAGAATTTTATGAAAAAAGAATGTAAAGTAACTGTAACATTACTGTGCTCGTTATTTTTATTGGGAGCTTGTTCAAGGACTGAAAGGGCCAAACCTGCTAGTAGTAGTCACATAAAAGTGACTCGAACAAGTAAAAGTAGAGCTGAAAAGAAAGTGATGAAGCCAAACGTTTCAACCAATCAAGAAGTTGTGGCATCATCACCTTCTGTTACGGATATGACTGCTGCGGGAAATGAAGCGCAAGATGATGAAACTAAGGTGGTCTCACCTAGTCAAGATCAGGCGAATCAGCCAAGTGAGTCAGACATTGATTTTGAGTGTCTTGCCTATGGTGATTTTTCTAGCCTTGCTGGGACTTGGAGTAATGATTTGGGAGAATCAGTCACCTTAGCGCAAGATGGGCAGGCAAGTCTTTCACGAACACAGTCACCTTATCAAGTCAAGACAAATATTGTTAAAGGTAATGTTTGTTTTGGGACAATTTATGATCCCAATTCATTGACTGAAAGTGCAGCATTTATTGTGGTACCGAAGGGAATTGGTGATCCGTTTTTGGGAGAAGTAAGGACAAGTGATTGTCTTATTATTGGACAATGTGCTTCTGATTCTGAGCATCCATATTTTAAACATTAAATTGGGAATTTTTTAAGATTAAGAGGGGAAAGATATTATGAAAAAAGGTAACTTTAATCAAAGAGCACAACGCTTTTCAATTCGTAAATATAGCATTGGAGTTGCATCTGTTTTGGTAGCAAGTGTGCTATTTATGGGAGGACATGTTGTAGCAGCTGAGGATATCTTGTCAGCGGATACCATGTTACAAGAACAAGTCACTCAATCAGGTAATAATCAGGTAGTAACTAACGAAAATACTAAGCAGGAAACAAGTGAGGGAGAACTTGTTTCTAAAGTCAATCAGCCTAGTGAAGTGCTTGATATTAGTGCTAAAGAAGAAGCTGTGAATGCTGGTCAAGACTTAGCTTTAAAGGATAATCAAGTATCTACAGAAGAAAATCAGCCAGAACAAGAGACCGTTGTTAGCGAAGAAATTAATCAGTCAGCGGACTTTCCTGAGACTGTCACTGTTGATGCGACTACTTTAGCAGGTGAAGCAAAAGCCAATCAAGAGTCTTTTGTTAGAGAATCAAAAGTGTCTGTTACTGCTCAAAGTAATTTGCCAAGCCAAGGTTATTACACTTATTCTCAAAAGACAGAAGTAAAAAATGAGCCGAGTGTCTCAGCTCCAGTTGCTTTTTATGCTAACGCTGGTGACCGTATTTTTTATGACCAAGTCTTAACACGAGATGGTTATCAATGGATTTCTTATAATTCTTATTCAGGTCAACGCCGTTATGCTGCTATTTCTAAATTAACAGCTGAAGTTGTTCAAAAATTATCTGGCTCACTTAATTTTCAAAATGTGACAAGCCAAGGCTTTGATGTCCTAGTAACAAATGTCTCAGATCCTAAGGGGATTACAAATGTTAAAGTTCCTGTTTGGACTGTTAAGGACGATCAAGATGATATCATCTGGTACGATGCTACTAGACAAAGTAATGGTGATTACAAAGTTCATGTGAGTACAGTGGATCATAAAGGTGAAACAGGAACCTACAATATTCACTTGTATTATCAAGAAAGTGACGGACACCTTCAAGGAGTAGAAGCAAAGCAAGTTACCTTACCAGAAAAAGCAACAGGTGCCCAAATGCTTCCTGCTCAAGGATCTTACACATTTGAAAATACAGTAGAAGTAAAAAATGAAGCTCGTATGTCGGCACCGACTGAATTTACGTTTGAAAAGGGTTATAAATTAGATTACTACGACCAAGTTTTAGAGGCTGATAATCATCAATGGATTTCCTATGTCAGCCATAGTGGCGTTCGTCGCTATATTCCAATTGCAACTTTGACAAATCAAAAACCAATAGGAGATATTTCGGTTAATAATCATGCTAACGGTGATTTTGATGTGGTTATTTCGAATATTTCAGATGCCAATGGTGTATCAGCCGTCAAGGTTCCTATCTGGACCGTCAAGAATGACCAAGACGATATCATTTGGTACGATGGTGTCAAACAAAGTGATGGTACTTATAAGGTAAATGTCAAACTATCAGACCATCGTAATGAACGAGGCGTCTATAATATTCACCTTTATTATGTAGAATCAAATGGTCAGCTGCAAGGTGTTGCGGGAACTCAAGTGACGATTCCTGAAGCAAGATTGTCGGGCGATTTACACATTAGCAATCAGTCTGCAGCAGGTTTTGATGTTTTGGTAACTAATGTGTCTAATCCTGGTTCGCTGAAAGCAGTTAAGGTACCAGTCTGGTCAACGCAGGGAGGACAAGATGACATTATTTGGTACACTGCAACAAAACAAGCTGATGGTAGTTACAAGACAAGGGTTAATGTTAGTGACCATAAAAATAATTATGGTGAGTACAATATCCACCTTTATTATGAGCAAGCAGATGGTTCTTTGAGAGGTGTTGGTGGTGTTAAAACAACCCTTGAAGCACCTAAGGCACCAGCGATGCCACAAAGTGGGACTTATACTTTTACAAGTTCAAAAGAGGTCAAGAGTCAACCGCGTTTATCAGCACCAACAGAATTCACGCTTGATGTAGGTTACCAAGTCCACTATGACAAGACTTTGTATGCGGATGGTCATCAATGGATTTCTTATCTTAGCTATGGTGGTTTAAGACGTTACGTTTTAATAGATTAAAAGGAGAAGGGGCTTCTACCAGTGCTTAAATTGGTCGAGGTAGAGTTTAGGAAAAGGGAAAATGCGAAAGAAGTTTTCAAAAAAGGTTCTTATCTTACTTTTGACTTTTGCTAACCTAGTGGTTGGCTACGGTCTTTGTCGACAACTAATCGTTACTCATCGAGAATCTGAGGTTAAACTTGATGAGTATGCTTTTGAAAAAAGCATGAAGAAAACTCAGAGGAAAATTTATCCTGACTTGTCAAAGTATGATCATTTAAGTATTTTAGTGTCAATTTCACAGCAGAAAATGATTGTTTATTCTAAAAATGATGTCATTTTTAAAACCAAAGTATCGACTGGGGCAAAAGATACGCCAACACCAACGGGGAAATTTGCTATCGAGGCAGAACGTGGTGACTTTTCTTATGATGATAGCTTGAACAGAGGTGTCTGTTACTGGGTATCCTTTAAAGACCATGGGGGTTATCAATTTCAAAGTCTTCCGACGGATTGGAAAGGAAAGATCTTGAAAGGAGAGACGAAGAAACTCGGAAAGGCGTGTACTGACGGGAATGTTAGGTTATCAAAAGAAGATGCCAAGTGGCTTTTTGAGAACATGCCAGAAGGAGTTATCGTTAGTGTGCATTAGTTAGAGGTCCTAGAATTAGAAAAAATTTCGATTTTCAGCAGACTTGCTTTTGAATTTTCAGGCTCATGAAAAAACTGTCCACTGGACATAACTCGCTTTTGAATTTTTAGGCTCGAGAAAAAACTGTCCACTGGACAGTTTTTTTCTGCTATAATAGTAAATGATATGCAAAATTTGTATGAAGTCAAAAATGCTATGGAAAGGAGCCTGTCATGTCAGATTATTTAAGTGTTTCGACCTTAACTAAATACCTTAAATTGAAGTTTGATCGTGATCCATATTTGGAGCGAGTTTATTTGACAGGTCAGGTTTCCAATTTTCGTCGTCGCCCAACGCATCAATATTTTTCTTTGAAAGATGAAAATGCAGTGATTCAAGCGACAATGTGGGCAGGAACTTTTAAAAAACTTGGTTTTGAGCTTGAAGAAGGCATGAAAATCAATGTTGTGGGACGTGTCCAACTTTATGAACCGAGTGGGTCATATTCTATTATTATTGAAAAGGCAGAGCCAGACGGTATTGGTGCTTTAGCGCTGCAATTTGAACAGTTGAAGAAGAAATTAGCAGAAGCAGGCTATTTTGATGAGCGTCATAAGCGTCAACTGCCACAATTTGTGAAGAAAATCGGTGTGGTAACCAGTCCAAGTGGTGCGGTTATTCGAGATATTATCACGACAGTGTCGCGTCGTTTTCCTGGGGTTGAGATTTTGCTTTTCCCAACAAAGGTTCAAGGCGAAGGTGCTAGTCAGGAAGTGGCTGCTAATATCGCTAAGGCAAACGAACGTGATGATTTAGATCTTTTGATTATTGGTCGTGGTGGTGGCTCCATCGAGGACTTGTGGGCTTTTAACGAAGAAATTGTTGTTCAAGCGATTTTTGAATCTCGTTTGCCAGTCATTTCGAGTGTGGGACACGAGACGGACACGACCTTAGCAGATTATGTTGCCGACCGTCGTGCAGCGACTCCGACAGCGGCTGCTGAGCTTGCGACACCTGTGACTAAGGCTGATATTATTTCTTGGATTGCTGAACGTGATAATCGTATCTATCAAGCTGCTCTACGTCGCATTAAGCAAAGTCAAGAACGTCTTGATAAATTAGCTAATTCAGTGATTTTTAGACAGCCAGAGCGTTTATATGATGGTTATGTTCAAAAACTGGATCGCTTGATCATGTCCTTGACAAATACCATGCAAAATCAATTTAGCCAAGCTAAACAACGTCAAGAGTTATTACACCAGCGTTTACTTGCTTTGGATTTTGATAGTCAGATTAAGCATTACAAAGACAATTTGCAAGGTTTAAGACGTTTATTGTTATCAAATATGACTAGTCAATACGATAGTAAGTTAGCTCGATTTGAAAAGGCACAAGATGCCTTATTGTCCCTTGATACTAGCCGTATTATTGCTAGGGGCTATGCGATGGTGCAAAAAGATGATAAAGTCATCTCAAGTGTGACCGATGTCAATCTAGGAGACAAATTGACGGTTCAATTAAAAGACGGTCAACTCGAAGTGGAGGTAAAAGATGCCAAGTAAAAAAACATTTGAAGAAAATTTACAAGATTTAGAAGCGATTGTAACAAAACTTGAAAACGGCGATGTGGCTCTTGAAGACGCTATTGCTGAATTTCAAAAAGGAATGCTTCTTTCGAAAGAATTGCAAAAAACACTAGATTCAGCTGAAAAAACACTTGTTAAAGTGATGCAAGCTGACGGAACTGAAACAGAAATGGATGCCTAATGGATAAAGTAAGTAAAATTGGTCAAGCCATTCATCGATATTACGAACAAAAAGATTTAGTATCACCAGATTTGATTGAGTCAATCTTGTATTCTGTTGATGCTGGGGGCAAACGTATCCGTCCATTGATTTTTCTAGAATTACTAGAAGGATTTGGGGTGTCGTTGACAGATGCTCATTATGATGTGGCTGCTGCTCTTGAAATGATTCACACAGGTAGTTTGATTCACGATGATTTACCTGCCATGGATGATGATGATTATCGTCGCGGACGCTTAACAAATCACAAAAAATTTGATGAAGCAACAGCGATTTTGGCTGGAGATAGTCTCTTTTTAGATCCATTTGATTTGGTGGCAAATGCTGCGCTAACAGCTGACATCAAAATTCGTTTGATTGCAGAATTATCACATGCTTCAGGAACTTATGGTATGGTTGGTGGTCAAATGCTTGATATGAAAGGTGAAGAACGCAAACTCAGCCTTTCAGAATTGCAATTGGTTCATGCAAATAAGACAGGAAAATTATTAACCTTCCCTGTTGTGGCGGCTGGTATTGTTGCAGGAGTAGCTACTGAAGAACTTGAGGAGCTGCGCAAAGCAGGAAGCTTGATTGGGCTTGCTTTCCAAGTTCGCGATGATATTTTAGATGTGACAGCAAGTTTTGAAGAAATTGGAAAAACACCGAAAAAAGATTTACTAGCTGACAAAGCGACTTATCCAAGCTTACTTGGTTTAGATAAGTCTTATGAGATTTTAAATCAATCGCTTGACCAAGCGCTAGCGATTTTCAAAAACCTCTCAGCCACTCATGGCTTACATGCAGAAAAAATCACAGAAATGATAGAAAGGTTACGACTAAATGCCTAAGGAAAGAGTTGATGTACTAGCCTATAAACAAGGGCTTTTTGAGACACGTGAGCAGGCAAAACGTGGAGTAATGGCTGGTCTAGTGGTCAATGTTATTAACGGCGAGCGCTACGACAAACCAGGTGAAAAAATTGATGATGCAACAGAATTAAAACTAAAGGGTGAAAAATTAAAATACGTCAGCCGAGGTGGACTAAAACTTGAAAAAGCTTTGCAAGTTTTTGAGATTTCTGTTGATGGTCAAACAACGATTGATATTGGTGCTTCAACAGGTGGTTTCACAGACGTGATGCTACAAAATGGTGCAAAATTGGTTTATGCTGTTGATGTGGGAACCAACCAATTGGTTTGGAAACTACGTCAAGACGAACGTGTGCGTAGTATGGAACAATATAATTTCCGCTATGCTGAATTAGCTGATTTTACCGAAGGGCAACCAACTTTTGCTAGTATCGATGTCAGCTTTATTTCGCTGAATTTGATTTTGCCAGCACTTCATAATATTTTGGCTGATGATGGTCAAGTAGTAGCTCTTATCAAACCACAATTTGAAGCTGGACGTGACCAAATCGGAAAAAATGGAATCATTCGTGACAAAGCTGTGCACCAAAAAGTTTTGGAAACTGTGACAAGTTTTGCTGTCGATTTCGGATTTACAGTTAAAGGGCTTGATTTCTCGCCTATCCAAGGTGGACATGGTAATATTGAATTTTTGGCGCATTTGCAAAAATCAGCTGATGCGAAAAATTTAGTTGCTGCTATGATTCCAGAAATTGTTGAAAAAGCGCATAAGGAATTTAAAGATGAAAAAGAGTGAACGTTTAGAATTAATTAAAAAGATTGTTGCTGAAAATGCTGTCGAAACACAGCATGATTTGCTAAAGTTGCTTGAGGCTGAAGGACTCACTTTGACACAGGCTACCATTTCTCGTGATATGAATGAGATTGGTATCATCAAAGTGCCGTCAGTTGATGGACCATACATTTATGGCCTTTCAAAAGATAAAACTAAAAAAGTTGGACAAGTGTCTGTTCCAATTAAAAGCACTGTCCTTGCAGTTTCAGAGGAAACTGCAGGTCTTGAAAACATGATTAATCTTGATGTCATTCCAGGAAACAGCCGCTTAATCAAACGTTTCTTGTTGGAAGATTTCAAAGATAGTCTTTTTAGCGTTATTGCTGATGATGATAGTTTGTTAGTGGTCGCAAAAACAGCAGAAGATGCTGCAGCCATTCGCCAAGAAGTTCGTAAATGGATGACAGACCACAAATAAGAAAGGTCGTTCTATGCTTTTAGAAATTTCCATTAAAAATTTTGCCATCATTGAAGAAATCTCATTGACTTTTGAAAATGGCATGACCGTTTTGACGGGTGAAACTGGTGCAGGGAAGTCTATTATTATCGACGCCATGAATCTCATGCTTGGTGCGCGTGCGAGTCTTGATGTCATCCGTCACGGGGCAAATAAAGCTGAAATTGAAGGTCTGTTTTCAGTTGGTGAAAATGCTGCGCTCACGCAAATTCTGGAAGAAAACGGCATTGAAGTTACGGAAGAATTAATTATTCGTCGTGAAATTTTGCAAAATGGTCGTTCGATTGGTAGGATTAATGGACAAATGGTTAACCTGACAACGCTTCGTGCTGTTGGTCAATATTTGGTTGATATTCATGGGCAACATGACCAAGAAGAATTAATGAAACCAAACATGCACATTCGTATGCTGGATGAATTTGGGGATAGCCAATTTGCTTCGGTCAAGAAACACTACCAAGACCTTTTTGAACGTTATCGCCGCTTGCGTAAACGTGTTTTAACCAAGCAAAAAAATGAGCAAGAGCACAAAGCGCGTATTGAAATGCTGGAATTTCAAATTGCAGAGATTGAAGCAGCTGCCCTAAAATCAGGTGAAGACCAAACCTTAAATCAAAAACGTGATAAATTGCTTAATCACAAGCATATTGCAGATACTTTGACAAATGCTTATGTCATGCTTGATGATGAAGAGTTTTCAAGCTTGTCAAACATTCGTTCAGCTATGAACAACTTGATGACCTTGGAAGAATTCGATGCGGATTACAAAGATATGTCATCAAATGTTTCTGAAGCTTATTATATTTTAGAAGAAGTGACTAAGCACTTAGGTGATGTTATTGATGAGCTTGATTTTGATGCTGGTAGTCTTCAACAAATTGAAGCTCGTTTAGAAGTGATTTACAGCATTACCCGTAAATACGGTGGCAGTGTTGATGATGTTTTAGATTATTACGAAAATATCACCAAAGAATACAATCTTTTGACTGGCAATGATGAGTCATCTGATGATATGGAAAAAGAGCTTAAACATCTGGAAAAAGAATTAATTTTAGCTGCAGATGAACTTGCTCAAGAACGTCACAAACTTGCCAAAGATTTAGAAGCTGAAATCAAGCAAGAACTGGCTGATTTGTACATGGAAAAGGCTGATTTTCAAGTGCAATTTAGCAAGGGAAAATTCAATCGTGATGGGAATGAAGCTATTGAATTTTACATTTCAACTAACCCTGGTGAAGGTTTCAAGCCTTTGGTTAAGGTAGCCTCTGGTGGTGAAATTTCACGTTTAATGTTGGCTATAAAATCTGCCTTTTCACGTAAAGAAGACAAGACAAGTATTGTCTTTGATGAGGTTGATACAGGTGTTTCTGGACGTGTAGCTCAAGCTATTGCACAGAAAATCTATAAAATTGGTAGTCATGGGCAAGTTTTGGCGATTTCACACTTACCACAAGTGATTGCGATTGCGGATTATCAATTCTTTATTGAAAAACGTAGCGATGAAAACACAACAGTTTCAACGGTGCGTTTGTTAAGTGAAGAAGAGCGTGTGGAAGAAATTGCTAAAATGCTTGCTGGTAGTGATATTACGGAAATGGCACGTGAACAAGCGCGTGAATTGCTAAAGAAATAAAATAGGAGCCCCAGGGCTTCTTTTTTTGTCTTCTAGACACCATCCTGATAAAATGTCCCCCAACTGCTAAAAATTTGGTATAATGATTGTTAGGATAAAATTTTGATATAAAGTTTTGAAAGTATGATAGGATAAAAAATGAGTAAAATTAAAATTGTTACAGATTCATCTTTAACGATTGAACCAGAATTAGTTGAAAAATATGATATTACAGTTGTGCCATTGTCAGTTATGATTGATGGTGTTGTTTATTCTGATAACGACATGAAAGAGGAAGGTAAATTCCTTAACATGATGCGCAATAGCAAAGAACTGCCTAAGACAAGTCAACCCCCAGTTGGTGTGTTTGCAGAAGTTTACGAAAATTTGATGAAAAATGGTGCTGAGCACATTGTTTCAATTCACATCACGCATACACTTTCAGGAACTGTTGAAGCAGCTCGTCAAGGGGCTAATCTTGCTGGAGCGGACGTAACGGTTATCGATTCAACATTTACAGACCAATGTCAAAAATTCCAAGTGGTGCAAGCTGCCAAATTAGCTCAGGAAGGTGCAAGCTTGGAAGAAGTTCTTGCAAAAGTTGAAGAAGTTCGCCAAAAATCAGAACTTTACATTGGTGTTTCAACTCTTGAAAATCTGGTTAAGGGTGGACGTATTGGACGCGTTACTGGTCTTCTTAGCTCACTACTTAACATTCGAGTGGTTATGGAAATGATTGATTGCGAATTGAACACAGTTATCAAAGGTCGTGGTGTTAAAACATTTAACAAATGGCTTGATAGCTTTATTGAGCATGCACAAACATCTGGCAAAAAAGTCGCTGAAATCGGCATTTCATACTGTGGAACGGCTGATATGGCAAATGGCTTTAAAGAAAAGCTGCAAGTTTTAGGTGCTCCAATTGCTGTTTTAGAAACTGGTTCAATCATTCAAACGCACACTGGTGAAGACGCTTTTGCGGTTATGGTACGCTATGAATAAGAAAAAGAATTTTTTAACTGGGTTTGCTTTCTTTTTAGCAAGCCTTCTTCTGTTTATCGCCGTTTTTAATATTTTGATTCCAAAATCAGATCAAGAATTAACCAAAAAGGATTTCTTAGCTCAGAAAACAAAGTCATTTCGTTATGTGGCTATTGGTGATTCCTTGACCGAAGGGATTGGCGATACAACTAATCAAGGTGGTTTTGTCCCAATTCTGTCCCAAAGTTTAACAGATGCTTATCATTATCAAGTCACACATGATAACTACGGTGTTTCAGGAAATACTAGCAATCAGATTTTGACGCGAATGAAAGACAAGCAAGACATCCAAAATTCCTTAGCCAAAGCGGATATGATGACCCTAACCGTTGGGGGAAATGATGTCATGGCCGTCATTCGTAAGCATTTGACGAAATTATCTGTGGCAACCTTTAAAAAGCCTGCCAAGTCTTATCAAAAACGGCTACGTCAGATTATTGAGCTAGCTCGCTCAGAAAATGAAGATTTGCCAATTTATATTTTGGGGATTTATAATCCGTTTTACTTGAATTTCCCTGAAATGACGGAGATGCAAGAAATCATCAATGATTGGAATGATGCTACTGAGAGCGTGACAAAAGAGTACCGTCATGTTTACTTCGTTCCAATCAATGATCAACTTTATAAAGGAATTGATGGTCAAGAAGGAATTGTGTCAACATCTGGTGACCAAACAACGGTTATCAACGATGCGCTGTTTAGCGGTGACCATTTCCACCCGAATAATATTGGCTATCAAATTATGTCAGACGTAACAATGGAGAAAATCAATGAAACTAAAAACGAATGGAACAAAGACTAACTGGTGGAAGTGGGCGTGCCTTCTCATTTTAGCTATTAATGTGGCTTTTGTGGGAGTGATTGCTAGCCGCTTAATCCAAGTCAGAGAACCAGCAGCACAAATAATTACTTCAAAAAAATCTAAAAGTGTCAAAGTTGGGACGGTCTCAACGACACGTGAGCAATTGAATGACACAGTTGCCTCATATTTGAAAGATTACCAAACGAAAAATTCATCTTACAATGTTTACGCAACTTCATCAGCGATTTTGTTTGAAGGAACTTACACTTTTTTAGGTTATGAAGTACCACTTTACATTTATTTCCAACCAAGTCGCCTAGAATCAGGTGCTATTCAGCTAAAAATCACTTCATTTTCAGTTGGGACACTAACATTGCCAGAATCAGAAGTTTTGAAGTACTTAAAATCAAGTGTTGACCTTCCAAATTTTGTGGAAGTTTTGCCAAAAGAGTCTGTTATTAATATCAATATTCAGAACATAAAAAACGATGCTGGCATCTTTTTGAAAGCGACAACAATCGATCTTGTAGGCGATCAATTTAACTTTGATATTTACAAGAAAAACAGCTAATTAAACGTTTAATACTTGACCTTAAGCCTTTTTTTGGGTATCATAGACTTTGTTAAAGTGTTAACGCTTAGAAATTAATTGGAGGATTTGTTAAATGGCTAACAAACAAGATTTAATCGCTAAAGTTGCAGAAGCAACTGAGCTTACTAAAAAAGATTCAGCAGCAGCTGTAGATGCAGTATTCTCAGCAATCGAAAGCTTCCTTTCTGAAGGCGAAAAAGTTCAATTAATCGGTTTTGGTAACTTTGAAGTTCGCGAACGCGCAGCTCGTAAAGGTCGTAACCCACAAACTGGTGAAGAAATTGAAATTGCAGCTTCAAAAGTACCTGCATTCAAAGCTGGTAAAGCACTTAAAGACGCTGTAAAATAATTACATAGAAAAGAACCTTGTCATATCAACTGTTGTTGAGTCTGGCAAGGCTCTTTTTTTCTTGTAAAGAGGAAAAGTTTTACAGTAATAAGTCAAAGTAATCCATGCTTTTATGTTATAATCGAACATAGAAATATCGTGAATTTACGTGTGATAAATGCAAAGAAAGAGTTGAATCATGGATAAAACACTTTTGTTAGTTGTTATTTTTTTAGGTGCTTTTTCACTTTTTAAGGCAGTGATGTTGATTATGGTGGGACTTGCCATGAAACCAAAAGTTGATGAAAATGGAAATATCATCATTCAAGATCAAGCAGAAGAAGACGATAAAACAAGCCCAGACGAAGACGACAGTGATTTTTGGGATAATTGGTAAAGAATAAGGAAGTTGGGGTGAGAGCTGATTTCTAAGTGTATTATGGCTAAGTCAGCAGTGAGTGCTCGCATTAATAATTAAAAATTGTCTAAAACAGGAAATCTAACTTGCAAAGAAAACTAAGTCACTTAAAGCTGGCATATTTTTGACAGTCATTTTCAAAAATTTATTTCCAAATTGTTGAAATGCGTATATTTATTACAATTTTATAAATTGAGAGGCTGAGTATTTTTGACTCAGCCTCTTTAAAAGCCCAAAAATAGCGCCTTTGTGGCGCTATTTTTTTGAGCAAGTCATTTGAAAAAGATGTTGATTTTGAGAGGAATTTGCTGTGATTATATCTATTTTCAAGAATTTACTTAATATTTTAAATAAAATTTCTATTGCCCAAATTAAAAAAAATCTATATAATGGATTGTATGGAAAAAAATAAAGAAAAAACATTTTTTGGACAGCCTAAGGCTTTGTTTACTTTATTCCAAACAGAGCTTTGGGAACGATTCTCGTATTATGGAATGCGTGCAATCTTAATTTACTATTTGTACGCATCTGTTACTTCAGCTAACGCAGGGTTAGGACTTCCTAAGCCACAAGCAATGGCTATTGTAAGTATCTATGGAGCTCTTGTATACCTTTCTGGTATTATTGGTGGATGGTTTGCAGACCGCGTCCTTGGCGCATCTCAAACAATCTTTATCGGTGGTATTCTTATTACCCTAGGGCACGTTGTTTTAGCTCTTCCGTTTGGCTTGACGTCTCTTTTCATCTCACTATTCTTGATTATCTTGGGAACAGGGATGTTGAAACCAAACATTTCAAATATGGTTGGTCACTTATATGAACCAGACGATCCTCGTCGTGACACAGGTTTCAATATCTTTGTTATCGGTATCAATATCGGTTCATTGCTTGCTCCTATCGTAGTAGGAACAGTTGGACAAAGTATCAACTATCACTTAGGTTTCTCTCTTGCCGCTATTGGTATGGTATTTGCTCTATTTGTTTATTGGTATGGACGAATGAAGCAATTCCCAGAAATTGGAAACAAACCTTCCAATCCATTAACGACAGCAGAGAAAAAAGGGTTAGCAATCAAATCAGTTATTGGTTTTGTTATCTTAGCTGTTGCTGGAACATTACTTTACCAAGCAAGCCCAGCTAAATTCGTTGATAACGTCATCAATATTCTATCAATGGCTGGTATCTTCATCCCATTTATCTACTTTATCTTGATGTTCGCATCTAAAAAAGTTTCAAGTACAGAACGTAAGCAATTGTTGGCTTACCTTCCATTGTTCTTGTCTTCTATCGTTTTCTGGTTAGTTGAAGAACAAAGTGCGACAGTTATTGCTGTCTGGGGTGAAACTCGTACAAACTTGCATCCAACAATCTTTGGTATTAACCTTTACATTGACCCTTCATGGTATCAATTGCTTAATCCATTGTTCATCGTTATTTTGACACCATTATTTGTTTGGATTTGGAACAAAATGGGTGAACGTCAACCATCAGCGGTTACAAAATTTGGATTAGGATTGTTGTTAACTGGTGTGTCATACATGATCATGGCTTTGCCAGGTATGTTGTATGGAACAAACAACCGTGTGAGCTTTATCTGGTTGGTAGTAATGTTTGCCGTTCAAATGGCTGGTGAGTTGTTAGTTTCTCCAGTAGGTCTATCTGTTTCAACTAGACTTGCACCACTTGCATTCCAATCACAAATGGTTGCACTTTGGTTCTTGGCAGACTCAACTTCACAAGCAGTGAATGCTTTGATTACACCATACTTTACTAAAGACACCGAAGTAGCATTCTTCGGTATCTTAGGACTTGTATGTCTTGGTATTGGTGCATTGTTGCTACTTATCAAAAAACCAATTTTGAACTTAATGCGTAATAATTAATCAATTAGGAACTCTTTTCTCTTATGAGAAGAGCTTCTATGTCAACTGTAGGAGGTGGCAAATCCTAAAAAGAGTGAGGACAACATGTCCTTGCTCTTTTTATTTTTTTATTAGTCGATATATTTCAATTTGCCACGGAAGTCTTCTAGGTTTTCATAACCTTTTTCTTCCATGATAGCTTTAAGTTCTTCTGTGATGCGGGCAAAGGCAGCAGGACCTTCTTGGTGAAGAATTGTTCCTAGTTGAACCATACTTGCACCACACAAGATGTGTTCAAAAGCGTCACGACCTGATTTGACCCCACCAGTACCGATGATTTGGATAGAAGGATTTAGGCGTTTGTAAAAGGCATGGACATTGGCAAGAGCAGTTGGTTTTACATAATCGCCACCGATGCCACCAAAACCATTTTTAGGTTTGATAACAACAGTTTCATCGTCAACCACCAAACCATTCCCGACTGAGTTGATGCAGTTAACGAAAGTTAGTGGAAATTGATTGAAGATAGCTGCTGCACGGTCAAAGTGCGCAATGTCAAAATATGGAGGCAATTTAACTCCAAGAGGTTTTGTAAAGTATGTGAAGATATCTTTTAAAATTCGTTCAGTTGTTTCAAAATCATAAGCGATTTGTGGCTTACCAGGGACATTTGGACAAGAAAGGTTTAATTCTACAAGTCCTTGGTAGTCAGACTCTTGAACTGTTTTTAAGATAGTATGTGTTTCTTCTTCAGACATACCAACAAGTGACAAGAAGTGATTTTTACTATTTGGTGTGTTTTGGAGTTCAGTAACGTAGTCAAGATAATATTGGAAACCATTGTTTGGCAGTCCCATAGAATTGATTGAACCAAGAGCTGTATCAGCGTAACGCGGTTCGGGATTTCCTGGACGCGCAGCCAATGTTCCAGTTTTTGTGACGAAAGAGCCTGCAGCAGAAGCCTCAATTTCAGCTAATTCTTCTCGAGTCATACAATAAACGCCAGCAGCGTTCATCAAGCAGTTGTCAAAATCGAAAGCTCCAATTTTTGTTGCAGTTGAAACCATAAAGTCCTCCAAAAATCTATTATCACACAATAGTGAATTTTCTGATATTACAAGAAACATTTTACTATTTCAGTAACCTGAAAGCAAGTCTTTTTCCGAACATTTCTGATATTTTTATAAAAAATAGAAAGATTTTGCTTTGTTTAGGGCGCTTTTTGTGTTTTTTATCTTGTTAATAGACTGAAAAAATGAAAAATACCTCTCGAATTAAACAAAGTTAGTTCATGCTTGCATAGTTTTTGTGAAAGTGATATAGTGATTACAGTAGAACATTTGAGTAATTGTTCAAATGTTTTATAAAAGATATTGGAGATAATTAAGATGATTGAGACTAATGAATCACAAAAGTTGCTAAAAGGTGATTTGCTAACGGATGTTTCCAGCTTTTTTAAGGCTTTGGGAAACACGACGCGTTTGCAAATTATTTCTTGTTTAAGCAAGGGAGAATTAAAATCTAGTGAATTAGCAGAAATTTTAGAGATGACGCCATCAGCGATTTCACATCAGTTGACTATGCTAAAAAATCTCAAGATTGTTTCTGTTCGACGCGAAGGAAAAAATCAGATTTATGCCCTTGCTGATAAGCATATTAGCCAAGTTTTGGAGTCTGTTGTAGAGCATTATCAGGAGGATTAATCATGTCACATAAACATAAAAAGAAGCTCGCTCGCATCTTGCTAGCAGCGCTAGTTTTTCTTGTCGTTTTCCTTGTGGTTCGCTCGAACCATCTGGGCTTAGTAGCTCAAGCTTTTTTATATGCCATTCCATTTTTAATGGCTGGTTATGATGTTTTGAAAAAAGCTTTGGTAAAAATAAGTCAAGGGAAAGTCTTTAGTGAACATTTTTTGATGTCACTAGCGACACTTGGAGCATTTGCTCTTAGTTTTATGACTGGTGAGGCTGAATTTGCTGAAGCTGTATTTGTAATGATTTTCTACCAAGTTGGTGAATTTTTTGAGCATATTGCTGAAGGTAGCAGTGAAAAATCAATCTCAGAATTGCTAGATTTGAGACCTAGCCTTGTTCATTTGGAAGAAGGTGGTCAAACGGTTGATGTTGATCCGAAAGACTTACAAGAAGGCCAAGTGATTGTGATTCAACCTGGGGAGAAGGTTGCGATTGATGGTATCTTGGTTTCTGGTGAGTCTTCAGTTGACACAGCAGCTTTGACAGGAGAAAGTTTACCACAAAGTGTTCAGGTTGGTGACCAAGTTCTCTCAGGGATGATTAACATGACTGGTGTGATTCGTGTTAAAGTTTTGCATCGTGTTGAAGATTCAACTTTGAGTAAGATTTTAGATTTGCTTGAAAATTCGACAGCTAATAAATCAAAGAGTGAACGTTTTATGACTAAGTTTGCAGAAGTTTACACGCCAACGGTAGTTATTGCTGCTTTGATTTTAGCTTTCTTACCGCCAGTATTTTCAGGTGATTTTGTAGGGAATTTTCCAGAGTGGCTGAGCCGTGCGCTTACTTTCCTTGTTATTTCTTGTCCATGTGCTTTGGTCATTTCTATTCCGCTTAGCTTTTTTGGCGGTTTGGGAGCAAGCTCAAAAGCTGGTGTTCTCATTAAAGGCTCAAACTATCTTGAAAGTTTAGCTTCACTTGAAACGTTGCTTTTTGATAAAACAGGGACTTTGACAGAAGGTGTTTTTGAGGTAACGGCTCTTCATTCAGATGATATTAAGAAAGAGCATTTACTACATTTAGCTAGTCACGTAGAACGTTTTTCAAGTCACCCGATTGCTCAATCACTTCGTGAAGCTTATGAAAAAGAAGCAGATGATTGTTCGATTACAGATGTGACTGAAAAATCTGGTTACGGTATTAGTGCTAAGGTAAACGGTCATGATGTGGCTGTCGGAAATACTAAATTTATGGATAGCTTAGGAGCTAAATGGAAACCTTGCCATAAAGTCGGAACGATTGTTCATGTGGCTATTGATGGTGCTTATGCTGGTCATATCGTTATTTCAGATTGTATTAAATCAGATACCAAGGAAGCTCTGGAACAACTTAAAAAAGCTGGTGTGAAAAATCTTGTCATGTTAACAGGAGACCGTCATGAAGTAGCTGAAAAAATTGCTGGTGACTTGTCTATGACAGATTACAAAGCGGAGCTATTGCCAGCTGATAAGGTCAGTGAACTGGAAGGTTATTTGGAGAAAAAATCTCCTCGTGCCACAGTCGGATTTGTTGGTGATGGGATTAATGATGCTCCTGTATTAGCTAGAGCTGATGTCGGTATCGCCATGGGCGGACTTGGTAGTGATGTGGCTATTGAAGCAGCAGATGTTGTGGTTATGAATGACCGTTTGTCAAAAATTGCGCAGGCTATCAAGATTGCACGTCAGACAATCACTATCGCTAGAGAAAATATTATTTTCTCAATCGGTATCAAAGTTTTAGTCTTGATACTCGCTAGTTTAGGCTTAGCTAATATGTGGCTAGCCATCTTTGCTGACGTTGGTGTGACAGTACTTGCGACCTTGAATGCCATGCGAACAATGAAATTGACATAGAAAATTTTTTGAACTATAATAGCTTTAATCATATAGAAAGCTACCATTTTCGTTAGAAAGTGGGGGGGTATGACCGCAATTGAATCACTCTTTTTGAGAATCGATTGCTGGTCATGCCATTTTTTTATTTTGAAAAAAATGAGAATAAACGGTTGGTAATGGCAGAGTCTTTTACAGAAAATTAGCAATTATACTAGCTTTTTTAGAGCTTTTTGGGTAGAATAGTAAGAGTAAACGACTTTTGTCGTAATAATAATTGGTTAAAATGCTGAGCCAAAAATAGTTTAATGATTTGCCATCTTGGTAAGGGTTAAGATCTATTTTTCGCTGTGTATTTATAGCCTTTGGACTATTTTAAAGGAGACTTTATCTAATGGTAAAATTAGTGTTTGCACGCCACGGTCAATCTGAATGGAACAAAGCTAACCTTTTCACTGGTTGGGCTGACGTTGACCTTACAGAAGAAGGAACTAAACAAGCTACTGAAGCTGGTAAATTGATCAAAGAAGCAGGAATCGAATTCGATGTTGCTTTCACTTCAGTTCTTAAACGTGCTATCAAAACAACTAACCTTGCTCTTGAAGCTTCTGACCAACTTTGGGTTCCAGTTGAAAAATCATGGCGCTTGAACGAACGTCACTACGGTGGTTTGACTGGTCAAAACAAAGCTGAAGCTGCTGAAAAATGGGGTGACGAACAAGTTCACATCTGGCGTCGTTCATACGATGTATTGCCACCAGCTATGGCTAAAGACGATCAATACTCAGCACACACTGACCGTCGTTACGCTAACCTTGATGACAAAGTTGTTCCAGATGCAGAAAACTTGAAAGTTACTTTGGAACGTGCCCTTCCATTCTGGGAAGATAAAATCGCTCCAGCTCTTAAAGATGGTAAAAACGTCTTTGTAGGTGCTCACGGTAACTCAATCCGCGCTCTTGTAAAACACATCAAACAATTGTCAGATGACGAAATTATGGATGTTGAAATCCCTAACTTCCCACCACTTGTATTCGAATTTGACGAAAAATTGAACGTTACTGACGAATACTTCTTGGGTAAATAATCTGATAAGAGATTATAAGGCGTAAAACCCTTGATATAAAAGCATTCTAGGCTAGTTCCTAGGGTGCTTTTTTTGAATTTGTTACCCTTTTTGTTAAGAGTTCGGAGAAATTCTGTTTTCGTTCAATTTGTGGTATGATTAGTAGTAAGTATTATATTTTGTAAAGGGGGCTTTTATGAAAGCAGCAGAACGCCGTCAAAAAATTATTGATATTTTGAGTCAGACGCAAGTTCCCATTTCAGCAAGTGTTTTAGCAGGTCAACTTGGTGTGAGTCGCCAAATTATTGTAGGAGATGTGGCTTTGTTGAGAGCAGCTAATCATGATGTCATTTCTACGCCACGAGGTTATGTCTTATCTCAGGCACTTTACTCACACCAGTTTATCGGGAAAATTGCTTGTCAACACGGTCCAGAGCATACTAAAGAAGAATTGGAGAGTGTCATCTCAAAAGGTGGCATTATGGTTGATGTGGAAGTTGAACATCCAATTTATGGGATGCTGACAGCACCTCTTAATATCAAAAGTCAGGAAGATATTGATAACTTTATGGAGAAGGTTGAACATTCAAATGCTACACTCCTTTCATCTTTAACGGATGGTATTCATACACATACCTTGTCATGTCATTCAAAAGATGAATTTGAAGAAATCAAATCTGACTTGTCTGATAAGGGCTTGCTTTTGAAATCAAATTAAAACAGCTACAGGTGTCTTGACACCTGTTCTTTTTTTCTTTATAATAGGCTAGGTCAGTTAGCTACTTTCAAAAAAACGTGTGTATTGCTTGTTAGTTAATTGATTAAAGCTATCGTCATACCTGAGTGATAATTGGGGATCATTCAGGTATTATCATATATAAAAGGAGTTGTCATATGAGACGTCATCAAACTAAGTCTCTTGCTTTTACAGCTATTTTAGTTGCCTTTGGGATTTTAATTCCTATGGTTATGCCGGTTAAGGTTGTCATCGGTCCAGCTTCATTTACACTAGCTAGTCATGTGCCAGTCTTTATGGCTATGTTCATTTCACCACAAGTGGCTGTTTTAGTCGCTTTGGGAACAAGTCTAGGTTTCTTGTTAGCTGGTTTTCCAATTGTCATCGTTTTGCGAGCTGTATCGCATTTGTTATTTGCAGTCGTTGGTGCTGTCATGATTAAAAAACGTCCATCACTGCTTGAAAAGCCAGTTTTGACATTTGGATTAGCTATTTTCTTAAATATTTTACATGGTTTAGCAGAATTCATCGTTGTTCTTGCTTTAACAGCTGGTGCACATACAGGAGCAGCTTATATTTGGTCTTTGGTAGGCTTGATTGGGTTAGGTTCTCTCGTTCATGGAACAATTGATTTTTACATTGCGTATTTCCTTTGGAAATTCTTACGTGATAAAGTTGGCGTTGATTTTTCAGTTGATGCTAAATAGAGTGAAAGGAGTGTTAAATCACTCCTTTTTTGGTGCGCTTTTTTTCTTGAAAAGTGGGGATGTAAAAAAGTGAAAAGTTTTACATTTTGTGTCACTCTCTTTTAAGTAAATTGTGATAAAATATAAAACGAAGCTTTTAATTGTGAGGAAAGAATGTCAGTTAAGAAGAGATTGAGCAAAATCAAAATTGCCAAAAAAACAACCAGTATTACAAAACGTATTTATTTGATTTTTGCAGTTATCGTCGTCTTATTTTCAATTATTATTTTAAGATTGGCACAGATGCAAATTTTAAATAAATCTTTTTACGATGATAAGTTAAATTCATCAACTACCTACAAGGTAACGTCCTCAAGTCCTCGTGGTCAAATTTTTGATGCCGCAGGCAATCTATTAGTATCAAATAATGTTAAACAAGTCGTTGCTTTCACACGTAGTAATACCATCACTGCTGAGGAAATGAAAAACTTGGCAAAAACGCTATCGACCTTGGTTGATTTTACAGAAACAAATGTTACAACACGTCAGAAAAAGGATTATTATTTAGCTGATTCAGACACTTATGCTAAGATAGTCAAGAGTCTTCCAAATAATCAAAAATATGATAATTATGGTAATAACTTAACAGAATCAAAAGTTTATGCCAATGCTGTCAAGGCTGTAACGGATGATGAGATTAATTATTCAGAAGACGAATTGAAGTTGGTGTACATTTTCAGTCAGATGAATGCTGCCTCAACTTTCAGTACGGTTAACTTGACGACTGGTGATTTGACAGATGAGCAAATTGCTTATATCACAGCTAATCGTTCAAAATTATCAGGTATTTCAATTGCGACTGATTGGGATCGTCAAACATCAACAGGTTCTCTATCAACCCTTATTGGTACAGTTTCTTCAAAACAATCTGGTTTACCAGCTGAAGAAGCAGAAGAGTATCTTGCTAAAGGTTATTCAATGAATGACCGTGTCGGAACATCTTATCTTGAAAAAGCTTATGAAGATGATTTGCAAGGAACACACACAGTTCGTGAAATCACTACCGATAAGAATGGTAACGTTGTGGCAGATGATGTTACTAGCGAAGGTAAAGCTGGTAAGAATTTGAAGTTGACTGTTAACTCTGATTTCCAATCAGGTGTTGAAAATATTTTGAATCAGTATTACGGAGCCTCAATCGCTGCTGGTTTTGCTACTTATTCTGAAGGGGCTTATGCGGTGGCTTTGAATCCTAAGACAGGTGCTATTTTAGCCATGGCAGGTTTGTCACATGAAACTGGTTCATCAACAACAACTCTAGACGCTCTTGGAACAATTAATGACCTCTTTGTTCCAGGGTCAGTTGTCAAAGCTGCAACTATCAGTTCAGGTTGGGAAAATAATGCGATTTCTGGTAACCAAGTCATTGCCGACCAGTCAATCAATCTTGCTGGCTCTCCAGCCATTAAATCGTGGTTCACAGGTAGTGGGGCAACGAATATCACAGCTGTTCAAGCCCTTGAGTACTCTTCAAATACTTACATGGTTCAAGTAGCACTTAAAATGATGGGGCAAGAATATTATTCTGGAATGGCACTTGCCACAACTGGAACAAAAGAAGCTATGGAAGAACTGCGTGCTACCTATGCCGAATATGGTTTAGGAACAAGCACTGGAATGGATTTGCCAGAAACAACGACTGGTTACCTCTCAGAAGATTACAGCCCTGGTAATGTCTTAACAGAAGCCTTCGGTCAGTACGATTCTTACACACCAATGCAACTTGCTCAGTATGCTGCAACAGTCGCAAATGGTGGTAACCGTGTTGCGCCACACATTGTCGATAGTGTTTATGATAATGATGGCACAACAGGACTTGGCAACTTGTCTAAAACGATTGATACTAATGTTTTAAACAAAGTTAATATTTCAAGCGATGAAATGGCTCTTCTTCAACAAGGTTTCTATCAAGTGGTAAATAGTACAAGTGGTTATGCTACTGGTACTCACATGCGTGGAAATGTCACTATCGCTGGTAAAACAGGTACTGCCGAAACTTATGCTATTGACGCCAATGGTAATGCAGTGACAACAGTTAACTTGAGTGTTCTTGCTTACGATTACTCAAAAAATGATGATTCTAAAATAGCGGTTGCGGTTATCATCCCTCACTTGACAAGTGATGATAATCACCCTAACCAATTAATTGCGCGCGACATTATTAACTTGTACATGTCAACATACGCTAATAAATAAAAAAGAAGTTCGAGTCGGCGAAGGTCGGCTCGTGACTTTATCAGAAGAAAGGAGAAAAAATGCTTTATCCAACACCGATTGCAAAGCTAATTGATAGTTTTACAAAGTTACCAGGAATAGGGATTAAAACGGCGACACGTTTGGCCTTTTACACGATTGGTATGTCTGATGAAGACGTGAATGAATTTGCTAAAAACTTGTTGGCTGCAAAACGAGAATTAACTTATTGTTCAGTGTGCGGGAATTTGACTGATGAAGATCCTTGCCAAATTTGTAATGATCAGACACGTGATCGTTCAGTGATTTTGGTGGTTGAGGATTCAAAAGATGTCTCAGCTATGGAAAAAATCCAAGAATATCACGGACTTTATCATGTCTTACACGGGCTTATTTCACCGATGAATGGTGTCGGTCCTGATGATATTAATTTGAAGTCATTGATTACACGTTTAATGGATAGTGAGGTTAGTGAGGTTATTATTGCAACCAACGCTACCGCAGATGGTGAAGCAACATCTATGTATATCTCACGTGTCCTAAAACCTGCAGGAATCAAAGTAACACGCTTGGCGCGTGGATTAGCGGTAGGTTCAGATATCGAATATGCCGATGAAATTACCCTACTTCGTGCCATCGAAAACCGAACAGAATTGTAGGATACGAGAAAAGCAGCGAAAAGCTGCTTTTTTGCTTGTTATTGAACTTATTGGATAGTCGTTATACAATAAAGTAAAACAATCAATACAATTGGAGCGTACTTTATGAAAGAGATTATAATGGCATATTTTCAGTCTTGGCTAGATAATGATGCTGAGGTACTTAAAGATGTTTTTGCAGAACAAGCGGTGTATTCTGAAAGTTATGGACCAGAGTATCATGGGTTATCACAGATTATAACTTGGTTTGAAAATTGGAATAATAAAGGAAAAGTTTTGGAGTGGACAATAAAACGTATTATTGAAAATGATAAATCAATAGTAGTTGAGTGGTATTTTAAATGTTGTTATGAAGGAGGTATAGATAATTTTGATGGTGTAACCATAGCAGATTTTGATGAAGATAAAAAGATTATCAAACTTTCGGAGTTTCAATCAAAAACTGAACATTATTTTCCTTATGACTAAAAAATTTCTTTCTTTTCTTTGTCATCTTTTCTTCCATCTAATGCCCAATCTTGTTTGAAAGGCGGCTTCTTTTGTGGTATGATAATTAGGAAATTGTAATAGAAAAGGAATTGAACTTGAACTGAGATTTGGCTTATTTTGTGAGGCTTCTTGGTTCGATGAAAAATGTTATTAAGTATATTAAAACTTGGTACCTTTTTTCTGTTCAGGTAATTAAAGTTTATGGCAAAAGAAACGCTTGTTTTACTTTATGGTGGACGTTCTGCGGAACGTGAAGTATCTGTTTTATCAGCTGAAAGCGTCATGCGTGCGATTAATTATGATAAATTCTTTGTGAAAACTTACTTCATCACAAAATCTGGTGATTTTATCAAAACACAAGAATTTTCAAGTAAACCAGCTGATGATGAAAAATTGATGACTAACGATACTGTTGTTGAAAGTCAAAAAATTAAACCAAGTGATATTTATGAACCTGGCGCAGTAGTATTCCCAGTTCTTCACGGACCAATGGGTGAAGACGGTTCTGTCCAAGGCTTCCTTGAAGTTCTTAAAATGCCTTATGTTGGAACTAACATTTTGTCATCAAGTGTTGCAATGGACAAAATATCAACAAAACATGTCCTTGAATCTGCAGGAGTTCCACTTGTTCCTTACGTGACTTATGTTGAAGGCTCTGATTTTGATGCAGCCGTAGCAGAAGTAAATGACAAATTGACATACCCTGTCTTTGTTAAACCAGCTAACATGGGTTCTTCAGTAGGTATCTCAAAAGCTGAGGACGAAGCAGCACTTCGCTCAGCTATTGACTTTGCTCTTAAATATGATAGCCGTATTCTTATCGAAACTGGTGTTAACGCTCGAGAAATCGAAGTTGGAATTTTGGGAAATGCTGACGTGAAAACAACGCTTCCTGGTGAAGTTGTTAAAGACGTTGCTTTCTACGATTACGATGCTAAATACATCGATAACAAAATTACTATGGATATTCCAGCTCATATTGATAGCGACATTATGGAAGAAATGCGTGGCTATGCAACAACAGCTTTTCGTGCTATCGGTGGCTGTGGTTTGTCACGTTGTGATTTCTTCTTGACAGAAGATGGTCATGTTTACCTTAATGAATTGAACACAATGCCTGGTTTCACACAATGGTCAATGTATCCACTTCTTTGGGAAAACATGGGACTTGCTTACTCAGATTTGATTGAAAAATTGGTTGAGCTGGCTAAAGAGATGTTTGAAAAACGCGAAAGCCATTTGATTTAAAAATGAAAAGCACCGTTAGGTGCTTTTTTGCTGCAAAAAAAATACCTCAGAGATGGGATAACTCTCTGAGGTTTTTGATTTATAAATTAGCAAGCTTGCGTAGTTCAGGGATGCGCTGCAACCTTGGAACAACAAGCATGATGACGATAATACGAATTGGAATTTCAAAGATTTTTAACCAGCGACCTGCTAGATATTGTGCCCAAAATGGAACGTGAAAATAAATCTGAACAAGCAGTGGTGTGAAGATAAAAGTACTAATCAGCATGGTAACAAGTACTGCCAGAGTGACGTGAAGCCAATCTTTTTTATTTGACCATTTGAGCTCTTTTCCATAGAAGAAAAGTCCATAAAAAAATCCTTGAACAGCTTCCATCAAAGTCCACCAGATAATAAAGTTTCCTTGACCGCTTAAGAGATTATCAACGACATCAAGAATGGCAAAACTAATAAATCCCCAAATAGGACCAGCAACCATTCCGATAATAACATTGACAATGAAAGTAAAGCTTACGACCAACTGTTCTGGAATGACTGGAATAGAAAATTTTCCAACAATGAATGCCAGTGCAATTAGCATAGCTAGGGTCACGAGGCGCTTTGATGTGAGTTTTGGTGTTTGAAAAATGTTTTTCATTTTTTGCTCCTTTTTACGTTTGAAAACTGGAGCTGTTAAAAAATAACAGCGGATGCAACGATTCACCGCGCGAATTGCTTCGTTGTGTGACGACATCCCATTCACACACACTTGACGCGAATCATCTACTCTGTGCAAGGTTTTAGCCCCTTACAGGTTTATTGTATCACAAAAAAGATTCTTTAGAATGTAACTTGGAAAATAAATGAAAATGGTTATGCAAAAGATTGAAAATTCTGAAAATAGTCGTATAATGAAGCTGTAAAAATCAAAAGCTTTTTAGTTAAGGAGAAAATGATGGAAAAACTAACTGATTTTTCAAGACAACTTAGTAAATGGTTCACCTTAGTTGTCATTATTTGGGCTTTCTTTAATTATTTCTTACCTCAGACCAGTATCTGGGTTATCCCTAATACATCGTATCTATTGGGAGTTATTCTTTTTGGAATGGGACTGACACTGAAGACTGAAGATTTTATTCGTATTTCTAAACGTCCAATTCCTGTTGTTTTAGGTACAGTGGCACATTATATTATTATGCCGAGTCTAGCTTGGCTTTTATGTCATATTTTTCATTTAACAGGAGCAACGGCAGCGGGTGTTATTTTAGTTGGGTCTTGTCCTAGTGGAACATCTTCTAGTGTAATGGCTTTTTTATCAGGGGGAGATGTTGCTTTGGATGTTTCTATTGAAATTCTTTCAACACTTCTAGCACCGATTATGCTTCCTTTATTGTTATCGATTTTAGCAGGGCAATTTATTGCTGTACCAGCAGTTAGCCTTTTTCTTTCAACTTTAAGAATTGTTGTTGTGCCAATCATTTTAGGGGTGTTAGTTCATACGCTTTTAGGTAAAAAAATTAATACCATTATTCAGTTGATGCCTCTAATCTCGCAAGTAGCGATTCTTTTGATTATTGGAGCTGTTGTTTCTGCTAACCATGCTAATATTTTTACGACTGCAACAGCGCTAGTTATTCCGGTTGTTATGTTACATAATTTAAGTGGTTATGGTCTTGGTTTTGCCTTTTCAAAACTTCTTCATTTGAAAGAGCCACAACAAAAAGCTATTACATTTGAGGTGGGAATGCAGGACTCAAGTTTAGGTGCAACTTTAGCAATGAAGTATTTTGTTCCGCAAGCAGCTATTCCTTCAACAATTTTTTCAATTTGGCATAATATTTCTGGTTCAATTTTATCTTCATGGTGGAAGAATCATTCTAAGGTCCATAAGGAAAATGCTTGAGAGCACTTTATTTTGTGATATAATAAGAGGAGCCAAAAGGCTCTTTTTATAATGGAGATAATAAAAAATGAAACTTAATTTACATGAAGTCGCCAAAGTTGTTGGCGCAAAGAACACTATTTCGGAGTTTGATGACGTTCCTCTGAGACAAATTGAATTTGACAGTCGCAAGATTGAAAAAGGCGATTTGTTCTTACCTCTAAAGGGTGCGCGTGATGGACATGACTTTATTGAAACAGCTTTTGAAAATGGAGCGGTTGCAACTTTTTCAGAGCGCGAAGTAGAAGGTCATCCTTATATTTTAGTTGACGATTGTTTAGAAGCTTTCCAAGCTCTAGCAAGTTATTATCTTGAAAAACAACGCGTTGATGTGATTGCAGTAACAGGGTCAAATGGTAAAACAACGACCAAAGACATGATTGCTGCGGTACTTTCAACAGAATATAAAACATATAAAACACAAGGTAACTACAATAATGAAATTGGCTTACCTTATACAGCACTTCACATGCCAGATGATACAGAAAAAATTGTCCTTGAAATGGGACAAGATCACATGGGAGATATTCATCTCTTGTCTGAATTAGCTAAACCACACATTGGTGTTGTGACCTTGATTGGTGAAGCTCACTTGGAATTCTTTGGTAGCCGTGAGAAGATTGCTAAAGGTAAACTTCAAATCGTTGACGGTATGGACTCAGATGGTATTTTGATTGCGCCAGCTGATTCAATCGTTGATCCTTACTTACCAGAAAGTCAAATGGTGATTCGTTTTGGAGACGGTGCTGAAATTTTCGTCAAAGATTTGCAAGAAAGCAAAGATTCGCTTACTTTTACAACCAATGTGATTGACCGTCCAATTACACTTCCTGTTCCAGGAAAATACAATGCTACAAATGCTATGGTAGCAGCTTATGTCGGTAAGTTATTAGCGATTTCAGATGATGATATTGTTGAAGCCTTAGAAAACATCGAATTAACACGTAACCGCACAGAATGGAAAAAAGCGGCTAATGGTGCAGATATCCTGTCAGATGTCTACAATGCTAACCCAACAGCAATGCGTTTGATTTTAGAAACATTCTCTAAAATTCCTGCTAATGAAGGCGGTAAAAAAATCGCTGTGCTTGCTGATATGAAAGAATTAGGTGAGCAATCTGTCGAACTTCACAAGCGCATGATTATGAGTTTGTCACCTGAAACATTAGACACTCTTATTTTCTACGGTGAAGACATTGCTGAACTGGCGCAACTTGCTAGTCAAATGTTCCCACTAGGTAAAGTTTATTACTTTAAGAAAACAGCTGATGAAGATCAATTTGATGACATGCTAAAAACAGTTCAAACTGTTTTACAACCAGCTGACCAAATCTTACTGAAAGGAAGTAATTCAATGCATCTCGCTAAAGTTGTAGAAGCATTGGAAAACTAATGAGGTGGAGATGGTAGAGAAAAGTGTTAAGGAGGGAAATAAAGACTCGGTTGTTATCTACCGAGCGTTGTATTTCCTTGAATGTTGTATTTTATTTTTAGCGTGGTTTTTAAAACGTTACCCGTTTCCACAACAGGTCTTCCTGTTTATGTCTAGCCTGTCAATTATTGGTGGATTTGCTATTTATTTATGGAACTTCCGTCGAACAGGTTTTTCAATTGCTAAAATTTTAGCTGGAATTTTTGCTCTCGCATTTATGATTCTCTTGCCCCCATCAGGTTATCTTGATACAGCAATAGATGATTTAAGCATGATTGTCTTCTTTTTATTGTCGGTAAGTGTTGATAAAGATGATGATAATTTAATCACTGCACTCTTTTATTTCAAGTTAGTCGTGGCTATTATGGTTTTATTGGCTTACAATGGACATCTTATTCACGATGTCTCTGGAATAAGACCGCATACAGAAATTGTAAGGCACTCTTATGGCTTTATGCATCTAAACTCACTTGGAATGTTTTTCATTACTTTAATTTATGATTTTTCACTGCTTAGAAAGCCTTATCGCTTTGATGGTGGAATAATCATGTTGTTAGCAGCTTTGCTTGTCTTTTCAGTGACGGATTCAAGAACATCATTTTTCATTGCACTTGGTATTATCTTGTGTTATTTCTTGAAACCAATTTTATCGAAAATTAAAGTTTCAGGATATGTTATCATGCCATTTGTTATAGGAATGTTTGCGCTTGGGCTTGCTTTACCGAGATATTTTACACCAGATAATCCTATTTTTGTTACATTGAATCATCTATTTACTGGAAGAACTGGCATCGGTCATGCGTATCTGGAGCAATTTGGTCTCAATTGGATGCCAAGAAATATTCCAACATTTACAGAGATTAACGGTGTTCCAATGTATGATGATAGTTTCTATGTTGATGCGCTTTTGCGTCAGGGGATTATTCTTTTCTGTATGTACCCAATCTTTTTATTGGTTCAATTAAAAGGTAAAAAGTTCACGCTTTTCCATACCTTGCTTTTCTTGTTGACATTCTTTATTGGTACTATGGAACATTATGGAGCAAGTGTTGAAATCTGCACTATCTTATTGCTGAATTATTTTGCGGTTTCTGGTGATAAGCTAGGGGACAAATATTGAAATAGCGTCTAATTTTCGTTATAATAATAGAGTTATGGGAGTCCATGGCTCTATTTTTGTATTGCAGTGAAAAAGGAGTGGACCAATGTAGCCACTATAATCGTTAATGAGTGATACGTTTTTAAAGAGATAATTAAGATTAATAAGGAAATAAAATGACAATTCAAGATGATATTAAAAAACGTCGTACATTTGCCATCATCAGTCACCCGGATGCTGGTAAAACGACAATTACAGAGCAATTACTTTATTTTGGTGGAGAAATCCGTGAAGCAGGTACCGTAAAAGGTAAAAAAACAGGTAACTTTGCTAAATCTGATTGGATGGATATCGAAAAACAACGTGGTATCTCTGTCACATCTTCAGTGATGCAATTTGATTACGCTGGTAAACGTGTGAATATCCTTGATACGCCAGGGCACGAGGACTTCTCTGAAGATACTTACCGTACGCTTATGGCTGTGGATGCTGCGGTTATGGTTGTCGATTCGGCCAAAGGTATCGAAGCACAAACTAAAAAATTATTTGAAGTTGTAAAACACCGTAACATTCCAGTTTTCACTTTTATTAACAAACTTGACCGTGATGGTCGTGAACCACTTGACCTTTTGGAAGAATTGGAAGAAGTGCTTGGTATTGCAAGTTATCCAATGAACTGGCCAATCGGTATGGGTAAATCATTTGAAGGGCTTTACGACTTGTACAACAAACGTTTGGAACTTTACAAAGGTGATGAACGTTTTGCGGACTTGGAAGAAGGGGATAAACTCTTTGCTAACAACCCATTCTACCAACAAGTCTTGGAAGATGTTGAGTTGCTAGAAGAAGCAGGAAATGAATTCTCAGAAGAAGCTATTTTATCAGGTGATTTGACACCAGTCTTCTTTGGTTCTGCCCTTACAAACTTTGGTGTGCAAACTTTCCTTGATACATTCTTGCAATTTGCACCAGAACCTCATGGTCACAAAACAACTGAAGGTAATGAAATCGATCCTTATGATAAAGATTTCTCAGGATTTGTTTTCAAAATCCAAGCTAACATGGACCCTCGTCACCGTGACCGTATTGCCTTTGTACGTATCGTCTCAGGTGAATTTGAACGTGGTATGAGCGTGAATCTTGCTCGTACGAAAAAATCAGTTAAATTGTCAAACGTGACACAGTTTATGGCAGAATCACGTGAAAATGTTGAAAATGCCGTTGCTGGTGATATTATCGGTGTTTACGATACAGGAACTTACCAAGTTGGTGATACATTGACAGTTGGTAAAAATAAATTTGAATTTGAACCACTGCCAACCTTCACTCCAGAATTGTTCATGAAAGTTGCTGCTAAAAACGTCATGAAACAAAAATCATTCCACAAAGGTATCGAACAATTGGTGCAAGAAGGAGCAATCCAATTGTACAAGAACTATCAAACTGGTGATTACATGCTTGGTGCGGTTGGTCAGTTGCAGTTTGAAGTGTTCAAACACCGTATGGAAAATGAATACAATTCTGAAGTTATCATGACTCCAATGGGTAAAAAGACTGTTCGTTGGATTAAACCAGAAGATCTTGACGAACGCATGTCATCAAGCCGAAACATTTTGGCTAAAGACCGCTTTGATCAACCAGTTTTCCTTTTCGAAAATGATTTTGCTCTTCGTTGGTTTGCAGATAAATACCCTGAAGTTGAACTAGAAGAAAAAATGTAATAAATAAAAAAGTCTGAGTTTAGCTCAGGCTTTTTTTCTAGCTAAGATTTGGCATAAAAAAACAGCCCTGACGAATCAGAGCTGTTTTCTTGAGATTATGAAAAAGAAAAGTTTTAGGATGTTTATATTGTATCTATCAATCCTTAAAGAAACCTTAAAATTCTTTCAAAAACTGTCAAAAACATTTTTTACAGAAAATTTAAAATTGTTAGATTTATGAAAGCGTGTTAATGATTTAAATGGTCCTGTTTCCTATCTTTTTGTTCTAGAATATGTTACACTAGAAAAGTTGTTAAACAACGAAATTAAAGTTTAATAAGGCAGCTTCGCACTGCCTTTTAGAAAAGAGAAAAATTTGAAATTTACAGAACTTAACTTATCGGAAGCAATCCTTGCTGCTGTTGAAAAAGCAGGCTTTGTTGAGCCATCACCAATCCAAGAGTTGACAATCCCTTTGGCATTGGAAGGTAAGGATGTTATCGGACAAGCGCAAACTGGTACTGGGAAGACAGCAGCTTTTGGTCTTCCAACTTTAGATAAAATCGATACAAGTCGCAATCTTGTTCAAGCTTTGGTGATTGCGCCAACACGTGAATTAGCGGTTCAAGGTCAAGAAGAATTGTTCCGCTTTGGTCGTGAAAAAGGAGTTAAAGTCCGTTCAGTTTACGGCGGTTCAAGCATTGAAAAACAAATTAAAGCTCTTCGTTCAGGTGCTCATATTGTTGTTGGGACACCAGGTCGTTTGCTTGATTTGATTAAACGTAAAGCTTTAAAACTTGAACATGTTGAAACATTGATTCTTGATGAAGCAGATGAAATGCTTAACATGGGATTCTTAGAAGATATTGAAGCTATTATCAGCCGTGTGCCAGAAACACGCCAAACGCTTCTTTTCTCAGCTACTATGCCTGAAGCTATCAAACGTATCGGGGTTAAATTCATGCAAAATCCTGAACACGTTAAAGTGGCTGCTAAAGAATTAACAACTGACCTTGTTGATCAGTACTATGTCCGTGTTAAAGAACAAGATAAATTTGATACTATGACTCGTCTTATGGACGTTGACCAACCAGAATTGTCAATTGTCTTTGGACGTACAAAACGTCGTGTCGATGAATTGACACGTGGTTTGAAATTGCGTGGCTACCGTGCTGAAGGAATTCACGGTGACCTTGATCAAGGTAAACGTCTTCGTGTCCTACGCGATTTCAAAAATGATAATATCGATATTTTGGTTGCGACTGACGTTGCAGCGCGTGGTCTTGATATTTCAGGGGTGACACACGTTTATAACTATGATATTCCACAAGATCCAGAAAGCTACGTACACCGTATTGGACGTACTGGACGTGCAGGTAAACACGGTCAATCTATTACTTTTGTTGCTCCAAATGAAATGGGTTACTTGTCAATCATTGAAAAATTGACTAAAAAACGCATGAAAGGTATGAAACCAGCTACAGCTGACGAAGCCTTTAAAGCTAAGAAAAAAGTTGCTCTTAAGAAAATTGAACGTGATTTTGCTGACGAAAAAATCCGTAACAGCTTTGATAAATTCAAAGGCGATGCGGTTAAATTGGCTGCAGAATTCACACCAGAAGAGTTGGCACTTTACATCTTGAGCTTAACCGTTAAAGACCCTGAAACTCTTCCAAAAGTTGAAATTGCGCGTGAAAAACCATTACCATTCAAACCTTCAGGTGGTGGCTTTAACAACCGTAAAGGTGGACGTGGAAATAATGGCCGTGGACGTGATAACCGCCGCGGCGGACGTGATCGCAAACGTGATGACCGTGACAACGGCTACCGCGATTTCAAACGCACATCATCTAAAAACAAACGTGATTTCCAAAATAAAGATAACAAACGCCCACACCGCACATCAAGCGAGAAGAAAAATGGTTTTGTTATCCGTAACAAAGGGGAAAGATAATAGTAAAACGCACTCTGCTTGAGCAGGGTGCGTTTTTGATTAATCTTTGTGTTCGTTAATATAATCGAGTTTTTGTTGTCGTGTTTTTTGTTTAAAATAGCTTTCTGCGGACATGGCGGCTTCTTTGCTATCAAAACTTTCTTGGTAAATGAGTTTGACAGGTAAGCGGCTTTTTGTGTATTTAGCGCCTTTACCTGCATTATGCGTTTTGATGCGGCGTTCTACATCAGTAGTGTAGCCAGTGTAGAGTGTACCGTCTGCGCACTCTACCACGTACATATAAGCTTTTTTAGTCTTTCTTTCCGTTTTTTCCATAATAGATTTCAAAAATATCGTCGGTATACTCGCCATTTTCTTTGTGAACAAAGAGTGGCGGAAGGATTTTGAGACCATCGGTTGAACCATCTTTGATAGCTTCAATCAGAAGCATATTAGCATCTTTTCCCATTTTTGGATAAACAAATTGGATGCGTTTTGGTGCTAGATTGTAGTGTCTCATGGTATCGATGATGTCTAGAAAACGATCAGGCCTGTGCACCATAGCAAGTCTTCCATTTGATTTTAGAGCGTGTCTTGCAATGTCACAAATTTCTTCAAGGTTTGTTGTGATTTCGTGTCTCGCAAGAAGATAATGCTCAGAGAGATTTTTCTTAGAAGTCTCTGAAACCTTGAAATAAGGAGGATTGCAGAGAATTAAGTCAACACCAGTTCGCGGCACATGCTTAAGAAGATTTTTCAAGTCATCGTTAATCATCTGAACTTGTTCACCGAGGTCATTTAACTGGATTGAACGCTCTGCCATGTCAGCTAAGCGCTCCTGAATTTCAACTTCGATAATTGGCGCTTTAGTGCGGGTGCTGGCAAAAAGTCCAACGGCACCATTTCCAGAGCAGAGGTCAACAATCAAGCCACGTGATGGGATTTTTGGAAAACGTGACAAGAGGACACTGTCGATAGAATAGCTGAAAACCTCTCTATTTTGAATAATTTTTACGTCTGTCGAAAAGAGCTGATCAATACGCTCACCTTCTTTTAAAATTGATTTAGTCATGACATTTATTATAGCAGATTTTGCGTGTTCTCACTAGCGAGGTCGTTAATTTTTACTTTCTAAAACCGCTTAAGCATGGTACAATGTAAGGTAATGAGAAAAAAAGGAGTAAATCTGTGTTTTATACTTATTTACGCGGGCTAGTGGTTTTCCTTCTTTGGATTATCAATGGTAATGCCCATTATCACAATGAAGACAAAATTTTGAGTAAAGATGAAAACTATATTTTGGTTGCACCACACCGTACATGGTGGGACCCTGTTTATATGGCTTTCGCTGCTCGTCCAAAACAATTCATTTTCATGGCTAAAAAGGAATTGTTCACAAATCGTATCTTTGGTTGGTGGATTCGCATGTGTGGTGCCTTTCCAATTGACCGTGAAAATCCTGGTCAAAAAGCTATCAAATACCCGATTAACATGTTGAAAAAAAGTAATCGTTCACTTGTCATGTTTCCAAGTGGAAGTCGTCACTCAACAGATGTTAAAGGTGGGGTAGCCGTCATTGCTAAAATGGCAAAAGTTAAAATCATGCCAGTTGTTTACGCAGGACCAATGCAACTAAAAGGTCTTTTGACTGGTGAACGTGTTGACATGAACTTTGGTAATCCGATTGATATTTCTGATATCAAACGTATGAATGACGAAGGTATTGAAGAAGTTGCCAACCGTATTCAAACTGAATTTGATCGTTTGGATGCTGAAAATGCGACTTATCATATCGATAAAAAACCAAATCCATTAACTTATATTTATCGTGTTCCGCTTGGCTTAGTAGCCATTGTTGTTGTTCTTTTGACATTACTCTTTAGTTACATTGCAAGCTTTGTCTGGGATCCAGATAAACACCGTAAAATGAAATAAATAAGAAAAAGCTCGGATCTTCCGAGTTTTTTTCGAATAATT
This sequence comes from Streptococcus ruminicola, assembly GCF_011387195.1. Taxonomy (NCBI): domain Bacteria; kingdom Bacillati; phylum Bacillota; class Bacilli; order Lactobacillales; family Streptococcaceae; genus Streptococcus; species Streptococcus ruminicola. The sequence goes on from NZ_CP046919.1 coordinate 1,423,225, forward strand.
AAGTAAGGGCTCCCCAGGAGCCTTTTTCTAATGCTTAAAAGGTGAGGTAATAGGATGATTGAAGAGATGAAAGAAAGACTTTTGGAACATAAGACGGTAGCAGCGGTTTTAGGAACAGTGCTTGTTATGTTGCTAGGCTTTTTTGTTTGGTCAAATGTGACAAGACCTAAAGCAGAAGCACAGAGTGAATTGCCTGCTTTAAGTACGACTTTTTCAGCAAGTACTACAGCAAGTTTTTCAAAGGAAAAGGCTGCTAGTTCACAAGTGGCATCTGGAAGGATTTTTGTCGACATTAAAGGTGCGGTAAAAAATGAAGGTGTTTATGAATTATCATCAGGCAGCCGTGTTACGGATTTGGTCAAAAAAGCTGGCGGATTTACAGATGATGCTGATAAGAAGTCAGTCAATTTAGCTGAAAAATTAGCTGATGAAGCGGTTGTCTATGTGGCAAAAATTGGTGAAGAAGTCACACCAGCAAGCACACCTTCTCAAGCTAAACCAACGACAGCTAGCGGGGGACAAGGTGACAGCTCAGCGCAAATCAATCTTAACACCGCAACTACAGAAGAACTCCAAACTATTTCTGGGATTGGGGCTAAACGTGCGCAAGATATCATTGATTATCGTGATGCCAATGGTGGGTTCTCATCCGTTGATGACTTGAAAAATGTTTCTGGCATTGGTGAGAAGACTTTGGAAAAATTAAAAGCAGAGGTGACTGTTGATTAAGCATTTTCCCATTAAGCCAATTCAATTGGCTTTTTTGCTCATTTTACTTTATTATTTTTGTTTTGAAAAAGTCCTGTTATGCCTATTTTTACTCCTGTTAGCCTTGCTGTTTTTATGGCGACATTACGGGTGGAAAGTTTGGTGTCAGATTTCACTGTGCTTGGCTTTTTTTGCGATATTTTTCCTGACTAAGTCTAATCAGACAGAACAGGCTTATCAAGCGGCGCCAGCTCAGCTATCAAAAATCCAGATGGTTCCAGATACGATTTCGGTTAATGGTGATTTGTTATCTTTTCGAGGGAAGGAGGCTGGGCAGACTTACCAAGTTTTTTATACCTTGAAGTCAGAAAAAGAGCAGAAATTTTTTAAAAATCTTAATCAAACAATGCTTTTATCAGGGCAGGTGGACTTAGAAGAGGCAACGCCACAGCGGAATTTTGGTGGTTTTGATTACCGCACTTACCTTAAACATGAAGGCATTTATCGGATTGCTAATCTTTCTTCGATTACTGAAATGAGACAGCAGAGCTCTTTAAGTTTTTTTGAACGACTACATGAACTTAGAAGACAGGCGATTGTCAGTATTCAAAGGAATTTTCCTGCCCCAATGCAACATTATATGACTGGCCTTTTGTTTGGATATTTGGATAAGTCTTTTGATGAGATGAGTGATGTATACACGAGTTTAGGGATTATTCATCTTTTTGCTCTGTCTGGTATGCAGGTTGGCTTTTTTGTCGGTGTTTTTCGCTATTTCTTTTTGCGACTTGGCTTAAGGCGTGATTATGTGGACATACTGCAAATCCCGTTTTCACTTGTATATGCTGGCTTGACAGGCTTTTCGGTTTCAGTTGTTCGGAGCCTTATTCAGTCTGCTTTTGCAAATCTTGGCATAAAAAAATTAGATAATCTTGCCTTTACTTTAATGACCCTTTTTATTTTGATGCCAAATTTCCTGCTGACAACAGGAGGAATTCTTTCTTTTACCTACGCTTTTATCCTAAGTTTTATTGATTTTGATGAGCTTAGTCATTATCGAAAAATCCTTACAGAATGTTTGGCGATTTCGCTGGGAAGTTTACCGGTTTTGCTATATTTCTTCTCAGTATTTCAACCCTTGTCGCTGCTTTTAACAGCTATTTTTTCACTGGCTTTTGATACGCTTATCTTACCTGTTTTGACTTTTGTTTTTCTTTTATCACCTCTGGTTAAAATTACCGCGTTAAATCCATTTTTTGTTTTTCTAGAAACTATCATCAAATTTAGCAAGTCGCTGGTTGGTACCCCACTCGTTTTTGGCAGACCAAGTCTAGGAATTTTGTTGTTATTACTTTTGACAATAGGGCTTCTCTATGACTGTTATCGACACAAAAAAGTGGCCATTTTTCTTTTTAGCATAATGGCTTTGCTATTTTTCCAAATCAAGCATCCGCTCGAAAACGAAGTGACGGTGGTTGACATTGGGCAGGGAGATAGTATTTTTGTGCGTGATGTTAAAGGGCGTACGCTGTTAATTGATGTCGGAGGAAAAGTGAGTTTTAGTGAGAAGAACGCATGGCAGGAGCGGCTGACGGATAGCAATGCGGAGCGAACCTTGATTCCTTATCTCAATAGCCGTGGTGTTGGAAAAATTGACCAGCTGGTTCTGACGCACACGGATACTGACCACATGGGAGATATGCTGGAAGTGGCAAAGCAGGTGAAAATTGGTGAAGTTTTGGTTAGTCAAGGAAGTTTGACAAAGCCAGATTTTGTGGCGAAATTACAAGCCATGAAAACCAAGGTGCGCACAGTTTCTGCTGGAGATAGTCTGCCGATTATGGGAAGTAGCTTGCAGGTGCTGTACCCTATTAGAGTTGGCAATGGTTCTAATAATGATTCGGTGGTGTTGTATGGTAAGCTTCTTGGTAAAAATTTTCTGTTTACAGGAGATTTGGAAGAAGAGGGCGAGCGTGAGGTGATGGCGTCTTATCCTAATCTGCCAGTTGATGTTTTAAAAGCAGGACACCATGGCTCAAAAGGGTCATCAAGCCCAGCATTTCTAGCTCATATTTCACCGCAGATTGCTCTGATTTCTGCCGGTCAAAATAACCGCTACAAACATCCTCACCAAGAAACGCTTGAACGATTTCAAGCGCAAAATATGACCATTTACCGCACAGACCAACAAGGCGCCATCCGCTTTCGAGGACTGAAAACTTGGCACATTGAAACAGTGAGGTAAAAGAGTGAAAATTAGCCAAAGAAATACATATTAATTTCTTACCAGTTTTAATTGAAGTATTAGAGTTAAAATTGAAAGCATACTAAAAACAGTAGTCGATTTGTGGCTGTTTTTGTTATAATATCTTTATGATTGCAATCGAAGAAATTGATAAATTACGAAAAGAAAATCTTAGCTTGATTACGGTTGTGACGGGTGAGGATTTGGGACAATTTTCTCAGCTAAAAGAGCGTATGATGGAGCGCGTTGGCTATGATAAGGATGATTTGACTTATTCTTATTTTGATATGGCTGAGGTGGATTATCAGGATGCGGAGATGGATCTTGAAAGTTTGCCATTTTTTGCGGACCAAAAGGTGGTTATTTTTGATAATCTGCTTGACATCACGACAGCTAAGAAGTCTTATTTGGATGATAAGGCGCTCAAACGTTTTGAGGCTTATTTGGAAAATCCTTTGGACACGACGCGCTTGATTATTTTTGCACCAGGGAAATTAGACGGCAAACGTCGCTTGGTGAAAATTCTTAAACGTGATGCACAGATTTTTGAAGCGAGTGAATTAAAAGAAGCAGAGCTAAAAACGTATTTTCAAAAATTAGCTCACAAAGAGAACTTAGTTTTTGATTCTGGCGTTTTTGAGGCTTTGCTTTTAAAATCAAATTATGATTTCAGCGAGATTTTGAAAAACATTGCTTTTTTGAAATCTTATAAAAAAGATGGTCATATTACTTCAGAAGATATTAATCAAGCCATTCCGAAAACACTTCAGGATAATATTTTTGACTTGACGCAGTTTGTCTTGAATGGCAAAATCGACGAGGCGCGTGACTTGATTCGTGATTTGCGCTTGCAAGGTGAAGATGAAATCAAGCTTATTGCCATTATGCTTGGTCAATTCCGTACATTTTTACAGGTCAGCATTTTAGCCAGCCAAGGAAAAACAGAACAGCAGATGGTTGTTAGCCTGTCTGATTATCTTGGACGCCGTGTCAATCCTTATCAAGTTAAGTTCGCTGTGCGTGATTCGCGGACTCTTTCTATGACTTTCTTGAAAAAAGCTATCGCTATTTTGATTGAGACGGACTATGCTATAAAAACTGGAACTTACGATAAAGATTATCTCTTTGATGTGGCTATTTTAAAAATCGCTCACGAGCATCGCTAAAGGAATTAAAAAAATAACGGTCAAATAATTTGCTAGTTAGACTTGATTCTTATAAAATGATGATAAGAAATAACGAAAAGAAAGAAGGTAACTAGCATGGCTATTATTTTACCGGAACTACCATACGCATATGATGCACTTGAACCATACATTGATGCAGAAACAATGACATTGCATCATGACAAACATCACGCTACTTACGTAGCAAATGCAAATGCTGCACTTGAAAAACACCCTGAACTTGGAGAAGATTTGGAAGTTATCTTGGCAGATGTTGACAAGATTCCAGCTGACATTCGTCAAGCAGTGATTAACAACGGTGGTGGCGCTCTTAACCACTCACTTTTCTGGGAATTCTTGTCTCCAGAAAAACAAGAACCAACAGCAGATGTCCTAGCTGCGATTGAGGCTGCATTTGGTTCATTTGATAATTTTAAAGCTGAGTTTACAAAAGCTGCAACAACACGTTTTGGTTCAGGTTGGGCTTGGCTTGTCGTTAACAAAGATGGCAAACTTGAAGTAACCTCAACTGCTAACCAAGATACTCCACTTTCAGAAGGTAAGAAACCAATTCTTGCTCTTGATGTTTGGGAACATGCTTACTATCTCAAATATCGTAACGTTCGTCCAAATTACATCAAAGCATTCTTTGATATTATCAACTGGGCAAAAGTTGCTGAATTGTATCAAGCAGCACTTGCTGATTAATTTTTATTATCATAGCACTCTCTAATCTAAGAGGATAGGCACAGCTCTATCCTCTTTTTATGTCGCAAATATGATATAATAGCAAGGAATAGGGAGGAATTTTGCATGTCAGGACATAATAAATGGAGCAAAATTAAAAACAAAAAAGGTGAAGCAGATGCTAAACGTGGAGCAATTTTTAATAAATTGTCACGTGAAATTTTTGTAGCTGCTAAAGCTGGTGGTGGCGACCCATCAATGAACGCTAGCCTTCGCATGGTTTTGGATAAAGCGCGTGCGGCTAACATGCCAAAAGACAACATTAATCGTGCTATCAAAAAGGCAACTGATGTTGGCGATACAACAAACTATGATGAAATCACTTATGAAGGCTATGGACCTGGTGGAGTAGCTATTCTCGTTCACACACTAACTGACAATAAAAAACGTACAGATGCGAACATGCACACTATTTTCACACGTAATGGTGGTAACATGGGTTCAACTGGTTCAGTTGCTTACATGTTTGACCGTAAAGGTTACATTGTCATTGACCGTGAAAATTTGGACTTGGACGAAGACAGCATGCTTGAGTTGATTTTGGATGCTGGGGCAGAAGATTTGAAAACATCAGATGATGTCTTTGAAATCTTCACTGAACCAAAAGAATTTCCAGCTGTTAAAGAAGCTTTGCAAGCACAAAATTTTGAATTCGCGCAAGCTCAACTTAGCATGATCCCACAAAACTACGTTAGTCTTGATGCAGAACAAGCAGACATTTTGGAAACATTGGTTGATAAACTCGAAGACGACGATGACGTTCAAGATGTTTACACCAACATGGCTGATTAATAATGAAAAAAGAACTTCGAATTTTTTCGAAGTTCTTTTTAAGTAATTTTGTTATTTAACAAACATGGCATCGCCAAAGCTAAAGAAGCGGTAGCGTTCATCGATGGCGTGTTGGTAAGCTTCTAGGACGAATTCACGTCCGGCAAAGGCTGAAACCAACATCACAAGTGTTGATTTTGGTAAGTGGAAGTTTGTTGAAAAGGCATCAACTACTTTGAACTCATAACCTGGTTTGATGAAGATATTTGTCCAACCGCTATCTGCTTTGATTTCGCCGTTGAATTTTGAACCGATGGTTTCAAGGGTACGAATTGATGTTGTTCCAACTGCAACAACACGTCCACCAGAAGCTTTTACGTCGCGAAGGGTTTGGGCAGCTTCTTCAGATAAGCGGTAGAATTCAGAGTGCATTTCGTGTTCTTCGACATTGTCAACAGAAACTGGACGGAATGTTCCAAGTCCAACGTGAAGTGTCACGTAGACAAGTTTCACGCCTTTGGCTTCTATTTTTTCAAGCAATTCTTTGGTGAAGTGAAGTCCAGCAGTTGGGGCTGCAGCAGAGCCATTTTCTTTGGCATAAACAGTTTGGTAACGGTCTGGGTCATCCAATTTTTCGTGAATGTATGGTGGAAGTGGCATTTCACCAAGGCTTTCCAAAACTTCAAGGAAGATGCCGTCGTAATCAAACTCAACAATACGACCACCGTGATCCAATTCTTCAACGACAGTAGCAGTCAAACGTCCATCACCGAAAGAAACTTTAGCTCCGACACGAAGACGTTTTGCTGGTTTGGCAAGAACTTCCCATTTATCCCCTTCAGTATTTTTCAAAAGAAGCAATTCAACGTGACCGTGTGTATCAGGTTTTTCACCGTAAAGACGAGCTGGAAGAACGCGTGTGTTGTTCATGACAAGAGCGTCACCAGGATTTAGCTCATCAAGAATGTGGTCGAAGTGTGCATCAACCATCTCGTGAGTATTGCGGTCAATAACCAAAAGTTTAGAACTGTCTCGTTTTTCAAGAGGAGTTTGTGCGATTAACTCCTCTGGTAAATTAAAATCAAAATCGTTGGTATTCATAATATGTCCTTAATAATTATATTCTCAACTTTACATTATAACACGAGAAATCTTTTCCGTCATCTGGTCGAGTTTTAATTGTAACTATTCTAAAGAGATGTTATAATGAAAGCAATTGGGGAAAACGCTTAAAAATTTATGGAAAGTGATGAAAAATAGATGAAAGAAAAATTTGGAGATTACGCAAAATCCATCGTCTATGGTGGTATGGATGGTATTGTAACAACCTTTGCGGTTGTTGCTGGTGCGGTCGGTGGAAATCTTGGTATCACACCAATTGTTATACTTGGTTTTTCAAATCTACTAGCTGACGGTTTTTCAATGGCTGTTGGTGATTATCTGAGCTCGACGACTGAAGAATCAGTGGTTAAGGGTAAAGCCATAAAAAATGCAGGTGCAACATTTGTTTCATTTATCTTTTTTGGTTTGATTCCTCTTTTGTCTTATCTTTTGATTAACGTCTTTAGCATTTTCAAAGTCCATACTTTTATGATGGCTTGTATTTTGGTGTCACTTGCCTTAACCCTTTTAGGTTTTGTCAAAGCTTTGATAACAAAGAAAAGCAAATTCAAAGAAATTTTTAGAACGCTACTGATTGGCTTAATTGCTGCGCTGTTTGCTTATTATGTTGGTGACTTTTTAGGGCAGTTAGCTGGAACTAGATAAAAAATCAAAGTCTGAGATTTGTTCTCAGACTTTTTTTAGAACATTTTTCTTGACAATAATTGGTATATACCATATAATGATTTTAGATAAGTGGTATATACCAAAAAAACAAAAAGTAAGAATGGGGAAGTGTCATGAAAGTAATTCGTGTTAATAATCAAGTTGAAGGTGGAAAAAATGCTTTTGAACTGTTGAAAGCGGAAATGGAAAATGGTATTAAGACACTTGGTCTTGCGACCGGTAGCACACCTTTGTCATTTTATAATGAGCTAGCAAATAGTGACCTTGATTTTTCAGAAATGACAAGTATTAATCTGGATGAATATGTTGGTTTGGCTGCTGAAAATGACCAAAGTTATCACCATTTTATGCAGGAAAATCTATTCCAATACAAACCTTTCAAGGAAAGTTTTTTGCCAAATGGTTTAGCTACAGACTTGCAAGCAGAAGCTAAGCATTATGACCAAATTATTGCTGAGCATCTGATTGATTTTCAAATTTTAGGAATTGGGCGAAATGGTCATATTGGATTTAACGAGCCAGGGACTCCGTTTGACATGACAACACATATCGTTGATTTAACGCAGGATACGATTGAAGCAAATAGTCGTTTCTTTGACAGCATGGAAGAAGTGCCAAAACAAGCTATTTCAATGGGAATTCACTCAATCATGCAATCAAAAATGGTTGTTTTAATGGCTTATGGCAAGGATAAAGCTGACGCTATCAATCAAATGATTAATGGTCCAATCAGCGAAGATTTGCCAGCAAGCGTTCTTCAAAATCACCCAAATGTTGTAGTAATTGTTGATGAGGCTGCAGCGAGTGAATTAGACTAAAAAATTGCTTCAGAACATGGTAAAATAGGAGCATGCGTTTAGATAAATTGTTAGGACAGGCGGGCTTTGGCTCAAGAAATCAAGTTAAAAAACTCATCAGAAGTCGTCAAGTTTATGTGGATGGCAGGCTAGCTGAGGCAGACAATTTGAATGTTGAGCCAAGTCTGCAAGAGATAACTGTTTCGGGAAAACAGGTTACACTATCTACAGAAAAATATTTCATTTTAAATAAGCCAGCAGGTGTTGTTTCTGCGGTGTCTGATAAAGAACATCAAACGGTCATTGATTTGATTGCAGAATCCGACCGAGTGCCAAAACTCTACCCAGTTGGAAGATTAGACCGCGACACGGAAGGCTTTCTTCTGATTACTAATAACGGTCCACTTGGCTACCGCATGCTTCATCCAAAATACCATGTCACAAAGACTTATTACGTCGAAGTTAATGGACGCTTAGCAGATGATGCGTCAGTATTTTTTAAAAATGGTGTGACCTTTGATGACGGAACGGTTTGTAAACCTGCTAATCTTGAGATTATCGAGGCAAGTTCTGAAAAAAGCTCCGCTTATATCTCGATTGCAGAAGGAAAATTTCATCAGGTTAAGAAAATGTTTTTAGCTTATGGCGTCAAGGTGACCTACCTCAAACGAATGACCTTTGGTGAATTTGAACTTGGCGATTTACCAACAGGAAACTATCGTGAACTAACTATAAATGAAAAAGAAATCTTGAAAAATTATTTGGATTAATCCAAAGTTTTTCAGGATTTTTTTCGAATAAAGAAGTAGGAGGTTTACTATGCTGTCTGCGCTTGATGAAAATGGAAAATTAGTTTCTTTGTTAGATGAAATACCGAAACGGCAAGCTTTTACTTGTCCAGCCTGTCATTCACCAGTTCGACTGAGACATGGTCAGATTATGCGTCCGCATTTTGCTCATGTGTCTTTGCAGAATTGTGATTTTTATAGTGAAAATGAAAGTGACGAGCACCTAGGGTTAAAAGCGGAGCTGTATCGCAGCATTTCGCGAACAGATGAAGTTGTTATTGAAAAGATTTTGCCTGAACTAGGGCAGGTGGCAGATTTATTTGTAAATGATAAGCTAGCTCTTGAGGTGCAGTGCTCACGTTTATCCGAAAAACGACTTAGACAACGAACGATTTCATATCAAAATGCAGGCTATTCTGTCCTCTGGCTTTTAGGTGAGAAATTGTGGCTTCGTCATCATTTAACGCCGTTACATCGCCAGTTCCTTTATTTTTCGCAGAATATGGGCTTTCACATGTGGGAATTAGATTTAAAGAAATCGGAGATACGGCTTAATTATCTTATTTATGAGGATTTGCATGGGCAGGTTCATTATTTGACAAAGTCGTGTGCTTTTTCGGCTGATGTCATGGCATTTTTACGACTTCCTTATCAAAGACAAACTTTGTCTGCATATCAAGTCACTCAAGATTCAAAGATAACGTCTTACATTCAAAAGCAGCTCATCGCTCGAAATTCTCGTTGGTTAAAACGTCAAGAAGAGGCATATCTAAAGGGAAAAAATCTCCTTACTCAATCTTTGTCGGAATTTTATCCGCAAGTGAAACCACCTGAATTTAAGGAAGGATTTTGTCAGATTAAGCAAGATTTGACAGCATTTTACAAGATTTTTGAGGATTATTATCAAAATCAAGGCCAAAAACGAATTCAAATGCTTTACCCACCAGCATATTATGGTAGAATGGTTAATAATACCCAGAAAAGGAGAAAATGATGTCAGATAATCGTAGTCATATTGATGAAAAGTATAAATGGGATTTGAGTACTGTCTTTGCAACAGATGATGCTTGGGAAGAAGCACTAGCTGAGCTTGATTCAGATTTAGAAGATGCTAAAAAATTTAAAGGGCACTTGATTGAATCAAGTAAGACTTTGCTCGATATCACTGAAAGTTATCTTGAATTGTCACGCCGCTTGGAAAAAGTTTATGTCTATGCGTCAATGAAAAATGACCAAGATACAACAGTTGCTAAATACCAAGAATTTGAAGCAAAAGCAACAACACTTTACGCCAAATACAGCGAAGTTTTTGCATTTTATGAACCAGAATTGATGCAATTATCTCAAGATGATTTCGCTAAATTTGTGGCTGAAACACCAGCACTTTCAGATTATGCTCATTTCTTTGAAAAACTTTTCAAACGTCAAGCACACGTCTTGTCACAAAAAGAAGAAGAGTTGCTAGCAGGTGCTCACGAAATCTTTGGTGCAGCTGGAGAGACTTTTGAAATTCTAGATAATGCTGACATTGTCTTTCCTGTTGTTTTGGATGAAGAGGGCAATGAAGTTCAACTAACACATGGTAACTTCATCAGTCTTTTGGAATCAAAAAATCGCGATGTTCGAAAAGCGGCTTACGAAGCTATGTATGCTACGTATGAACAATATCAACATACTTATGCCAAAACACTTCAAACAAATGTAAAAGTTCATAACTTTGATGCTCGTGTTCACCATTTCAAATCAGCGCGTGAAGCAGCACTTTCAGCAAACTTCATTCCTGAATCTGTCTACGATACTTTGATTGAACGCGTGAATGCACACTTGCCATTGCTTCATCGCTATGTGGAACTTCGTAAGAAAGTTCTTAAACTTGATGATTTGAAAATGTATGATATTCATACACCTTTGTCTGAAATGGATATGAGTTTCACTTACGAGGAAGCTTTGAAAAAAGCAGAAGAGGTTTTGTCTGTCTTTGGTAAAGATTATTCAGAACGTGTTCATCGAGCTTTCACAGAACGCTGGATTGACGTTAATGTCAACAAAGGAAAACGTTCAGGAGCTTATTCTGGTGGGGCTTATGATACAAATGCCTTTATGCTTTTGAACTGGCAAGATACACTTGATAATCTTTTCACTTTGGTACACGAAACAGGGCACAGCCTTCATTCTACTTTTACGCGTGAAACTCAACCATACGTTTACGGTGATTACAGTATTTTCTTGGCTGAAATTGCTTCAACGACGAATGAAAATATCTTAACAGAAACACTTTTGAAAGAAGTTGACGATGATAAAGCTCGCTTTGCGATTTTGAATCATTTCTTGGATGGTTTCAAAGGAACAATCTTCCGTCAAGCACAGTTTGCAGAGTTTGAAGATATGATTCATAAAGCAGATCAAGCTGGTGAAGTATTGACAAGTGAATACCTTAACAATCTTTATGCAGACCTAAATGAAAAATATTACGGACTCAGTAAAGAAGATAATCCAGAAATTCAATACGAATGGGCACGCATTCCGCATTTCTACTATAATTACTATGTCTATCAATACTCTACAGGATTTGCAGCAGCAAGTTATCTAGCTGATAAAGTGGTTCACGGTACACAAGTTGATATCGACCGTTACCTTGATTACCTCAAGGCTGGTAATTCTGATTACCCACTTAATGTGATTGAAAAAGCTGGAGTTGATATGACAAGCAGTGATTATTTGGATGCTGCATTCAAGATTTTTGAAGAGCGTCTAAATGAATTAGAAACTTTGGTCGAAAAAGGAGCACACCTTTAAAATGCTTTATGAGGTTGGATATTCCAGCCTCGTTTTTTATGTTATAATGGAAAAAATTTGGAGGTGCTGGCATGGAAATTAGGAAACTAGATGTTAATGATGAAGCGGCTTACCGAGTTTATCAAACAGCTTTGGAAAATGACGATAACCCTTTTATCACGACACGTGAGATTGGTGATTTTAAAACCTTTGTGGAAAATAGCAGAGCGCAAGAAACACAAGCTACTAATCCTGATTATTCAACGATGACGACCTATTATGCCTTTGTGAATGGAAAAATTGCTGCGCGTATATCTTGTCGATGGCAGTTGGAAAAGGGTAATCTTGCGACGATTGGTGGACATATCGGCTATCAAACCTCACCAGAATTTAGACGACAAGGTATTATGACAAAACTTCTTAACTTTGCTCTTGAGCAATATGCCAAACGTGGCATCAATCCTGTGCTTATCACAGCGCGTGAGGACAATATTGCCAGTCGTAGAACCATTGAAAAAGCTGGTGGTATTTTGGAAAATATTATTGACCTAGAAGACGGGCATCGTCTAGCGCGTTATTGGATTACCTTGGACTTGGAGAATTCAGATTAATATTGAAATGAGGAGATAGAAGTGACAACTTTGATTTGGGATTTTGACGGAACTTTAGTGGATTCATATGAAGCGATTGGAGAGGCTTTGAAAGTCACTTATGCGCATTATGACTTGGTTTTTGATGAAGAATGGGTCATGGATTTTATCATTAAAGAATCCGTCAAAGCTTTGCTTTATCAGGTCGCAGAGAAGGAAGAGATAGATTTTCCTGAACTATCAGCCTTCTTTAAAAAAGAGCAGGAAGCGCGTGACCACATGATAAAACCAATGCCACATTTGGCAGAGGTCTTAAAGCAAACTAAGCAGGCTGGCGTTAGCCATTTTGTCTATACTCATAAAGGCATTACGGCTAATGATGTTTTAGAGAGACTTGGGGTGCGTCAGTATTTCACAGAAGTAGTGACATCAGCCAATGGCTTTGCACGCAAACCTGAGCCAGAAGCTATTGATTACCTGCTTGAAAAATACCATCTTGATAAGGCTGAGACTTATTATGTTGGTGACCGTCGCATTGATGTTGAAGCGGCTGAAAATGCTGGTATTAAGTCCATTAATCTTGGACAACCATCATCAAAAATCAATCAAAAAATCGCAGATTTGTCTGATATTCCAGTACTTTTAACAGCATAAAAAACTAGCTATTCACATCGGCTTTATTTTGCTATATAATAAGAGTTATGGTTAAATCATATTCAAAAACAGCAAATCACAATATGCGACGTCCTGTTGTTAAAGAGGGTGTCGTGCGTTATATGCGAACACGTCAAAAGCAAAATGATGGTTTTTTAGCGGAATTAGAAGCTTTTGCACATCAAGAAAATATCCCGATTATCCAGCACGAAGTCGTAGCTTATTTCCGTTTCTTGTTGCAAACCTTGCAACCTAAGAATATCTTGGAAATTGGGACAGCAATTGGTTTTTCAGCGCTTTTGATGGCAGAAAATGCACCAGAAGCTAAGATTACAACACTCGATCGTAATCCAGAAATGATTGCTTTTGCTAAGGAAAACTTTGCAAAATACGACACTCGCAAGCAAATCACATTAGTTGAAGGTGATGCCGTTGATACTCTTTCGACCCTTGAAGGTGAGTATGACTTTGTCTTCATGGATTCAGCAAAATCAAAATACATCGTCTTTTTGCCAGAAGTTTTGAAACACTTGAAAGTTGGAGGCGTCGTGATTTTTGACGATGTCTTCCAAGGTGGCGACATTGTCAAACCAATCGAAGAAGTGCGTCGCGGACAGCGCACGATTTACCGTGGACTTCAACGACTTTTCGACGCAACGCTTGATAATCCAAATCTGACAGCAAGCCTTTTACCACTTAGTGACGGACTGCTAATGCTCCGTAAAAATGCTGAAGATGTAGAACTGTAAAATTAAGCAACATTTAAGTTATTGTGGTATACTAATGGAGTTAAAGACAAATTAAGGAGTTTAATATCAATGGCTAACAAAGAAAAATCAGGATTTTCAAAAATGATCCAAAGCAAGGCTTTTAAAGGTGTTTCTATTGCCGTGGCATCAGCTCTTATTGGTGCTGGCGTTACTTACCTTGCTACAAACAACAATTCTGAAACTAAAGCTCTTGTTACAATGAAAGGTAACACAATTACAGTATCAGACTTCTACAGTGCAGCTAAAAGCACATCATCATCTCAACAAACAATGTTGAATTTGATTTTGTCACGTGTCTTTGAAGATCAATATGGTGATAAAGTTTCTGACAAAGACGTTACCAAAGCTTATAACACAACAGCTTCATCATATGGTTCATCATTCTCAAGCGCTCTTCAAGCAGCAGGATTGACAACAGATACTTACAAACAACAAATTCGCACATCAATGCTTGTCGAATACGCTGTTAAAGAAGCTGCTAAAGACAAATTAACAACTAAAAACTACAAAGACGCTTATAAAGACTACAACGCAGACACAACTGCTACAGTTATTGCATTAACTGACGAAGATAAAGCAAAATCAGTTCACGATCAAGCAACAGCAGAAGGTGCTGATTTTGATAAAATCGCTAAAGAAAACACAACAGCTAAGAAAACTGAATACACATTTGATTCAGCAGACACTAAATTGCCATCAGATGTTATGGCAGCTGCCTTCAAACAAGACGAAGGTTCAGTATCAGATGTGATTAAAGTGATGAACTCATCAACATATTCATACACTTACTACATCGTTAAAACAACTAAGAAAACAGATAAAAATGCTGACTGGAAAACTTACAAAAAACGCTTGAAGAAAATTATTATGGCTAAATACCAAAATGATACAAACTTCCAAAACCAAGTTATCGGTAAAGCACTTGATAAAGCTAATGTGAAAATCAAAGATCGTAGCTTCGCAAGCATTCTTTCACAATATGCTACAAGCACATCTTCATCATCTTCAAAAGCTTCATCAAGCTCAAGTGAAGCTTCAAGCCAAGCAAGTTCTTCAGAAGCTAGCTCAACTGAAGACTCTTCAACAGCAGAATCAAGTTCTACAGATTCAGCTGAATAAGCTACTTGACCAGACGCTTAAAATACAGTACAATTAAAAAGATTGAGAATCGTTTTTAAACATTCAGATTCAGAAAAGTGGCGGTTGCTGCGAGCCATGGATGAAGTTAAAAATGTGCTACTCATGTTTTCTAATTGTCAATATTGGTAACTGAGTTACCATGGTCAAATGCAAGAAAAAACAATTTAAGAGATAAATGAAGAATGACAGGTTCATTGAAAAGAGGTGGTACCGTGGCTAACGTCACCCTCTATGAGATGGACTTGTCGTTTTTTGTATCCTTAATGGCATAAAAGATGATTTCAATCTATGGCAAGCGTTGTAACATCGCTTAGTAACAAGAAAAGGAAAGATGAAATGAAACAATTGACTAGTGCGCAAGTGCGCCAAATGTGGTTAGACTTTTGGAAATCAAAAGGTCACTCTGTTGAACCTTCTGCAAACTTGGTTCCTGTAAACGACCCAACTTTGTTGTGGATTAACTCAGGTGTTGCGACACTTAAAAAATACTTTGATGGTTCAGTAATTCCAGAAAACCCACGTATCACTAATGCTCAAAAAGCTATCCGTACAAACGACATCGAAAATGTTGGTAAAACAGCTCGTCACCACACAATGTTTGAAATGTTGGGTAACTTCTCTGTTGGTGATTACTTCCGTGATGAAGCAATTACTTGGGGATTTGAATTATTGACAAGTCCAGAATGGTTTGACTTCCCTAAAGACAAACTTTACATGACTTATTACCCTGATGATAAAGATACTTACAACCGTTGGATTTCACTTGGTGTTGAACCAAGCCACTTGATTCCAATCGAAGATAATTTCTGGGAAATCGGTGCTGGACCTTCAGGACCAGATACTGAAATCTTCTTTGACCGTGGTGAAGACTTTGACCCAGACCACGTTGGTATCAAACTTCTTGCTGAAGATATCGAAAACGACCGTTATATCGAAATCTGGAACATCGTGTTGTCACAATTTAACGCTGACCCAGCTGTCCCACGTTCAGAATACAAAGAATTGCCACACAAAAACATTGATACTGGTGCTGGTTTGGAACGTTTGGTTGCTGTTATGCAAGGGGCTAAAACAAACTTTGAAACTGACCTCTTCATGCCAATCATTCGTGAAATCGAAAAATTATCTGGTAAAACTTACGATCCAGATGGCGACAACATGAGCTTTAAAGTCATCGCTGACCACATTCGTTCACTTTCATTTGCAATCGGTGATGGTGCTCTTCCAGGTAACGAAGGTCGTGGATACGTTCTTCGTCGTTTGCTTCGTCGTGCTGTTATGCATGGTCGTCACCTTGGTATCAATGAAACATTCTTGTACAAATTGGTTCCAACTGTTGGTAAAATCATGGAATCATACTACCCAGAAGTACTTGAAAAACGTGAATTTATCGAAAAAATCGTTCGTCGTGAAGAAGAAACTTTTGCACGTACAATCGATGCTGGTTCAAACATGCTTGACCAATTGTTGGCTGATTTGAAAGCTGCAGGTAAAGACACTGTTGAGGGTAAAGATATCTTCAAATTGTATGATACATACGGATTCCCAGTTGAATTGACTGAGGAATTGGCTGAAGATAAAGGATTCAAGATTGACCACGCTGGCTTTGAAGCTGCCATGAAAGAACAACAAGAACGCGCTCGCGCAAGTGTTGTTAAAGGTGGTTCAATGGGTATGCAAAACGAAACATTGTCAAGCATCACTGAAGAATCAGTCTTTAGCTATGAAGAAGAAGTTCTTGACTCTACATTGTCAGTAATCATTGCTGATAACGAACGTACTGAAGCTGTTTCAGAAGGTCAAGCTTTACTTGTTTTCGCTAAAACACCATTCTACGCTGAAATGGGTGGTCAAGTAGCTGACCACGGTGTTATCAAAAACGATAAAGGCGACATCGTTGCTCGTGTGATTGATGTTCAAAAAGCACCAAATGGTCAAGCTCTTCACACAGTTGATGTTCTAGCAAGCTTGTCAGTTGGTACAACATACACTCTTGAAATCGACAGCAAACGTCGTCACAGTGTTATCAAAAACCACACAGCTACTCACTTGCTTCACGCTGCACTTCACCACGTTATCGGTGAACACGCTACTCAAGCTGGTTCTCTTAACGAAGAAGGATTCTTGCGCTTTGACTTCACTCACTTTGAAGCAGTAACTGCTGATGAATTGCGTCAAATCGAAGAAGAAGTTAACCAACAAATCTGGAATGCTATCCCAGTTAAGACTGTTGAAACTGACATTGATACAGCTAAATCAATGGGTGCTATGGCCTTGTTCGGTGAAAAATACGGTAAAAACGTACGTGTTGTAACAATTGGTGATTACTCAATTGAACTTTGTGGCGGTACACACGTTTCAAATACAGCAGAAATCGGAATCTTCAAGATTGTTAAAGAAGAAGGTATCGGTTCAGGAACTCGTCGTATCCTTGCTGTAACTGGTAAAGAAGCCTTTGAAGCATACCGCCAAGAAGAAGAAGACCTTAAAGCAATCGCTGAAACTCTTAAAGTACCTCAACTTAAAGAAGTTACTAAGAAAGTTGTAAGCTTGCAAGAACAATTGCACAAATTGCAAAAAGAAAATGCTGAGTTGAAAGAAAAAGCAGCAGCAGCTCAAGCTGGTGACGTCTTCAAAGATGTTAAAGAAGCAAATGGTCTTCGCTTTATTGCTAGCCAAGTAACTGTTTCTGACGCTGGAGCTCTTCGTACATTTGCTGATAACTGGAAACAAAAAGATTACTCTGATGTTCTTGTATTGGCAGCAGCTATTGGCGAAAAAGTAAACGTCCTTGTTGCAAGCAAATCTAAAGATGTTCATGCTGGTAACTTGATTAAAACTTTGGCACCAATCGTATCAGGTCGTGGTGGTGGTAAACCAGACATGGCTATGGCCGGTGGTTCAGATGCTGCTAAAATCGCTGACCTTCTTGCAGCAGTAGCAGAAAATCTATAAGATGACATCAAAAAATATCTTTCTAAAACTTGCAATTGCCCTAATCAGTGCAACTATAGTCATTCTAACTTGCGTGCTTATTTTAAATAGCATTCAAGGAAGAGTAAATTGGGTACTTATTGTCATTCTCTTTGCAGAAGCAAGCCTACTCAGTAGTCTGATTAAAACCTTGCAAGAAAGAAAATAAAATGAAAGCTCACCAAACGGTGGGCTTTTTGATATAGTTAAAAAATCTTATGATAAAATGGTAATATCATTTAGGAATTCCAGAGATATTCAGGAATAAAAGGGAGATATATGAGAAAATTACCTTCGCCAGTTTGTGTAACATTTTTGTTCTTACTTTTGTTGATGATAATATTTCCATCAGTACGAGAAACATTTATCTTAAGTTATATTAGCATTATGTTGGCTATTTTATTTCATGAATTTGGTCATTTTGCAGTTGGTTATATTAATGGCGTAAAACCACAGCATCTTATTGTTGGCTTTATCAAATTTGATTTTGAAAATGGATTTCGTGTGAGATTTAATGATAACTGGATGTATTATGGTGGTATTTATCGCTATAAGGTAGCAAAGTATCCAGAAAAATCAATGTTAAAGTTACTAGTTGGAGGTCCATTAGTTAGTTTACTTGGTTCATTTGTCTTGTTTTCACAGTTGGAATTTTTGAAAGTATTTGGATATTCTAGCCTATTATTATTTATAGCAACGGCAGCTCCAATAAACTTTTCTGGCTTATGCAACGATGGTTTTAAGGCATATAAATTGTTAATGAAAGATGACTTATTTCTTTTATATCAAAGAGTATCTAATCAATTATTGCAAGATTATAGCGTTACGACTTTTGATGAAGTTCCAAAAGTTTGTAGCACTTTAGAAAACAAAAATATTCCTGACTATATGATAAATACTTTTTTATTGTATCTGATTTATGCTTGGTTATTGCAAGGAGAAATGTTGCAGATTAGAAATAGTTATCAAAGATTGACAGAGATAAAGCTAAGTAATCAGTTTAATCGAAATTATTACTATAGCCTTCTAGTAAGTTTAGAAGCATTAGTGTATAAGAGGGTGTCTAGTGACTTGTTTGCTAAAATAAACTTGGAGAAATTAGATAAGATTAGCCAAAAACGTCTGCAATATCTATCATGTTTTTATTTAGAAAATAGTGAAGATATAAGTGAGAAAAAAATCGCTTTTCAAGAGGTGTTATCATTATATAGTGAACAAAAATCAGTTTTAGTTCAAGCCGAAAAACAGTTTTTAGTATAAAGTATTCAAAGCTCACCTGATGGTGGGCTTTTTTGGGGATATAGTTTTTAACTATCAAATCTATTTAAAATAACTATTTTACGAGGAGAAGGCAGACTGCTATAATAGTCACTAAGATTTCAGAAAATTTTCAACAAAAGATAGAATCGAGGAAATCATGAAAGTTTCACTAATTCAGATGGCTATTTACGAAGCTGAGCCGAAGAAAAACATTGAGAATGTCTTAGCTTGGTTAGAAAAAGCAGCGCTTGATGAGCCTGATGTGATTGTTTTGCCAGAAATGTGGAATACAGGTTATGCTTTGGAGCAAATAGCAGAGCTTGCTGATGAGAATGGTCAAGAAACCAAAAACTTGCTTGGAAAGTTTGCGAAGGATCACCAGGTTAATCTGGTGGCTGGTTCTGTGGCAACAAAAAAAGAAACTGGCTTTTTTAATACGACTTATGTTTTTAACCGATCTGGTCAGGTGATTGCTGATTATGATAAAGTTCATCTTTTTGGCTTGATGGGAGAAGATCGTTTTTTGCAGGCTGGGCATCGTGAAAGTACTTTTGAGCTTGATGGTGTCAAGGCAGCTAGTGTCATTTGCTATGATATCCGTTTTCCAGAATGGGTGAGAACCTTGATGTCAAGCGGAGCCAAGGTTTTATTTGTCGTAGCTGAATGGCCAGAAGCACGTGTAGAACAGTGGGAGATTTTACTGCGTGCGCGTGCAGTTGAAAATCAAGCTTTTGTAGTGGCTGTCAACCGTGTTGGTCAAGGAGTGTTGGACGATTTTTCTGGGCATTCATTGGTAATCAACCCTTTGGGACAGATTATTTTGCAGACGACAGATTATCAAGAAGGTATCTTTACAGTTGATCTTGATTTAGCGGAAGTTGAGAAAATTCGAGGTCATATTCCAGTCTTTGAAGATCGCAAACCAGAGTTGTATCATTAGGGGGGTTAGGATGTTTTCACAATCAGATATTTTACAAACATTGCCAAAACAATTTTTTGCTAGCCTTGTTGCTAAGGTCAATGCAAAAGTGGCTGAAGGTTATGATGTGATTAATCTTGGACAAGGAAATCCTGATCAGCCGACATACGATTATATTGTTGATGCTTTGATTGAATCTGCTAAGAATCCAGCATCCCATAAATATTCACAATTTCGAGGTAATGCTAATTTTAAAGAAGCAGCTAGTCAGTTTTATAAGGATAATTATCAGGTGGAACTTGATAGTGAGAAGGAAATTTGTGTGCTTGGTGGGGCAAAGATTGGCCTGGTTGAGTTTCCCTTGGCCTTGATGAATCCTGGTGAGCTCTTACTTTTGCCTGACCCAGGCTATCCAGACTATTTATCAAGTGTAGCGTTAGGAAAAATTGAATATGAAACCTTTCCTTTAAAAGAAGAAAATAACTTTTTGCCAGATTTGTCAGCTATTCCTGAAGAAGTGGCAAAACGTGCTAAATTTATCTACATCAATTATCCAAATAACCCAACTGGTGCCGTGGCGACGACTGAATTTTATGAAGAACTGGTCGCTTGGGCGAAAAAATACGAGGTCGGTGTTGTTAGCGACTTTGCTTATGGGGCTTTGGGAGCAGACGGTTACCAAAATCCAAGTTTTTTATCAACACCTGGAGCAAAAGAAGTAGGTATTGAACTTTACACATTTTCGAAAACTTTTAACATGGCAGGTTGGCGTTTGGCATTTGCTGCAGGAAATGCGGAGCTGATTGAGGCACTTAACTTATTGCAAGACCACCTCTTTGTCAGCATTTTTCCGGCTATACAAGATGCTGGCGCGGCTGCCCTTTTAGACAAACGTGCGAAAGTAGCAATCGCAGAGCTAAATCACAAATATGACGAGCGACGCCACGCTTTTGTCAAAGCTGCTGCTAAAATCGGCTGGCACGCCTTTGAGTCAAAAGGTTCGTTTTATGCTTGGATGCCGGTGCCAGAAGGTTATAACAGTGAAAGCTTCGCTGATTTACTCTTAAACGAAGCTCACGTCGCAGTCGCACCGGGAAAAGGTTTCGGACAAGCAGGAGATGGCTACGTCAGAATCGGACTCCTAGTTGAACCAGAACGCCTTGAAGAAGCCGTCGAGCGAATTAGCAAACTGAAATTATTTGAAAAATAATGAAAGTGCGAATGAAAATTCGTACTTTTTTAATAATTTATGCAAAAAGCGCTTGACTTATGAATAAATATACTATAAAATTGAATATATATTTATTTAAGGAGTGTATATTATGAGGGTGTCGATTGTTGGTATCACTGGATACAGTGGTCTAGAATTAGTTAAATTATTGAATAATCATAAAAAAGTAACGATTGCTTCGATTCATGCAACTAAGGAAATCGGTCGACGATTATCAGACTTATACCCTTACTTAGTTGGTGTCTGTGACTTGGTTATTGAAGAATTTGATGCCGAGAAAATCATGGCAAAATCAGACTTGGTATTCTTTGCAACACCAAGTGGAGTTGCAAGCAAATTAGCACAGCCTTTTGTAGAAGCTGATTTTCCAGTGATAGATTTGTCAGGGGACCATCGCTTGCCAGCCTATCTTTATGAAAAATGGTATAAAAAAACACCTGCTAGTGATGAAGCGTTGAATAAATTTACATATTCTTTGGCTGAGTTTACAGATGTTAAAGGTAAAAAATTCATTTCAAACCCTGGTTGCTACGCGACAGCAACAGAATTAGCTTTGATTCCTTTGCTAAAAGCAGGTGTGGTTGAAGAAGATTCAATCATCGTTGATGCTAAAAGTGGTTTGACAGGTGCTGGTAAAGCACTTTCTGAATCAAGTCATTTTGTTAATGTGCATGATAATTACGTGACTTACAAGTTGAATCGTCACCAGCACATTCCAGAAATTGTACAAGAGTTGAAGTTGTTCGATGACAAGGTTAATCACATTCAATTTTCAACATCACTTTTGCCAGTTAATCGCGGTATCATGTCAACGGTTTATGTTAAGTTGAAAAAGCCACTAACAAATGCAAATCTTTTTGCTATCTATGAAGATTCTTACAAAGATACGCCATTTGTTCGTGTGCAAGATGATTTGCCAGAATTGCACAATGTTATTGGCTCAAACTTTACAGACATTGGTTTTCTTTACAATGAAGTGACTAATGTACTGACAGTAGTATCTGTCATTGATAATTTGATTAAAGGTGCTGCTGGTCAAGCAGTGCAAAATCTTAACCTCATGAATGGTTGGGATGAAACAGAAGGTTTATTGATTTCGCCGAATTATTTATAGAAAGGGAAGGGCACTTAAAGTATTTTTAAAAGAATGAGTTTGCTTTAAGTGTTTCAGGTATAGAAAATGAAAGTTATTGAAGGTAATGTAGCAAGCCCACTTGGATTTTCAGCAGATGGATTACATGCAGGGTTTAAGAAAAGAAAACTTGATTTTGGTTGGATTGTATCTGAAGTGCCAGCTAGCGTTGCTGGGGTTTATACGACAAATAAAGTTATTGCAGCGCCACTAATTGTGACACGTCAGTCTGTTAAAAAAGCACAAAAAATGAAAGCCATCGTGGTGAACTCAGGCGTTGCCAACTCTTGTACAGGTGTGCAAGGAATGGAAGATGCTTACACGATGCAAAAATGGACAGCAGAAAAACTTGGTGTTGAACCTGATTTGGTCGGTGTTGCTTCAACTGGTGTGATTGGTGATTTGTTGCCAATGGATACTCTTAAAACAGGTCTTTCTAAACTTGTGGTGAATGGGAATTCAGATGATTTTTCAAAAGCTATTTTAACAACAGATACTATGGTTAAAACAGTTGCAGTCACAGAAAAATTCGGTCGTGATGAAGTTACCATGGCAGGTGTCGCTAAAGGGTCAGGCATGATTCACCCAAATATGGCGACAATGCTAGCTTTTATCACCTGTGATGCCAATATTTCAAGTGAAACTTTGCAACTAGCGCTTAGCCAAAATGTTGAAACAACCTTCAACCAAATCACCGTTGATGGCGATACGTCGACAAACGATATGGTTCTTGTCATGTCAAATGGTTGCACTTTGAACGAAGAAATTTTGCCAAATACGCCTGAATTTGATAAATTCTCAGCCATGCTTAATTACGTGATGCAAGAATTGGCTAAAATGATTGCCAAAGACGGTGAAGGTGCAAGCAAACTCATTGAAGTGAATGTCAAAAATGCTCCAAACGCTCTTGATGCACGCATGATGGCTAAAAGTGTTGTTGGTTCAAGCCTTGTTAAGACAGCGATTTTTGGTGAAGACCCTAACTGGGGACGCATTTTAGCAGCTGTAGGCTATGCAGGTGTTGATGTCCCTGTAGATAACATTGATATTTATTTAGGTGATGTTCCAGTCATGCTAAAATCAAGTCCCGTTGAATTTGAAGCAGAAGAAATGCAAGATGTTATGCACGAAGATGAGATTACTATCACTGTTGATTTGCATGCGGGTGAAGCACAAGGAAAAGCTTGGGGTTGTGATTTGTCATACGATTACGTGAAAATCAATGCCCTCTATCGTACATAAAGGGATAAGACTATGAAAGATACAATTGTGATTAAAATTGGTGGCGTTGCTAGCCAAAACTTGTCGCAAGACTTTTTAGCACAAGTCAAAAAATGGAAAGATGCCCATAAAAATTTGGTCATTGTGCATGGTGGCGGCTATGCTATTAATAAATTAATGGAAGATAACCAAGTACCAGTTAAAAAAATCAATGGTCTTCGTGTAACCAGTCAATCTGATATGAAGTTGGTCAGCTATGCTCTTCTTCACATGGTTGGTGAAAATTTGACTAAAAAACTAAACCAATCATCTATTGATAGTATTCAGTTGCTATCAAATATCAAAAGAGTGGTGACAGCTGATTTTCTTGATAAGGAAACTTATGGTTATGTTGGTGATGTCTCACATATTCAGACACCGATTTTGGAGCAAATGCTTGATAATCAAATGTTGCCAGTACTTGCTTCAATTGGTTATTCAAAAGAAGGCGACATGCTCAACATCAACGCTGATTATTTAGCAACAGCAGTAGCGATTGCCTTGAATGCTGAAAAATTGGTTTTGATGACAGATGTGAAAGGTGTTTTGGAAAATGGTGAAGTGCTTGATAGCCTGACTTCGAAAGAATTTCAAGAAAAGATCGATCAAGGCATTATCACTGGCGGTATGATTCCAAAAATTGAGTCAGCAGTGAACACTGTTTTAGCAGGTGTTGGTGAAGTATTGATTGGCGACAATCTTGTAACAGGAACTTCAATCATCTGCTAGGGATAAGGGGAGCAAGTAATGACAAAGTTATTTCAAAATTATAAACGCGCAGCTATTGAATTTGTTAAGGCGCAAGGAAATTATCTGTTTGATCAAGATGGTAAAAAATACCTTGATTTCTCAACAGGAATTGGGGTAACCAACCTTGGTTTTCACCCACAAGTTAAGGCAACTCTTCTAAAACAAGCAGAAGAAATCTGGCATATGCCTAACTTGTATCATAATTCTTTGCAAGAAGAAGTGGCCGGCAAATTAATCGGTGACAAAGACTACCTGGCTTTCTTTGCTAATAGCGGTGCGGAAGCAAATGAAGCAGCCATTAAAATCGCTCGTAAGTCCACTGGTAAGCAAGAAATTATCACTTTTGTCAATTCTTTCCATGGTCGTACCTTTGGTTCCATGTCAGCGACTGGTCAAGATAAAATCAAGACTGGTTTTGGTGATGGTGTGCCACATTTCAGCTACGCTACTTACAATGATTTGGATAGCGTTAAAGCTTTGGTAACGGAAGATACGGCAGCTGTCATGTTAGAATTAGTTCAAGGAGAATCAGGTGTTCGTCCAGCTGACAAAGCCTTTGTGACAGCTTTGAGTCAATTCTGTCAAGAAACAGGAATTTTACTGATTGTTGATGAAGTGCAAACTGGTATGGGACGTACTGGTAAGCTCTTCTCATTTGAGCATTATGGTATTGAACCAGATATTTTCACCTTGGCTAAAGGTCTTGGAAATGGTGTTCCCGTTGGTGCCATGATTGCCAAAGAAAAACTTGGTTCAGCCTTTTCATACGGTAGTCACGGTTCAACTTTCGGTGGTAATAAATTAGTCATGTCAGCAGCATCAAGCGTACTGGATATTATGCTGGCTGACGGTTTCTTACCACAAGCACTTGAAAATGGTAATTATTTGCAAACGGAACTGAAAAAAGTCTTGGCTGACAATCCTAAAGTGACTGACGTTCGCGGTCTTGGCTACATGATTGGGATTGAAACCAGTGAAAACCTAGCGGACTTGGTTGAAAAAGCGCGTGACAAAGGTTTGATTGTGTTGACAGCAGGAACCAATGTCATTCGTCTCTTGCCACCATTAACCTTGACAAAAGAAGAAATCGACCAAGGTGTAGCCATTTTGGCAGATGTTTTTGCATAAAATTGTTTGAGGCTGAGACCAAGTTCTCAGCTTTTTTAGGTTGACAAATTGTGTGCAATTGTATAGAATTTTCTAATAATAGAAGAGGTGAAAAAATGGCTAAAAAAGTTCTTGTTGTTTCAGGACACCCTGATTTGAAAAATGATTCTTTGGCAAATAAAACCATTTTAAAAGAAATTAAAAAGCTCTATCCAGAAGTTGAATTGGATATTTTGAGCAATTTGTATCCTGATTATCAGATTGATGTGGCTGCTGAGCAAGATAAGCTCCGTTGGGCAGATGTCATTGTTTTCCAATACCCGCTTTATTGGTACATGACCCCATCTTTGATGAATAAATGGATTGAAAAAGTTTTTGTGCATGGTTTTTCTCACGGGTCAAATGGCAATGCCTTGAAAGATAAATACTTGATTGCATCTTTGACGACTGGTGCGGGAGAAGCAGCTTATAGCGCTGAATCTGGTACAACGATTGAAGATCTTTTAGCAACAATTCGTTTGACAGCTAAATTGACGCAGCTTAACTTTGTCGGTCATGTTGTCACACATGGTGTGTCTTATTCACTACGTGAGGACGCTGACAAAGCCCAAGAAATGATTGCAAAATCTCAAGCACATGCTAAAAAACTGGTAGAAATGATTGAAAGTTTGTAGGAAATAAGGCTCGGTTTTATTAACCGGGTCTTTTTTTGACAAAAATTATGTTCTTTTTGACAATTATCTTTGTATTTTTGACAAATATCCTTGTCATTTTTAGGGGGTAGTGCTATAATCAATTTATCAAGGGGAAAAGGAGAATAAGACTTGGTAGGAAAATTAAACTCAAAAAGTAATTTTTATCGATTACTAGGATGGAGGAAAATTTGGTATTAAAAAATCGTCTGAAAGAGTTACGTGCGCGTGATGGTTTGAATCAGACACAGTTAGCCAAATTGGCGAAAGTTTCTAGACAAACGATTAGTCTTTTGGAACGTAATGAGTATACGCCATCGGTGATTATCGCTTTGCGCATTGCAAAAATCTTTAATGAACCTGTCGAAAATGTTTTTAGTCTTGATGAAGAGGGAGAAGAATAATGAATAAGACAAAACAATTAACAACAAAACAACGTGTTTTATTTTATCTAGGAATTGTTACTGTTAGTGCTCTTGTCGGAGGAGTAACTGGTGCTTTGGGACTTGGTCTTGGTGATAAGGTTTTAACGTTTAATTTTGATATTTTTATGACTTTTGTCTACATACTGACTGCTATGTCAATTCTCGTGACATTATGGTTTATGTACCAAGCGAATCATTATCAAAATCGTTATGAGGCTATGGACGAAGATGCTGATGAAGATGAAAGTTACGAGATTTATCGTAAGACATTTAAAAATTTAGGATTAGCATCGACTTTTTATAATGTTTCCGTAGCATTTATTTTCTTTTCAATAGGTGTTGGTATTTGCGATTTTCATGACAGAATTAGTAATGGTTTAGCCTTTAAGATAACGACCTATGTTGTAGAAGCTATCTTTTTTATTTTTTTATTTGTACTTCAAATAATGATATTTAAATTAACTCAAAAAATTCGTCATTACAAAATTTCAGTTTTCCCGACTATTAAAGAAGTAAAAGAATTTGCCTATTCTTACGATGAGGGTGAACTTCAAGCAAATTATGAGCAAGCTTTTTTGATTGTTTTCAATCTCAATCAGTATTTACCATTTGTTTATGCTATCTTGTGTGTGTTAGCAGTCGAGAGTTCGCTCGATGTTACTTCAGGTTTGGTAGTAACGACAGGAATTTATATCTATATCAACCTTGCTAACATTCGTTTTGTGAATAAATATTTCAGAAAATAATAAAAATGATTGACAGCACTTCTAATTCGTGCTAATCTAAAACAGAATTGAATAGTTTTCTTCGGGGCAGGGTGAGATTCCCGACCGACGGTGATGTTGTCTCGTTGATTGCTATTTGCTTTTATTCGTTGTTGACACTTCTTGCCTAATACCAGTTATGTTTGCGAGGTTGTCGCCTAGACTAAAAGCAAATCATCAATCAACTTTGTTTGGTTTGATAACCAAGCGAGATAGTTAAGTCCGTGAGCGCAAGCTGATCTGGTGCGATTCCAGAACCGACAGTATAGTCTGGATGAGAGAAGAATTGATAGAGTGTCAAAAGGCAAGCTCTTGCTTTTTGGAATACTTTTTTACTTGTCTTTAATTCCCCGTGGTGTAAGCTGCGGGGATTTTAGTTTAGTAACTTTATGGTATTGTCAGAATTTTTCGATAATACCATAAGTGTTATCCCGATGAAAATAACTATCTAGGCCATTCTAGTTTAGTGATTTTTGTCGGGATTTTTTAGTCTGGAAAGGAGGACGATTATGGATAATTATTATATGTCGCAGGCAATTGCAGAAGCTAAAAAAGGTTTTCGTCAAACTTATACCAATCCTTTAGTTGGCGCAGTGATTGTCAAAGATAATCATGTGATTGCTCGTGGTGCACACCTTAAGTATGGTTATGAGCATGCTGAAAAGAATGCTATTTTACATTGTCAAACTCCTGAAGAACTAGTCGATTCAACACTTTATGTAACATTGGAACCTTGTCATCATAGGGGAAAACAGCCCCCCTGCACCCAAGCGATTCTAGCAGCTGGCATCAAAAAGGTGGTGGTCGGTCAACTTGATCCCAATCCTTTGGTGGCTGGGAAAGGACTAGCTTTCTTGAAAGAAGAAGGCATCGAAGTGGTGACTGGTGTATTAGAAGAAGAGGCTAGAGGCCTTAATCCTCACTATAATTTTTACTACGAACACCAGCGACCTTACGTGGTTTTAAAACAAGCGGTTAGCTTAGATGGAAAAATAGCGGTGCTTGGCAAACGAACGGCTTTGACTGATGATGAGACAAATCGCTTTGTTCACGATGAACGTGATGATTTTCATGCGATATTGGTTGGTGCTGATACGGTCTTGATTGACAATCCACGTTTGCTGGGGAGTGGGACAAGCTTTTGTTCACCAGTGCGTGTGATTTTGGATGAAAAGGGGCGTGTTTTTGACCAGTTAGATTTACAGATTTTTAAAGATAATTCGGCTCCAGTTTATATTTTTAGTGGTCGGAAGGTTTCGAATTTACCAAAGCATGTCACAGTAATTGATTTGCCAGAGTTTTCGATTGAAAATATTTTGCAGGTGCTTTATGAGAAGAAGCTTCAGTCAGTTTATGTTGAGGGCGGAGCTGGTGTTCATGATGCTTTTCTGGAAAGTGGGCTTTGGGATGAAATCATTTCTTATGTGACTCCTAAACTTATTGGTGGTAATGGCAAAGCAGCCATGTCGAGTTTTCGTCTGGTTAGTCAAGCCTTAGAATTAGACGATTTTGCCTGTCAAAAAATCGGAAATAATATTAGGCTTTCGGCTAGAAGGAGGATATGATGTTTACCGGATTAATTCAAGAACAAGGTCGTATTAGCCGGATTGTCAAACATCAGCACAATATCAAATTAACTTGCAAGGCTTCACGAAAGTTGTTAGCTGATTATAAAATTGGCGATAGTATGGCAATCAATGGTGTCTGCTTGACTTGCGTGGCTAAATCAGGAGATTTATTTACTGTTGATGTCATGCCTGAAACCTTTAGACGGACAATTTTTTCAGAAAGTCGTGTGGGCGATTTGGTTAATTTAGAACTGGCCATGTCAGCCAATGCTCGTTTTGAAGGGCACCTTGTGACGGGGCACGTAGATGGTGTGGCAACTCTTGTCCAGAAAAAGAGCGATGAAACTGCTCTGGTACTCAGCTTTGCTTTTCCAAAAGAACTTGAAGGGCAAATTGTCGCACAAGGTTCAATCGCAGTCAATGGGGTTAGTCTAACGGTGGTGTCTGTTGAGTCGGGACAATTTAGCGTGTCTTTGATTCCGCATACGGCAAAAGAAACCAACTTGGCTAGTCTTAAAAAAGGCGACAAGGTCAATATCGAGACTGATATTTTAGCAAAATACATGCAGGCACAAGTAGTAAGGATGAAAGGAGAATAAATGTTTAAGGATGTTGAAAAGGCTCTTTTTGATTTGAGAGCAGGAAAATTAATTATCGTGGTTGATGATGATGACCGGGAAGCTGAAGGGGACTTGGTTGGTCTGGCAGAATTAGCAAGCCCAGAAAATGTGAATTTTATGACCAAGCATGCGCGTGGCTTGATTTGTGCACCAGTGTCTGAGGAGATTGCTAATCGTTTGGAACTTGTTCCAATGTCAGAAGAAAATACGGATGCACATGGCACAGCTTTTACCATTAGCGTAGACCACAAAGAAACGTCAACAGGAATTTCAGCTTTTGACCGCGCTAAGACTATTCAAGAATTAGCGTCGGTAAGTAGTAAAGCAAGTGATTTTCACAGACCTGGTCACATGTTTCCGTTAGTAGGACGCTCTGGTGGAGTATTAGAACGTCGTGGGCACACGGAAGCAAGTCTTGATTTGGCACGTTTAGCTGGTGTGAGAGAAGCAGCTTATATTTGTGAGATTTTAAAAGATGATGGCACGATGGCTCGTAAAGCTGATTTGCATGATTTTGCTAGCAAGTGGAATTTGACCATGATTGAAGTTGGTGATATCGCCCGCTATGTGAGCTTTCAAGATAGTCCTAAGGTAAAGTTGCCATCAAGTTATGGTGACTTTGACCTTCAGTTATTTGAAGATGAAGAAAAGCGCGAGCATGTTCTCTTGTCAAAGGGAGATTTGACGACAGATGAACCGCTTTTACTGCGTTTGCACTCAGAGTGTTTGACTGGCGATATTTTTGGGTCTTTGCGTTGTGACTGTGGAGAACAGTTGCATGCTGCCATGGAAAAAATTGACCAAGTTGGTCGCGGAGCTATTTTGTACCTTCGTCAAGAAGGTCGAGGTATCGGCTTAAAAAATAAACTAAAGGCTTATCAGTTGCAAGAAGAAGGTTTGGACACTTATGAGGCAAATCTTGAGCTTGGCTTTGCTCCCGATGAGCGTGATTATCAGATTGCAGCGGATATTTTGAGCTTTTTAGATATCAAGCAGGTTAAACTCTTGACCAATAATCCAGATAAGTTGGAGCAGCTTGAAATGGCAGGTATAGAAATTGTGGAACGCTTGCCCTTGCAGATGCCAGCCCACAAAGAAAATAAAGCTTACCTACAAACCAAACAAGAAAAATTTCATCATTTATTATACATCGTATAAGGAGAATAATCATGACAACATTTGAAGGAAAATTTATCGGAAAAGACTTGAAAATCGCAATCGTTGTGGCGCGTTTTAATGAATTCATCACCTCAAAATTATTAGGTGGTGCCGTGGACGGTCTGGTTCGAAATGAAGTGGCTGAGAACGATATCGATGTTTACTGGGTTCCTGGTGCTTTTGAAATTCCATTTATGACGAAAAAAATCGTTGCCAGCGGCAAATACGACGGTGTTATTACCCTTGGGAGTGTTATTCGCGGGTCAACAAGTCATTATGATTTGGTCTGCAACGAAGTGGCTAAGGGTGTTGGTCAGATTAATCTTACTAGTGACATTCCAGTTATGTTTGGTGTGATTACCACTGAGGATATCGAGCAAGCTATCGAACGTTCAGGCTCTAAAGCTGGTAATAAAGGTAGCGAATGCGCCCAAGGTGTGCTTGAGATGATTAATTTGGCAAAACAACTGTAATAGAAAAAAGCTAAGACGATTTGTCTTAGCTTTTATGGTGTTAAGCTTAGAAAATGAAGGGTTTATTTCTTCACCAAGAAGAGTTTTCCTTGTGTTGGGATGATGATAGCTAGCGCTAAAATGACGAAGACTAGAGTTAGGAGTCCAGCAGTGCCATTGACGCTGAGAGAATAAAGGTAAGGTGACATGCCTTTTGGTGCGTAGCTTCCCCAGAAGATAAAGCCAGCTACAAAGTGCCAAAAGTAGCGGACAAAAACAGCAAGTGTGGCACCGATAGTTGAGTAAATCAAAGCACGTCCTTTATTGTCCTTAGAGAGAGCATTTTGAAATGGCGCAGATAAAAATCCAGCCAAGCCCATTGAGATAAAGGCAATGATGTATTCGATGATAACTTGTGACAAAGCCAAATACCAAACTTTACCTAAAATGAAGTGAAGCAAGCCCCAGATAAGACCAGCTAGAGTTCCGTACTTTGGACCGCGACGTAGGGCAAAAAGGACGACTGGCACCGCACCGAATGAAGGGGTGAACCAGCTAGCAAAATCTGGAATATAAGATAAAGCCATAGCAAAAGCAGCAACCAATGCAGTCTCAATTAAAGCAGACAATTGAGAATTCTTCGACGACATAAAAAAGCTCCTTCTAACACAAAGGAGCTTTTTCTGATAATATGTTCAATGCTATTTTAATCACGTTTAAAAAAGTCATATCACAATCCCTACGCTCGTCCTAACGAGATCAGGTTATCAGGATTTCGCAAATGCGATCTCAGCCGATGGCACTCCTTTGTGAATTCAATTTGTTTATAGTCTAGCATGAAAGAAACTTTCTTGTCAAGACAGTTCGAAAATATTTTTTGAAAATTCTAATCATTTTTCGCCTTTTCTTGAAAAGCTTAGTCAAGGCCATAATTGTAATCATCATCTTGCATAGCTTCAACAGAACCAAGAAGGTATCCGTTTCCGACCTGACTAAAGAAGTCGTGGTTTGAAGTTCCTGTTGAAATACCATTCATGACGATTGGGTTGACGTCATTTGCGGTATCAGGGAAAAGCGGGTCTTGCCCTAAGTTCATGAGAGCTTTGTTGGCGTTATAACGTAAGAAAGTCAGAACTTCCTCAGTCCAGCCAACTTGGTCATAAAGTGTTTTGGTGTAATTTTCTTCATTTTCATAGAGTTGATAAAGTAAGTCATACATCCAATCACGCAGGTCATCTTGCTCTTTCTCAGATAATTCATTGAAACCAAGTTGGAATTTATAGCCAATGTAAGTTCCGTGGACAGATTCATCGCGGATGATTAATTTGATAATTTCAGCGACATTTGCCAATTTATTATTGCCAAGATAATAAAGTGGTGTGAAAAATCCTGAGTAAAAGAGAAAGGTTTCAAGAAAAGTTGAAGCGACCTTCTTTTGTAGAGCAGTGCCATTTTCATAAATATCATTGATGATTTTGGCTTTTTTCTGTAAGTATTCGTTGTTGTTTGTCCATTCAAAGATTGCTTCGATTTCTGATTTTGTGTTAAGTGTTGAAAAAATGGAAGAGTATGATTTGGCGTGGACAGATTCCATAAATTGGATATTGTTGAGGACGGCTTCTTCGTGAGGTGTTCTGACATCTGCACGAATCGCTTCTACACCAGATTCTGATTGCATGGTATCAAGAAGAGTTAAGCCACCAAAAACTTTACCGACCAAATCTTTTTCTTGGTCAGAAAGCTTGCGCCAATCATCAAGGTCGTTTGAGAGCGGAATACGCGTATCAAGCCAGAATTGTTCGGTCAACTTTTCCCAAGTTGACTTGTCAATCACATCCTC
Source organism: Streptococcus ruminicola (assembly GCF_011387195.1). Lineage (NCBI taxonomy): Bacteria > Bacillati > Bacillota > Bacilli > Lactobacillales > Streptococcaceae > Streptococcus > Streptococcus ruminicola. The sequence goes on from NZ_CP046919.1 coordinate 1,456,315, forward strand.
AATCTCATTCCAGTTAATGGCTTTATAATAAGTTTGCGACATGTATTTTCTCCATAAAAATAGTTTAGAAAACCAGTCAGATGACTAGGTTCGGGTTAGCTTATTTATCTAGTAGCGCTGGCATTAGCCGTGACGTGACACTAATCATTTTTAAACTAACAAAAGTTGTCAAAAGCTTATGCCACGTAAGCAATTGACTCGGTTCTAGTCGATTAATGAAGTTAGTAAGTGAACTAGGCAGTCCGCCCGAGCGGTTGCCGTCATGTTATTAGGTCCTTTAGGACCAATGCAAGTTTTTAAGTAGTTACGCCACGGAATTAATCGACTCGATTTTAGTCGATTAATGAAGTTAGTAAGTGAGTTAGCTATTCGCTATAGCGAATAGCGTAGTCTGACAGACGTTTTAACGTCTAGTCAGACTTACTCAGTTAAATCACACAGCTTTCGCATTGGTTTGAGCCAACTTCTTCACCGTCATCTGTAAAGGTGCGGATATAATAGATTGATTTGAGCCCTTTATTGAAAGCGTAGTGACGCAAGATAGAAAGGTCACGAGTGGTTTGTTTGCTTTGCGTTTTCCATTCGTAGATTCCTTCTGGAATATCGCTGCGCAAGAACAAAGTGAGGGACAATCCTTGATCAACATGCTCAGTAGCTGCAGCATAAACGTCAATGACTTTTCGCATATCCATGTCGTAAGCAGACGTGTAATAAGGAATTGTATCTGTAGACAACCCAGCTGCTGGGTAGTAAATCTTACCGATTTTCTTTTCTTGACGTTCCTCAATGCGTTGTGTAATGGGGTGAAGTGATGCTGAGACATCGTTGATGTATGAAATCGAACCATTTGGAGCAACGGCAAGACGATTTTGATGGTAAAGTCCGTCTGTCATCACAGCATCGCGAAGCTCAGCCCAATCCTCACCGCTAGGAATAAAGTGCCCAGCAAAGAATTCTTTGACGCGGTCAGATTTTGGTACAAAATCACCAGTGATGTATTTATCAAAATAACTACCATCAGCGTAGCTTGATTTTTCAAAGCCTACAAAGGTTTGCTTGCGTTCGCGAGCAATCTGATTAGATTCGACTAAAGTCCAGTAATTGAGCAGCATAAAATAGATATTTGTGAACTCGATAGATTCTGGACTTCCGTAGTGAATGTGATTTTGGGCAAGATAAGTGTGAAGTCCCATAGCACCAAGTCCGAAAGTATGGGCTTGTTCATTGCCGTGTTTGATTGTTGGTACTGCTTCGATTGATGACGTGTCTGATACGAAAGTTAAGGCACGTGTCATGGCTTTGATAGAACGACCAAAATCAGGAGAAGTCATCATATTAACCACATTGGTTGAACCAAGGTTACATGAAATATCTGTTCCCATTTTGACAAATTCTTGGGCGTCGTTGATAATGCTTGGCTTTTGAACTTGAAGAACTTCAGAGCATAGATTTGACATGATGATTTTGCCATCGATTGGATTAGTGCGGTTAGCGGTATCAATGTTAATCACGTAGGGATACCCAGACTCTTGTTGGAGTTTTGAAATTTCAGTTTCCAAATCACGCGCTTTAATTTTGGTTTTGACAATGTTGGGATTAGCGACCATTTTGTCGTACTCTGCTGTGATATCGACGTAACTGTATGGCACACCGTACTCACGCTCGACACTATATGGACTAAAGAGGTACATGTCTTCATTTTTACGAGCTAATTCGTAAAATTTATCTGGGATGGTAATCCCAAGCGAAAGGGTTTTGACGCGCACTTTCTCGTCAGCATTTTCTTTCTTAGTCGATAAAAAGGCCATGATATCTGGGTGGAAAACATCGAGATAAACAGCACCTGCACCTTGACGTTGACCAAGTTGATTTGAGTATGAAAAACTATCCTCAAAGAGTTTCATCACTGGAACAACACCGGACGCTGCGCCTTCATAGCCTTTGATTGGCGCGCCAGCTTCACGCAAGTTTGACAAGCTGATACCGACCCCACCACCGATACGTGACAATTGCAGGGCTGAATTGATAGAACGTCCGATAGCATTCATATCATCTGTCACAGAAATCAAGAAACATGATACAAATTCACCGCGTCGACTTCGTCCAGCGTTCAAAAAAGAAGGAGTGGCTGGTTGGTAACGTTGATTAATCATCTCAAGTGCTAAATCCTGCGCCAGCTCTTCATTTCCATCAGCAAAATAAAGGGCATTAAAGAGCACACGGTCTTCGATACTCTCAAGATATTGGCTGCCGTCATTTGTCTTTAAAGCATACTGTTGGTAGAACTTGTAAGCTGCCATGAAAGATTTGAAGCGAAACTTGTGAGACTGCAAGTCTTTAGACAAGTTTTCAATAAAGTCTGGTGAGTATTTACCGATGAATTCAGCTTCGATGTAATCATTGGCAATTAGATAGTCAATTTTTTCAGTGATGCTTTCAAATGTCATGGTGTTTGGAATGACATTTTCAAGAAAGAAAGCTTTGAGAGCTTCTTTATCTTTATTTAACGGGATTTGACCGTTTACTGGACGGTTGATTTCATTATTAAGGCGAAAGTAAGAGACTTCGCCAAGATTTTTAAGACTCATAAATAAAGTAAGTTACCTAGTTCATAGATTGAGTAAGGTAATTCCTTTCTAATTCAAGATGGAAGAGTAGTTAAATAATTTCTTTTAGTTTATTTGGTTGAAATCCTGAAAAGGCAATTTCGCCAGCTTTGATAACTGGAGCGGCTGTAAAACCAAGACTTTTAACGTAATCAATCATATCTGGGCGTTCATCCATGTTGATTTCTTGGAATTCAGCGCCCGCTTTTTCTAAAAGTTTTTTAGTCATTTTGCATTGCATGCAATTATTTTTTGAAAAAAGTGTAATTTTATTAGCCATTAGGCTTTCCTCCATAAATCGTTATCTTTTTTTAATTCAATGTTTAATTAGAATAGCCAAAATATACCAAAAAAGCAACCAAAAAGACTTACAAAAACACCATATGTAGCGGTTGGTGATTGTCGTTGGTACAAAATGTAGTGATACCAAGGTTTAACAGCTTTTTTATTTTTAAGTAACACATCATGTCAGGAAATCTAACACGCACCTGTAAATTAATGTTGACAAAATTTTCTGAATTTTGTATAATTAAAAACAATATTATTATAATCGGGGGTCCGTACATGACAGAGTTCTTATCTAAATTTTCTTTCAAAGAGAATGACTATTCTTACCTAAATCTTGAAGAAGCCGTTTCTCATTATGGAGGAAATATCAAAAGAATCCCTTACACTATTCGTATATTACTTGAAAGTTTACTCAGAAAGTATGATGGAGTAGATGTTACAAAAAGTCACATTGAAAATTTAGCAACTTACAATCCTAAAAACATCCAAGGCGAAGTCCCATTCAAACCAAGTCGTGTTATCCTACAAGATTTCACTGGTGTACCAGTTGTTGTCGACCTTGCATCAATGCGTGATGCCATCGTTTCAAATGGTGGTGATGCAGATTTAATCAACCCTGAAATCCCAGTTGATTTGGTTATTGACCACAGTGTCCAGGTTGATTTCTTTGGCTGCGATACAGCTTTAGAAGATAACATTAATATGGAATTTAAACGTAACAATGAGCGTTACGAATTTTTGAAATGGGCTGAAAAATCATTCGATAATTACCGTGCTGTTCCACCAGCAACAGGGATTATTCACCAAGTTAATATTGAGTATTTAAGTGATGTTGTCATTGAAAAAGATGGTATGCTTTACCCTGATTCAATGTTTGGTACTGATAGTCACACAACAATGATCAATGGTATTGGTGTGCTTGGTTGGGGAGTCGGAGGTATTGAAGCAGAAGCAGCTATGCTTGGTGAGGCTTCGTTTTTCCCAATTCCAGAAGTCATCGGTGTCCGTTTGACAGGTAAATTGCCTAAGATTGCGACTGCAACTGACTTGGCACTTAAAGTGACACAAGTCCTTCGTCAAGAAAAAGTTGTCGGCAAATTCGTTGAGTACTTTGGTGATGGTCTTTCAAATCTTAGTCTTGCTGAACGTGCAACTATCGCTAATATGGCTCCTGAATACGGTGCAACATGTGGTTATTTCCCAATCGATGATGAAACGCTTAACTACATGCGTTTGACAAACCGTGATGAAGACCACATTGCATTGACAAAAGAATATGCTAAACGTAACAATCTTTTCTATGATCCAGAGCATCAAGCTGAATACACTAAAGTTGTTGAGATTGATTTGTCTACCATCTCACCAAGTATCTCTGGACCAAAACGTCCACAGGATTTGATTGATTTGACACAAGCAAAACAAACTTTCCAAGAAAGCTTGACACGCGAAGCAGGTGTTCAAGGATTTGGTTTGACAGCAGATGAGATTAATAAAACAGCAACTGTTCACTTTGAGGACAAAGATGTGGAAATCAAGACTGGACATGTGGCAATTGCAGCTATCACATCATGTACGAATACTTCAAATCCTTACGTGCTCATGTCAGCTGGTTTGCTTGCCAAAAATGCTGTTGAACGTGGTTTACGCGTAGCTCCGACAGTCAAAACATCACTTGCCCCTGGTTCAAAAGTGGTGACAGGTTATCTTCGTAACTCTGGTTTGCAAACTTACCTAGATACACTTGGATTTAACATTGTCGGTTACGGTTGTACAACATGTATCGGTAACTCAGGTAGCCTTCGTCCAGAAGTTGCAAAAGCTATTACTGACACTGACTTGCTTGCATCAGCTGTTTTGTCAGGTAACCGTAACTTTGAAGGTCGTGTCAATCCACTCGTCAAAGCAAACTTCCTTGCTAGTCCACCGCTAGTTGTGGCTTATGCGCTTGCTGGAAATACGAATATTGACTTGACAACAGAACCACTTGGTTTTGATCAAAACAATGAGCCAGTCTATCTTAAAGACATCATGCCAACAAATGATGAAGTAGCAAAATACGTTGACCAATTTGTCACACGTGAATTGTTCGAACACGAGTATGAGCATGTTTTCACTGACAGTGAAAAGTGGAACCAAATTCCAACAGAAGAAAGTAAAATCTATCATTGGAATGAAGCCTCAACATACATCCAAAACCCACCATACTTTGATAACTTGGGTGATGATTTAGCAATCAAACCACTTAAAAACCTTAAACCATTGGCTAAATTTGGTGATAGTGTCACAACTGACCACATCTCACCAGCAGGTAACATCGCTAAAAACAGTCCAGCTGCTAAATATTTGACAGAACATGGTGTTGATTACCTTGATTTCAACTCATATGGTAGCCGTCGTGGTAACCACGAAGTCATGATGCGCGGAACATTTGCCAACATTCGAATTCAAAACCAATTAGCCGATGGTAAAATTGGTGGTTATACAAAATACAATGGTGAATTGATGCCAATCTATGATGCAGCTATGCATTATAAAGAAGATAATGTTGACACTTTGGTCATTGCTGGTAAAGACTATGGTATGGGATCAAGTCGTGACTGGGCTGCCAAAGGGTCAAATCTTCTTGGTGTTAAAGCTGTTCTTGCTGAAAGCTTTGAACGTATTCACCGCTCAAACCTTGTCATGATGGGGGTTTTACCATTGCAATTCTTAGAAGGTGATACAGCTGAAAGTCTTGGATTAACAGGTTACGAAACATACGATATTAACCTTTCAGAAAATCCTGGTATTCACGATATTGTAGATGTGATTGCGCGTGATGAATCAGGTGAAAAACACTTTAAAGCCATGGTCCGTTTTGATGCGGATGCTGACATCCGTTACTACAAAAATGGCGGAATTCTACCAATGGTTGTTAGAAAGAAATTAGGGGGTGCTTAATATATGACAGGATCAAGTGGATTAAAAGATTTAATCGCCTGTAATACCCGTATTAGTTCGATTATTAATGATAATTTATCTTATGCAGGTTACAATATTTCAGAATTGATGGACAATGATGCTAGTTTCGAAGAAGTGATTTACCTTCTTTGGAACCTTCATTTGCCAAATAAAACAGAGCTTGATGATTTTGTAAAATTACTTCGTGATAACTATGAAATCAGTGACGCTGTTGTGCAATGTATTATGATTCAATCACGTAATCATTTGCATCCGATGAGTGTTCTTCGTTCAACAGTTAGCTTGCTAGGTGTTTACAACGTTAATGCAGAAGATAACTCAGAAGAAGCAACTTACGAACAATCTATTCAATTAATGGCAAAAATGCCAACGATTATTGCAGCTTTTGCTCGTTTGCGTGAAGGAAAAACACCAGTAGCACCACGCAAGGACTTGTGCTTTGCCGCCAATTTCCTTTATATGCTAAATGGTGAAGAACCAACAGAATTGCAAGTTAAAGCTTTAAATCGAGCTTTGGTTTTACATGCTGATCATGAATTAAATGCCTCAACATTTGCCGCTCGTGTTTGTGCCTCAACTTTGGCTGATATTTATTCTTGTGTAACAACAGCGATTGGTACCCTTAAAGGACCTCTTCACGGTGGCGCTAATGAACGTGTTTTCGACATGCTGACTGAAATCCGTGAAATGGGTGATACTAAAGCTTATCTAAAAGAAAAACTTGATTCACAAGAAAAAATTATGGGATTTGGCCACCGCGTTTATAAAACACAAGACCCACGTGAAAAATATCTTCGTGAAATGGCTCAAGCTTTAACAGAAGGAACTGAAAATGAAATTTGGTTTGACTTGTCTCGTGAAATTGAAGATTACATGAAACATACTAAAGGTTTGATTCCAAATGTCGATTTCTATTCAGCGACAGTTTATCATGTGCTTGGTATTGATAGTTCAATCTTTACCTTGATTTTTGCCATGAGTCGTGTTGCTGGTTGGATTGCTCATATTCAAGAACAACAAAAACATAATAAATTGATTCGTCCACGTTCTCGTTATAAAGGTGAACTTGGTTTGAAATATGTTCCACTTGAAGATCGTTAAAAAAGATTACGAAAGGAAAAAGGAAAATTATGGCTGATAAAATCACTTTAGAAAATGGCCAATTGGTCGTTTCTAATCATCCAATTATCCCTTTTATTGAAGGGGATGGTGTTGGACGTGACATTTGGAAGAATGCGCGTGCTGTCTTTGATGCTGCTGTTGAAAAAGCTTATCAAGGTCAAAAGAAAGTTGAATGGCATGAACTTTTAGCTGGTAAAAAAGCGCATGAAGCAACTGGGAAATGGTTACCAGAAGAAACGCTTGATACGATTAAAGAAGATTTGATTGCTATTAAAGGTCCTCTAGAAACACCAGTTGGTGGTGGGATTCGTTCGTTAAATGTTACACTTCGCCAAGAATTGGATTTGTATGCTTGTGTTCGCCCAGTTCGCTATTTCAAAGGAATTGAAAGCCCGCTTAAAGAACCAGAAAAAACAAGTATTACGATTTTCCGTGAAAATACAGAAGATATTTATGCAGGGATTGAATGGGAAGCTGGTACAGCAGAAGTGAAAAAAGTCATTGAATTCTTGCAAAATGAAATGTCTGTCAGCAAGATTCGTTTTCCTGAAACAAGTAGCATTGGTATCAAACCTATCTCAAAAGAAGGTAGTGAACGTTTGATTCGTTCTGCAATTGAATACGCTCTTGCTAATCAACTAACAAACGTCACAATTGTTCACAAAGGAAATATTCAAAAATTTACCGAAGGCGGCTTCCGTAAATGGGGTTACGAACTTGCAGAACGTGAATATGCTGATGAATTGGCAAGTGGGAAATTGGTTATGAATGACATCATTGCCGATAACTTCTTGCAACAAATCCTACTAAATCCTGAAAAATTTGATGTTGTCGCTTTGACAAACTTAAACGGTGACTATGCGAGTGATGCTCTTGCTGCTCAAGTTGGTGGTATCGGAATCTCACCTGGTGCTAATATCAACTACGTAACTGGACATGCAATCTTTGAAGCAACTCACGGAACAGCTCCTGATATTGCTGGAAAAGACATTGCTAATCCATGTTCTGTTCTTTTATCTGGTTGTATGTTGTTTGATTATATCGGATGGACAGAAGTTGCCAGCTTGATTTCTCAAGCAATTGAAACAACTTTTGCCAAAGGTCAATTTACAGCAGATTTGGCGCAAGGAAAAGCCGCTTGCTCAACAAGTGAATTTGCAGCTAAACTTATTGAAAATATGTAAAAGCTCGCCTAGAACAAGTCTTGTTCTAGGTTTTTTGTTATAATGAGAATAGTTTGAAATTTAGAGGTTGGCGTTTTATGGGCTATTCTATAACGGATATTATTTTTCTATTTTTTATTTATTCATTTATCGGTTGGCTATGGGAAACCATTTATTGCTCCATTCGTGATAAAAAGTTTGCTTATCGTGGTTTCTTAGCTGGGCCTTATTGTCCAGTTTATGGCTTTGCGGTGGCGACGGTTTTAATCGGCACAAAACCATTTCAAAACAATCTACTAGGACTTTTTATCAGTGGCATGCTCATTGCGACGATTTTTGAATTTCTGGCTGGCTGGTTTTTGGAGAACTTCTTTCATATGAAACTTTGGGATTATAGCCATTTATTTGGTAATGTTAAAGGTTGGATTGCTCCTGAAATTTCACTTTTTTGGGGAGTTAGTATTTTGATACTTGTTAAATTTGTCCAGCCAACGGTCATGGCTGTTATCAATCGTTTGAATGGCTGGTTTGCCCTAGTGATTGTTTCTATCATGACAGCGGATTTGATTTGGACAGTTATGGATACTGTGAAATTTCAACAAGCTGCAGCAACGGTTGAAAAATATGTTCGCTCTGAACAGGAAAGATTGCTTCGATCTGTTAAAACAGAATTTGACGACTGGACTAAACAAAGAGAAGCTTTCAGCAAACGTTTGGAGAAATTTAGACTTCAGCTAAATGAGAATTTAAAAGTTAAGGGTGTTCAGCCATTTCGTTTTAACCAACGTCGTATGTTGCGGAACTATAAAAATCTTAGCTTGACAACAGCACCATTCTTTAATGAAATTCGTAAACAAACAGCAGCCCTAAAAAAGAAAAAAGCTGAAAAGAAAGATTAATCAATAAATGGAAGCGAGTTCAACTTGTTTCTATTTATTTTTGAAAAAAACAGGTAATTTTACAGCCTGAAAGTGCCGTTTTTCCTTAATTTTTCAAAAAAGAAGGCGCATACAAGGTGTGTAACTATTGAAATAAAAAAGGGTTTATGCTATAATCATAGCTTGTAAGGGTTATCATAAGGTAATCCGAAAAAACACAAATAAAAGGAGAACCATAATATGGCTTCAAAAGATTTTCACATTGTTGCAGAAACAGGTATTCACGCACGTCCAGCTACTTTGCTTGTTCAAACAGCTAGCAAATTCGCTTCAGACATCACTCTTGACTACAAAGGTAAAGCAGTAAACCTTAAATCAATCATGGGTGTTATGAGTCTTGGTGTTGGTCAAGGTGCTGACGTAACTATCTCTGCTGAAGGTGCTGACGCTGATGACGCACTTGCAGCAATCGAAGAAACAATGACAAAAGAAGGATTGGCTTAAGAAAATGACAGAAATGCTTAAAGGAATTGCCGCATCTGATGGTGTTGCTGTTGCTAAAGCGTATCTACTCGTTCAACCTGATTTGTCATTTGAAACTGTTACAGTTGAAGATACAAGTGCAGAGGAAGCTCGCCTAGATGCCGCATTGAAAGCATCACAAGACGAGCTTTCTATTATACGTGAAAAAGCAGTAGAAACACTTGGCGAAGAAGCAGCTGCCGTATTTGACGCACATTTAATGGTTCTTGCTGACCCAGAAATGATCAGCCAAATTAAAGAAACTATTCGTGCAAAACAAACTAACGCAGAAGCAGGACTTAAAGAAGTGACTGACATGTTCATCACTATCTTTGAAGGAATGGAAGATAACCCATACATGCAAGAACGTGCCGCAGATATCCGCGACGTTGCTAAACGTGTATTGGCTCACCTTCTTGGTGCTAAACTTCCAAACCCTGCTACAATTGATGAAGAATCAATCGTTATTGCACACGATTTGACACCTTCTGATACTGCCCAATTGAACAAACAATTTGTTAAAGCCTTTGTTACAAACATTGGTGGACGTACAAGTCACTCAGCTATCATGGCTCGTACACTTGAAATTGCCGCTGTTCTTGGAACAAACGATATCACTAGCCGTGTTAAAGATGGCGATATCGTTGCTGTAAACGGTATCACTGGTGAAGTGATCATCAACCCAACAGATGAACAAGTTGCTGAATTTAAAGCTGCTGGTGAAGCATATGCTAAACAAAAAGCTGAATGGGCTCTTCTTAAAGATGCTAAAACAGTAACAGCAGATGGTAAACACTTCGAATTGGCAGCTAACATTGGTACACCTAAAGACGTTGAAGGTGTTAATGCTAATGGTGCAGAAGCAGTTGGTCTTTACCGTACAGAATTCTTGTACATGGATTCACAAGACTTCCCAACTGAAGATGAACAATATGAAGCATACAAGGCTGTTCTTGAAGGCATGAATGGTAAACCAGTTGTGGTTCGTACAATGGATATTGGTGGGGATAAAGAACTTCCTTACTTCGACCTTCCAAAAGAAATGAACCCATTCCTTGGATTCCGTGCACTTCGTATTTCTATCTCAGAAACAGGAAATGCAATGTTCCGTACACAAATCCGTGCACTTCTTCGTGCATCTGTACACGGACAACTTCGTATCATGTTCCCAATGGTTGCTCTTCTTAAAGAATTCCGTGCTGCTAAAGCAATCTTTGATGAAGAAAAAGCAAACCTTAAAGCTGAAGGTGTTGCCGTTTCAGATGATATCCAAGTTGGTATCATGATTGAAATTCCAGCTGCAGCTATGCTTGCTGACCAATTTGCGAAAGAAGTTGACTTCTTCTCAATCGGAACAAACGACCTTATCCAATACACAATGGCTGCTGACCGTATGAACGAACAAGTTTCATACCTTTACCAACCATACAACCCATCAATCCTTCGTTTGATTAACAACGTTATCAAAGCAGCTCACGCTGAAGGTAAATGGGCTGGTATGTGTGGTGAAATGGCCGGTGACCAAAAAGCTGTTCCACTTCTTGTCGGAATGGGGCTTGACGAGTTCTCTATGTCAGCTACATCAATTCTTCGTACACGTAGCTTGATGAAGAAACTTGACACTGCTAAAATGCAAGAATACGCTAACCGCGCTCTTACAGAATGCTCAACAATGGAAGAAGTTCTTGAGCTTAGCAAAGAATATGTTAATGTTGACTAATTAACATGAGAAAGCTTTTAACGTAATGTTAAAAGCTTTTTTTGATGTTAAAAATCAGGAACTCCTAATTGAATTCATTTGAAATGTTATTGTTTTTTCTAATGGAAAAATATACAAAAAAATTATAAAAACAAAATTTTTATCAATTGGAAAAATTCTCTAAATTCTGATTATAGCAAAACATATGTAGGAATTAGAGAACTTTTCTCATTTTGTTAGATATTTTATAATTATAACTATTTGACGGTACAAAGTTTTTGTCTAAATTTTCAGAATTTTTTCGTGTTAAAATATTGAAAAAAGCTAAAAAAGTGATAAAATGGAGTTATCACATTTAAAAGGAGATATCGCTTGACTAAACAATATAAAAATTACGTCAACGGTGAGTGGAAACTTTCTAAAGAAGAAATCAAAATTTACGCTCCCGCAACTGGTGAAGAACTTGGTTCTGTTCCTGCAATGAGCCAAGAAGAAGTAGACTACGTCTATGCATCAGCCAAAGCTGCTCAAAAAGCATGGCGTGCACTTTCATATGTAGAACGTGCTGAATACCTTCACAAAGCAGCTGATATTTTGATGCGTGATGCTGAAAAAATTGGTGCTGTTCTTTCTAAAGAAATCGCTAAAGGTTACAAATCAGCTGTCGGTGAAGTTATTCGTACTGCTGAAATCATTAACTATGCTGCTGAAGAAGGCGTTCGTCTTGAAGGTGAAGTTCTTGAAGGTGGTAGCTTTGATCCAGCAAGCAAGAAAAAAATCGCTATCGTTCGTCGCGAACCAGTAGGTTTGGTGCTTGCTATTTCACCATTTAACTACCCAATCAACCTTGCAGGTTCTAAGATTGCTCCTGCCCTTATTTCAGGGAACGTTGTTGCCCTTAAACCACCTACGCAAGGTTCTATCTCAGGTCTTCTTTTAGCTGAAGCATTTGCTGAAGCTGGACTTCCTGCAGGTGTATTTAACACAATTACTGGACGTGGTTCTGTTATCGGTGACTATATTGTAGAACACGAAGCTGTTAACTATATCAACTTCACTGGTTCAACACCAGTTGGTGAACACATTGGTCATTTGGCTGGTATGCGTCCAATCATGCTTGAACTTGGTGGTAAAGATTCAGCTATCATTCTTGAAGATGCTGACCTTGACTTGGCTGCTAAAAACATCGTTGCTGGTGCTTATGGATACTCAGGACAACGTTGTACAGCTGTAAAACGTGTTCTTGTTATGGATAGCATTGCTGACAAATTAGTTGAAAAAGTTTCTGCACTTGTTAACGACTTGACTGTTGGTATGCCAGAAGATAACGCTGATATCACTCCACTTATCGATACAAAAGCTGCTGACTATGTTGAAGGTCTTATCAAAGATGCTCAAGAAAAAGGTGCTAAAGAAGTTATCTCATTCAAACGTGAAGGTAACCTTATCAGCCCAGTATTGTTTGATAATGTAACAACTGACATGCGCTTGGCTTGGGAAGAACCATTTGGTCCAGTCCTTCCATTTATCCGTGTAAACTCAGTTGAAGAGGCTATCGAAATCTCAAATAAATCTGAATATGGTCTTCAAGCTTCTGTATTTACAAACAATTTCCCATTGGCATTCAAGATTGCTGAACAACTTGAAGTGGGTACTGTTCACATTAACAACAAAACACAACGTGGTACAGATAACTTCCCATTCCTTGGTGCTAAAAAATCTGGTGCTGGAACACAAGGTGTGAAATATTCTATTGAAGCTATGACAACTGTCAAATCTACTGTATTTGATATTGCCAAATAATAGATAAAAGGTTAGAACATTGTTCTAGCCTTTTTGTTTTTTCAGAAATAGAAGGAAGGGAAGTTGTTCTTTTTTTGTAAATTTTTAGAAATTATTTCTTTTTTCTAATATTTTTACACTTTAAATTATGAAAACGCATACTTTTTTGGTAGAATGAAATTAACCATACAATAGGAGGTAGAAAATGGTAACACGTAATCAATTTTCAACTTTAGAAATGCGCAAATCAAGTTCGTATTTTTCTGCATTAAAAACTATTGTCGAAACAGCATTTTATGAAAACCAGGTTCACCCAATTAAAACCTTGGAAGAAGCTTACCAGTTGGCTTCAAATGCTGCAGGTACAGTGATTTTAGACATGCCTGTCATTCATACTAAGGAATTGGGACTGCCTTCCTATGCTCGTGTGTTGTTAACAAATTCTGGTGCAGTCGTTGGACGAACAGCTAAAGCCCGTCGAATTTTTGGCCAAGACGAAGATGAAGATGAACGTTTGCTATCCATTGTTAGAAGTGCAGTTTATCAAGCGCATCGTCGTCAATTTTACAAAGCTGATGCTATTGTAGGGTTAGATGAAAAATTCATGGTACGCGCCCATTTGATGGTGCCAGAAGAAGAAGTCAATAATCTCTATTCATGGTTATTGAATTTTCAAATTCTAGATGAAGAATTTAAAAATCGTTTGAAAGTTTCTAAGGTTTACAATGAGGATGATATTTTTGTCTTCTTTAATCCAAGATGGTCTCATCCAGATTACCCAGATGGTTTGGTCTATTTTGATACTAATCACAACTGTGTAGCTATTTTAGGACTCAATTATTTTGGTGAATTGAAGAAAGCGACTTTGACACTTGCCTGGGGAACAGCTGCACGTAATGGTTACGTGTCATGCCACGGTGGTTTGAAGATTTTCCAAGGAAAAGAAGGTCAGAAGGATTATGTAGCTTCATTCTTTGGTTTGTCAGGTTCAGGAAAATCTACTTTGACTCACGCTAAACATAATGGAAAATATGATATCAAAGTTTTGCACGATGATGCCTTTGTCATTTCTGAAAAGGACGGTTCATCAATTGCACTTGAACCATCATATTTTGATAAAACAAATGATTACCCAACAGGTCATCCTGAACAAGATTTCTTTGTGACAGTTCAAAACTGCGGGGTGACTTTGGATGAAAATGGTCGTAAAAAATTGATGACAGAAGATATCCGAAATGGTAACGGTCGAACGGTTAAATCTCGTTTTGCGACACCAAATCGTGTTGACCATATCGAAGAGCCGATTAATGCCATCTTTTGGATTATGAAAGACGATTCTCTACCTCCATTGATTAAGGTTAATGACCCTCTCATGGCAGCAACGATGGGATGTACCTTGATGACTAAGCGTTCAAGTGCTGAAAATATTGAAGGAAATAAACAAACACTTGTCATCGAACCATTTGCCAACCCATTTAGGGTTTATCCGCTCGTTGAAGATTATCAAAAATTCCGTTCACTATTTGAAGGAGATGTGGATTGCTACATCATCAACACAGGTACTTACATGGGACAAAGTATCCCAAAAGAAGTTTCTTTAGGTATCATTGAAAAGTTAGTTGATGGTGATGCAGAGTTTAAAGATTTTGGACCAATCGAAGGTTTCCAATATTTGGATTTGGCAGAATACCCTGTTCATCATTTTGACAGCAAGTATAAACAACTCATCCGTTCACGTATGCAGTTCCGTTTGAATTATTTGCTTTCATTCAACCAAAACAACCCAAAACTTGCTTTGCCAGTTGAAGCTATTTCACGTTTGGAAAAAGTCATTAATAATTTGAAATAATTTTTCTAATCCTTGAGAGAAATCTCAAGGATTTTTTATGCTTTTGAGTGAGGTATAGAATTTACTTATATGTACTTATAACAATAAAAAATATCATAAGATATAGAATTTTCAGAAAATATGTTGAATTTATTTTTTGTTTGTGTTTTAATGTGTTTTATATTGGTTGAACCAGTATGTAAAACTTTTTTTGGAGGTTTATTTATGGGTAAAAAAGAACGTTTCTCGTTGAGAAAGTACAAGGTCGGATTGGTTTCTGTGCTGATTGGAGCAGTCTTCTTAGCGGGGCATGTAGCAGCAGATGAGGTTAATTCTGCGGTACAGCCTAATCAGGTGGGAACAGAGCAAGTTGTTCAAGTAGTTGATAGCAGTCAGGCGGTAGATGAAACTCAAGTTGAGCTTGCTACAGAACAAACATCAGAAGTTTCGTCTCAGACTGTTAATCAAGGTGATGTTACTTTGTCTGACAATCAAGAAGCAAGTCTTCCTGCAGAAAATGAAGTGACTGACAACACTCAAGATAAAATTAGTACTGTCAGCAATCAAACACTTGACACGACACCACAGCAAGAAGAAAGTCAAGCTAAACAACCAGAAACTCCACAAAGTATTGATACAGATGAGCAAATCAAAGTTCCAGAGGTTTGGGAGAGCGGCTATAAAGGTCAAGGAACTGTTGTAGCAATCATTGATTCAGGTTTGGATGTTGATCACGATGTTTTGCACATCACAGATCCGTCAAAAGCAAAATACAAGAGTCAAGAGGAAATGGATGCAGCTAAAGCTGCAGCAGGTATTACTTACGGAAAATGGTTTAACGACAAAGTTATTTTTGGTTATAATTACGTTGATGGAAATACCAATTTGAAAGAGGGAATTGAAGATTCTCACGGTATGCACGTAACAGGTATTGCAACTGGTAATCCAAGTCAAAAAGCAGGAAATGAGTATATTTATGGTGTTGCTCCAGAAGCACAAGTCATTTTCTTGCGAGTCTTTTCAGATTTGAAAAATACAACTGGTCCGGCATTGTATGTTAGAGCAATCGAAGACGCTGTTAAGCTTGGAGCTGATTCTATTAATCTAAGCCTCGGTAGTACCACGGGTTCAACAGCAAATATTGAAGAGAGCCTGCTTGAGGCTATTGAAGCAGCCCAACGAGCAGGTGTAACGGTTGTTATTTCAGCAGGGAACGATGGGGCATTTGGTGATGGTCAAAAACCTTTTGCTGAAAATATTGATTATGGCTTAGTTGGCAATCCTTCAACAGCAAAAGGAGCCATTTCAGTTGCATCTTATAATAGCGATTATACCAGAGGTCAAGCTGTTACATTTGTTGGGATGGAGAATAATGCGGAATTAAACTACGGAAGATGCCCATTTTCTGACCCAAATAAAAGTGAAAAGAAATTTGAAATTGGTAGAGATTATGACTATGTCTACGTAGGTACAGGTACAGCAGAAGAAGTGCAAGGAGTTGATTTAACAGGAAAAATTGCTCTTATTAAGCGTGGTGGTTTAACCTTCTCTGAAAAAATTGCTAACGCTATTGCTCAAGGAGCTGAAGGAGTCGTTATTTTTAACAACGACCCTCAAGGAGCAAATATCAGCATGTCTCTTGATGATACAGCTGTTGCTATTCCAGCCGTATTTATTCCATATAAATTTGGTAATGCTCTTGCAAACGGTAATTATAAAATTCGTTTCAATGGTAATCTTGAAAAATTTGATAATATTGAAGCTGGGCGTTTTTCAAGTTTTAGTAGCTGGGGATTGACAAGTGATGGTGAGCTAAAACCTGATGTTTCAGCACCAGGAGGAAGCATTTATTCATCGTTTAATGATGGTCAATACGGTTTGATGAGTGGTACAAGTATGGCTGCTCCTCACGTAACAGGTGTTGTAGCTTTGGTTAAGCAGTACCTCAAGGAAAAATACCCAGAAAAATCAGATGCCGAAATAGCTTACTTGGTAAAAGCTTTGATTATGAGCAATGCTAAAGCGCATTATGATGAACAAGCAGGTGAATTTAGTTCGCCACGCCAACAAGGAGCAGGGCTAGTTGATACAGCATCAGCCATTAGTTCTGGTTTATATCTGACAGGAGATGACGGTTATGGCAGTATCACTCTAGGAAATGTTGGAGATACTTTTAGTTTTGATGTAACTATTCATAACATTAGCGATCAAGATAAGACATTAACCTATGAAACAAATCTTCAAACAGATGCTGTCGAGGATGGTAAGATTACTTTATCACCACGACACTTGGCAACTATCGCTGGTAGAACCATTACTGTGAAGGCTAATAGTTCTGAGAAAGTAACGATTGCTGTTGATGCACGTCAGTTTGCTGAGCTATTAACAAAAGAAATGCCAAGTGGTTATTATCTTGAAGGTTTTGTTCGCTTCTTGGATTCAGTTGATTTTGCTGAAGTTGTCAGCCTTCCGTTTGTTGGCTTTAGAGGTGATTTTCAAAATTTAGCTGTTGTCGAAGACCCTGTCTATAAATTGGTGGCTGATGGCAAAAATGGTTTTTATCTAGAAATTGACGCTGACCATAAAGTTTCTAGTTCTGATGATACGACAGCTCTGCTAACCAATTCGACTGATAGTTCAAAACCAATCGTTCTTGGTACTTATGCCAATAATGCTGGAGACTTTGTCTTGCACATGGATGAAAATGGCACACCACGACTTGCTATCTCACCAAATAATGACGGCAAGCAAGATTTCGTAGCTTTCAAAGGTGTCTTTTTAAGAAATTATACTGATGCTAGCGCTGCGGTGTATGCAGCAGATGATGTCAATTTTGAGCATCCTTTATGGCAAAGTGAGACTTTTTCTGGAGTTAAAAATTATAAGAGCGAAAAAGGTTCAACAGCTCTTTCATCAACGATTTGGTATGGTGATAATCTGGACGGTAAGGACTTGTCAGATGGTTCATACAAGTATGTCTTGACTTACTATCCAACCGTTATTGGTGCACAAGCTCAACATTTAGCATTTGATATTATTGTCGATCGTAAAAATCCAGTTATCACAACTGCAACTTATGATGCAGTTAGCCAAAACTTTAATCCTAGAAAAGCTTTAGATGATGGTTCAGGCGTTTTACGTGGACGTGTTTATTATATTGATGACCATTACACTCCTGTTTATCTTGAACAAAATCCAGATGGTTCGTTTACTTTGCCGCTTGATGCTGCTTCGTTAGAAGATTTTTACTATGTGGTAGAAGATTTTGCTGGCAATACGGAAACGGCTAAAGTTAGTGATTTGGTCAATGTCGGAAATGAAAGTGGGCGCGTTACAATCAACCTTCTTGATGGTCAGACAAATGTTGCAAGTTATGTTGATTATACGTTTATTGTCAAAGACCATGATGGTAATGTTATCACTGATTTGAAGTATTATGGCAATGATTTATCTACAGTTAATTTGCCATTTGGTGATTATACTGTAGAACTTGCACTTTATGATACAGATGCTGCCGAATTAGCTGGTCCAACTAGCCAAATTATTAAGCTTTCAGATGCGGATAGTTACAAAACAGTGAATTTCTATGTTCATACGCGTAATCAGGCAGCATTGGTACTTGATTTTGATAAGGAACTTCCAAAAGGTACAACAGTTTCTATTTCAAATAAAAATGGCAAACTGACAGTTATTCCAGCAGCAAGATATGCTAAGAAAGATTATGGTAAAAACGTATATGTTGGAGACTACACATTAGAATTGCCACTTCCAGTTGGTTATGAGCTTTATGAGGATCCACATTTTACAGTTGTTTATGGAAAACAAAATCATATTGCTTTTAGTATTATTGATAAAACTGCTTTGATTGCGGCGACACAAGCAACAAATGGTATTGAAAATGAAGCGCGTTATTATAATGCTTCACTAGAAAAACTCTTAGCTTATCGAGATGCATTGACAAGCGCGCAAGCCATTTTGTCAGGAAAATACACACAAGTTGAAGTTGATGCAGCACTTCAAACATTACAAGATGCTATTGAAGCTTTAGATGGCAAAACGACAGACTTTAAGGCATTGACTGAAGAAGATAGTCAGTTTCAAGCAGAACAAGAAGACCCAGCTTATTACAATGCTGGAGTCGCAGCACGTACCACTTATGACACTCAGCACCGTAAAGCGAACTTAGTGCTTGCAAAAGGTTCAGTAACTCAAGAAGAAGTTGATGCGACATTGAAAAAATTGAAATCTGCGCGTGAAGCTCTTGATGGAAAGGCAACAGATTTCCGAGCACTTTCAAATCTTTCAGTCAAATCAAAAGTCTTGAAAGTCACATCAGCTAAATATAAAAATGCAAGTGAACCAGCAAAAACAGCCTATAATCAAGCTTTAGTCGAAGCGCAAGCTGTTTTGAGCAACTCAGAAGCAACTCAAGGTGAGGTCGATGCTGCCTTAGCTAACCTAAAAGCGGCAGAAGCTGAGCTTGATGGAAAAGAAAATCAAACCACATCTACTCAAACTGAGTTTAATGATTTCATTCCAAAAGAGGTTATTAGGAGTGAAACACCACCACAATCGATGAGAAGTCAAAGTGCCAGTGAGAAAGGAGGAGAGGTAGTAGCACTAGGGGTTAATAAACGAGGTTTAGCAGGAAAATCTGCTTCGCCACTTAAACAATCCAAAGAGACTGCTTATCTTCCTACGACATCTAGTCAGTCAGAACCATTCTTAGTTTCATTAGGATTTGTAATCTTAGGAGGTGTTTCCCTTATCTGGGAAAAACGAAAATATAAACAAGAATAAAAAATAATGCATAGCCTAGACGGCTATGCATTTTTAGATATTATTTTTTCAAATGTAATTTTTGATTTTTAAGATAAACTTCTGAAACAGGTGCGTATTTTTTGAGTTTTTTCAAGTCTTCTTTGTGGCTGACAAATGTGATAACAACACCTGATTTTCCCATACGTCCTGTACGGCCAGCACGGTGTGTGTAAGTTTCTTTATCACGAGCAACTTCAAAATTGATGACATATTCAAGATTGTCAATATCGATACCGCGTGCCACCAAATCTGTTCCCAGAAGAAGTGAGATATCATGATTCTTGAATTTTTCAAGGATGACTTTACGGAATTTTACGTTGATATCTGAGGCTAAAGAAACAGCAGAAGCACGGTTGAACTGTAAGCGTTCCTCAGCTGCACCGAGGTCTGAAAGGCTATTGAAGAAGACGAGACCACGAAAATCAGGAATGTTTGCGAATTTACGAAGCAATTCAACACGGTCACGCTTGTCAACTGAAATGTAGTAGTGAGCAATCTGGTCAAGTTTTTGGTCAGAAAGATCGATAGTAATCGTATTTTCTGCTAAAACTTCAGGATCAACTTTATCTGTTGCGCTCATGTAAATCATTTGATGGTCGCGTGGCACACGGTGAATGATGTTTTCAACAAAGTGATATTGTGAATCGCTAAGCAATTCGTCAAATTCGTCTAAGATGATTGTATCAACGTTCATCATTTTGATTTTTTTATGTTTAACGAGTTCGAAGACACGACCTGGTGTTCCGACAAGAATTTCAGGACCTTTTTTCAAACGTTCGATTTGACGTTTTTGGCTTGAGCCAGAAATAAAGAGTTGTGTAGACAGGTTTAATGGCTCAGCCCATGTTTTTGTAACTTCAAAAATTTGCCCAGCCAACTCGGTATTTGGAGCTAAGATAAGCAATTGCTGAGATTTTTTAGGCTTTAATTTTAGAAGTGCGGGAAAGAGATAAGCTAGGGTTTTACCAGTACCAGTTGGGCTAATACCAAGAAGGTTATCTCCTTGTGAAATTGGTTCAAAGACTTGTTTTTGAATGTCTGTTAGTTCAGAAAAGCCTGCTTCTTTTAGTTGGTCTTGCCATACTTGTGGAAATTGTGAAATCATAGTTTTCCTTTTCTATGTTTTAAATCTTTATTTCATTATAACATAGAAAAAGCGAAGTTTTTTTATTTAAGGGGCAAGTAAGGGATTTCAATGTTTGAAAAATTTGGAAAAAGTAGTAGAATAGATAGGAAATATTTTTTATTTGGAGTAATAAATGCGTAAAAAACCTATTATTATTGGTGTGACTGGTGGTTCTGGAGGCGGAAAAACCAGCGTTTCTAAAGCAATTTTGGCAAATTTCCAAGATCAAAAAATTGCTATGATTCAACACGATTCTTACTATAAAGATCAAAGTCACTTGACTTTTGAAGAACGTGTATCAACTAACTATGACCACCCACTTGCTTTTGATACTGATTTGATGATTGAACACATCAATGAATTGATTGCAGGTCGCCCAGTAGATATTCCAATTTACGACTACACACTACACACTCGTAGTGAAAAAACATATCGTCAAGAACCTCAAGATGTTATCATCGTTGAAGGTATCTTGGTTCTTGAAGACAAACGTCTTCGTGATTTGATGGATATTAAACTTTTTGTTGATACTGATGACGATATCCGTATCATCCGTCGTATCAAACGTGATATGGAAGAACGTGGTCGTAGCCTTGATAGTGTTATTGAACAATACACTTCTGTGGTTAAACCAATGTTCCACCAATTTATCGAACCAACAAAACGTTATGCTGACATCATCATCCCAGAAGGTGCTTCAAATGTTGTCGCAATCGACCTTATCAATACTAAAATTGCTGCAATTTTGAAAGAAAATGAAGAATAAGTGAAGGGCTGGAAAATCCAGCTCTTTTTACTTTTAGTAATTATTTTCAGAAAATTTGTTTTATTTAGATTATTCTGTTGACTTTTACCTTAGAAAGGGGTATTATGTTAAAAAACGAAAAACATCGAAGGGAAAATAAGTCAATGACATTCGCAACAATGACAGTCTTGCTATTGCGTAATGAGGGCTAGTGCAGCATAAGCATTAGTCCTGTTTGGCTTACCAAGCGGGATAAAAACATCTCGCTTGACCGTGAGATGTTTTTATTTTTATCTTATTGTTTTTGCTAGAATTAGAAAGAGGTTACTATGCGTAAAGTTGAATTTCTTGATACCACTCTTCGTGATGGCGAACAAACGCCAGGGGTGAATTTTTCAGTTAAAGAAAAAGTTGCGATTGCTAAGCAACTTGAAAAATGGGGCATTGCATCAATTGAGGCTGGATTCCCAGCTGCCAGCCCAGATTCTTTTGAAGCTGTTCGCCAAATTGCTGAAGCTATGACAACAACAGCGGTGTCTGGATTGGCTCGTTCAGTCAAAGCCGATATCGATGCTTGCTATGAAGCTTTGAAAGATGCTAAATACCCGCAATGTCATGTCTTCATCGCGACAAGTCCAATTCACCGTGAATACAAACTGAAAAAGACAAAAGAAGAAATTCTTGATATTATCAAAGAACATGTAACTTATGCGCGTAGTAAATTTGATGTGGTAGAATTTTCTCCAGAAGATGCTACTAGAACGGAACTTGATTATCTTCTTCAAGTAGTTCAAACAGCGGTAGATGCTGGCGCAACTTACATTAATATTCCTGATACTGTTGGGTTTACAACGCCTGAAGAGTTTGGTCATATTTTCAAATACCTTATTGAAAATGTAACATCTGACCGTGAAATTATCTTTAGTCCGCACTGTCACGATGACCTTGGGATGGCAACAGCTAACACACTTGCTGCTATTAAAAATGGTGCAGGACGTATTGAAGGTACGGTCAATGGTATCGGTGAACGCGCAGGTAACGTTGCCCTTGAAGAAGTTGCAGTAGCTCTTAATATCCGCGAAGATTACTATCAAGCAACGTCAGATATTGTTCTTAATGAAACAGTTAACACCTCAGAATTGATTTCTCGCTTCTCAGGTATTCCAATTCCTAAAAATAAAGCCGTTGTTGGTGGAAATGCCTTCTCACACGAATCAGGGATTCACCAAGATGGTGTGCTTAAAAATCCACTTACTTATGAAATCATTACACCAGAGCTTGTTGGGGTTAAGCACAACTCACTTCCTCTTGGAAAACTTTCAGGTCGACATGCTTTTGTTGAAAAATTAAAAGAACTTGAAATTGCGTTTGAAGAGGCTGAAATTAAACCACTCTTTGGTAAATTCAAAAAGTTGGCTGATAAGAAAACAGAAATTACAGACGCTGATATCCGTGCTTTGGTTGCTGGAACAGAAATCGAAAATCCAGAAGGTTTCCATTTTGGTGATTTGAAATTGACGTCTAATCCAGACGAAACGGTTACTGCTGAGGTGACAATGATTAATGCCGAAGATGAAGAAGTTGATGTAACAGCAGATGGTAAAGGCTCAGTTGAGGCTGTTTATAATGCCGTTGATAAATTCTTCAACCAAAAAGTTCGTCTACTAAGCTACACAATGGATGCCGTGACAGATGGTATTGATTCTCAAGCGCGCGTATCTGTTTCAGTCGAGAATGATGATACAGGTACTATTTTTAACGCCTCAGGTATTGATTTTGATGTTCTTAAAGCTGGTGCCATTGCTTATGTGAATGCTAATGCTTTGGTTCAAAAGGAAAATGCGGGAGAAATTGGCAAGGCTGTTTCATTCCGTGATGTGCCAACAAATGATTAAGAAAGGATAGAGCAAGTAACGTATTTTCTTGCGAGTGATACAAGGATGACTAAAAAAATTGTGACATTGGCTGGTGATGGTATCGGACCAGAAATCATGGCAGCAGGTCTTGAAGTTCTTGAAGCTGTTGCTGATAAGATTGGATTTGATTATGATATCGATGCTAAACCTTTTGGTGGTGCAGGGATTGACGCTTGCGGTCATCCCCTACCAAAAGATACATTGGATGCTGCCAAAGCTGCGGATGCTATTTTGTTAGCAGCTATTGGTGGACCAAAATACGATAATGCAACAGTTCGACCAGAGCAAGGCTTACTTGCTATTCGTAAAGAATTGAATCTGTTTGCTAATATCCGTCCTGTTCGTATTTTTGATGCGCTTAAACACTTATCACCATTAAAACCTGAACGCATTGAAGGGGTAGATTTTGTGGTGGTTCGTGAATTAACAGGTGGCATTTATTTTGGCGAACACAAATTAGAAGATGAAGCTGCGCGTGATATCAATGACTATTCTGCTCAAGAAATCCGTCGCATCATTCGAAAAGCTTTTGAATTGGCACAAGTTCGTGGCAAAAAAGTGACTAGCATTGACAAACAAAATGTTTTGGCAACTTCAAAGTTATGGCGAAAAGTAGCTGAAGAAGTGGCGCTAGAATTCCCAGATGTGACTTTGGAACACCAATTGGTAGATAGCGCAGCCATGATTATGATTACTAATCCATCACGTTTTGATGTTGTGGTAACTGAAAATTTATTTGGTGATATTTTGTCTGATGAATCAAGCGTGCTTCCAGGAACTCTTGGCGTAATGCCTTCAGCTAGCCATTCAGAAAATGGGCCAAGTCTTTATGAACCAATTCATGGCTCAGCACCAGATATTGCTGGCAAAGGTATTGCAAATCCAGTCAGCATGATTTTGTCTGTTGCGATGATGCTTCGTGAAAGTTTCGGGGAACTTGCTGGGGCAGAAATGATTGAAGAAGCTGTCGACAAGACCTTTAACCAAGGTATTTTGACACGTGATCTAGGTGGTCAGGCAACAACAGCAGAAATGACAGCAGCCATTATTGCAAATCTATGAGTTTAAAAGATTATACAGTCCTTGCTTTTATCTTTTGGAATGTTTTTGTTTTTATCACTTATGGGGTTGATAAACAAAAAGCTAAGTCTGGCCATTGGCGAATTCCTGAAAAGACATTGTTGTGGGAAAGTATCTTGCTTGGTGGTCTTGGAGCTTTTCTTGGTGGAAAGATATTTCATCATAAAACATTAAAGTGGTATTTTAAAGCATCTTGGTATTTAGGGATTATTATTGATATTGCTTTTATTTATTGGATTTTAGTCGTGTGGCATTAAATACTAAAAAAGATAAGAGTAAAGACAGTGGAGGAAAATATGAGCGGAAAATCGATTTTTGATAAGCTTTGGGAACGTCATGTGATTACTGGCGAAGAAGGCGAACCACAGCTTATGTATGTTGATCAGCATTATATTCATGAAGTAACAAGTCCGCAGGCCTTTCAAGGTCTTAGAGATGCTGATCGTAAAGTGCGTCGTCCAGAGTTAACATTTGGAACAACTGACCATAATGTTCCAACGGTTGACATTTTCAATATTCGTGATTTGATTTCAAAAAATCAAATTGATACTCTTGCAAGAAACGTTGAAGAATTTGGTATTGACGCAGCAACACACGGAAGCGAACGTCAAGGGATTGTTCATATGGTTGGTCCAGAAACAGGACGCAGTCAACCCGGTAAATTTATTGTCTGTGGGGACAGCCATACGGCGACACATGGCGCTTTTGGAGCCATTGCTTTTGGTATTGGGACATCAGAAGTGGAGCATGTATTTGCAACGCAATGCATTTGGCAAGTTAAACCGAAAAAAATGAAGGTCGAGTTTGTCGGAAAACCACAAAATGGGGTTTATTCAAAAGACTTTATTTTGGCTTTGATTGCTAAATACGGTGTTGATGCTGGCGTGGGTTATGCGGTCGAATATTGTGGTGAAGCTATTGATGCTCTTTCAATGGATGAACGCATGACCATTGCCAATATGTCGATTGAATTTGGTGCTAAAATGGGCTTGATGAACCCAGATCAAAAGACATTTGATTATGTGAAAGGTCGTGAGGCTGCACCAAAAGGTGATAAATTTGAGCAAGCTGTAGAAGATTGGAAGACATTAGTTTCTGATCCTGATGCAGAGTACGACAAGGTAATCACTATCGATGTTTCTGACTTGGCACCTATGGTGACTTGGGGGACAAACCCTGAAATGGGTGTTGAATTTGGTCAACCATTCCCAGAAATCAAAGACATGAATGACGAACGTGCCTATCACTACATGGACATGAAACCAGGTGAGAAAGCTGAAGATATCGACCTTGGTTATGTCTTCATCGGTTCTTGTACCAATGCTCGATTGTCAGATCTTCAATTGGCAGCGAAGATTGTCAAAGGAAAACACATTTCTCCAAATTTGACAGCTATCGTTGTTCCAGGATCTCGACCGGTTAAGAAAGAAGCAGAGCGCCTTGGACTTGATAAGATTTTCTTGGATGCTGGCTTTGAATGGCGTGAGCCAGGCTGTTCAATGTGTCTTGGAATGAACCCAGACCATGTGCCAGAAGGTGTACATTGTGCCTCAACAAGTAACCGTAACTTCGAAGGGCGCCAAGGTTTTGGAGCTCGTACACATCTTTGTAGTCCTGCCATGGCGGCAGCGGCAGCGATTGCTGGTAAATTTGTAGATGTTCGTCAACTATCAGAAGTAGAATAAAGGAGAGAGACCATGGAAAAATTTACCGTCTATACAGGGAAGTCTGTCCCTTTGATGAATGATAATATTGACACTGACCAACTGATTCCAAAGCAATTTTTAAAAGCTGTTGATAAAAAAGGTTTCGGAAAAAATCTCCTTTTTGAATGGCGTTATTTAAATGATAATTACGATGAAAATCCTGATTTTATCTTTAATCAGCCTGAATATCGTGATGCGACGATTTTAATTTCTGGAGATAATTTTGGGTCAGGGTCATCACGTGAACATGCTGCCTGGGCGCTTGAAGATTATGGTTTTCGTTGTGTGATTGCGGGTTCGTTTTCAGACATTCATTATAATAATGAATTAAAAAATGGCATGCTTCCCATTGTTCAACCATTGGAAGTGCGTCAAAAGTTAGCTGCGCTACCTGCAGGAGAAGAAATTACCATTGATTTGCCAAATCAAGTCATCAAATCATCATCTGGCGAATTTCCATTTGAAATCGATAGTGAGTGGAAACGTAAGCTTGTTCTCGGTCTTGATGATATCGGGATTACTCTTCAGTATGAAGAATTGATTTCAGCCTACGAAAAAAATCGTCCAAGTTACTGGCAATAAAGTATTAAGCAGTAGGCAACCTAACTAAGCAGTCATTATAATATAAATTGAGTTGAGATGCCATTGTCTCAGCTCTTTTTTACATCAAATTCACCAAAATATCATTTTTTCAAAGTATGACGAAGCAGGCTTTTTTTGATATAATTAAGCTTATGGAAAATACTAAGAAAATTGAGAATTATGAAATCATGTTAGCGCAAGCAAATGCTTTATTTGCTAACGAAAAAAACTTGTTGTCTAACCTTTCAAATGCAAGTGCGCTCTTGAAGATGACTTTGCCAAATTCTGTTTTTACTGGCTTTTACCTTTTCAATGGTGAAGAGTTGCTTCTTGGGCCATTCCAAGGTGGGGTATCTTGCGTACATATTAAACTTGGTAAAGGTGTTTGTGGAGAATCAGCAGCTAAACGAGAAACAATGATTGTTGCAGATGTGACAAAACACGCCAACTACATTGCATGTGATTCTGCTGCCATGAGTGAAATCGTTGTTCCAATGGTTAAAGATGACAAACTTGTTGGTGTTTTAGATTTGGATTCACGTTTGACAGATGATTATGATGCTGTTGACCAAGAGTATCTTGAAAAATTTGCAGCTATTCTTGTCGAAAAATCATATTGGAATCTAGATATGTTTGGAGTTGAAAAATAATGTATCAAGCCCTCTATCGAAAATACCGTAGCCAAACCTTTGATGAAATGGTTGGGCAAACGGTTATTTCAACGACTTTAAAACAAGCAGTTTCTTCTGGCAAAATCAGCCATGCTTACTTGTTTTCAGGTCCACGAGGAACTGGTAAAACCAGTGCCGCTAAAATTTTTGCAAAGGCTATGAACTGCCCTCACCAGGTCGATGGTGAACCATGTAATCATTGCGATATTTGTCGTGATATTACAAATGGTAGTCTTGAAGATGTCATTGAGATTGACGCGGCGTCTAATAATGGGGTTGATGAAATTCGTGAAATTCGTGATAAGTCAACCTATGCACCAAGTCGTGCCACTTATAAAGTTTATATCATCGATGAAGTTCACATGCTTTCAACGGGGGCATTTAATGCGCTTCTAAAAACCTTAGAAGAACCAACAGAAAATGTTGTTTTCATCTTAGCGACTACTGAACTGCATAAAATTCCTGCGACAATTTTGTCACGTGTTCAACGTTTTGAATTTAAAGCGATTAAGTTAGCGGCTATTCGAGACCATTTGGCTAATATTCTTGGCAAAGAAGGCATTACATACGAAGAAGATGCTTTGACCTTGATTGCACGCTGCGCAGAAGGTGGAATGCGTGATGCTTTGTCTATTCTTGACCAAGCGCTAAGTCTTACAAGTGATAATCATGTCTCACTTAGCATTGCTGAAGAAATCACAGGCAGTATTTCAATGACGGCTTTGGATGATTTTGTGGCAAATATTTTAGCCAATCAAACTAGCCAAGCTCTGACAAATCTTGAAACAATTTTCGATAGTGGCAAGAGCATGAGTCGTTTTGCCACAGATTTATTGAACTATCTTCGTGATTTATTAGTGGTTCAAAGTGGCGGTGAAAATACACACACGAGTCAAGTTTTTCAAGAGAATTTGGCTAATGTTCAACAAGAGCGTATTTTTGCGATGATTGACTTGGTGACCAAAGCTTTACCTGAAATCAAAAATGGTGTTCAGCCTAAGATTTACGCCGAAATGTTGACCATTCAGTTGTCAGAATCAGGTAAACAAACCGCTCTAGCTCAGGTTCCAGAAGGATTGTCAGATGAGTTAGCTAGACTACAGTCAGAAATCAAAGACTTGAAAAAACAACTAGCTAATCTGGACAGCTCTGCGATTTCACCACAATCAACCAAGCGTCCAAAAACAAATTCTAGCTATCGCTATAAAGTTGACCGTGTCAAGATTTTAACTATCATGGAAGAAACGATTGTTGATAGTCAGAAATCAAGAGAGTATCTTGAAGCCCTTAAAGGCGCTTGGAATGAAATTTTGGATAGCATTTCAGCTCAAGACCGCGCACTTTTGCTTGGTTCTGAACCAGTTCTTGCAAATAGCGAAAATGCCATTTTGGCTTTTGATGCAGCCTTTAATGCCGAGCAAGCCATGAAACGAACAGACCTTAATGACATGTTTGGTAATATCATGAGTAAAGCTGCTGGCTTTTCACCAAATATTTTGGCTGTCCCGCGAAAAGACTTTAACAGTATCCGAACAGAATTTGCTCAAAATCTTAAAAAGAAAAAGCAAAACCCAGTAGAGGAAGAAGTTAAAGATGACTCTTTCATTCCAGAAGGTTTTGACTTTCTAGCAGATAAAATTAACAAAGTAGAAGATTAAAAGGAAGTTTCGATTGAAACTTCCTTTTAACGTGAAATCGTGCCAGCGAAAACTGCTAAAAGCAGCTATCTATGCTATAATAAAGATATGACTATAAGACGTTTTATTTTAATGGCACTCATGTGCGCCTTTGAAACCTACTTTTTTAACGAATGTTTATTTAATGGTGATTATTTCTTCGCTTTCTTTTGGGGGTTATTTTTGCTACGTGACCTTCAACGTGCCTACACGGTTGATAAGGTCTTGCAGACCCTAACATCAACTACCAAGAAGAAAGACTGATTTCACCGCTACGAAGCAATTTTTCTTGACCGTTGTCGAGTTTGACAATCAGATGCCCTTTATTGGTAATGTCTTGGGCGATTCCTGAGTATAGACAATCATTTTCTGTAAAAGTCACTTGTTTATCTAAGACAAGTGATTTTTCTTTGTAAACTTTGATTAAATCTTTTTCTGGAATAGTGAAGAAGAGTTTCCAAATTTCGGTGATGAGTTGGTTGCGCGTGATGCTAGGTTGCTCAGAAAAAAGTGAGCCAGCTTTTTTGGAAATATCATCTGGAAAATCCGTAACGTGAAAATTAATGCCAACGCCGATAATGACATCGGTAATCAAGCCAGTTTCAACCGATGAGATAGCTTCAGTTAAAATGCCAGCGATTTTTTTACCATTGTAATAGATGTCATTGACCCATTTGATGTCTGTTTCGATGCCTGTCAAGCGAGAAATAGCTTTTACAATGCTTGAAGCAACCATAAGAGTATATGGCTTGATTTCTTCAAAAGGTACATTGGGTTTAAGGTGGAGAGACATGTAAATGCCTCCTTGTTTTGAAGCAAAAAACTTTCTGCCAAATCTTCCTTTAGCCTGCTCTTGACTTGGAGCTAAGTAGAGGTGCGCTTCTTTATCTTCATCTAAATGATTTTTAGCATCTAATTGAGTTGATTGACTTTTTTCGTTGAGACTAACAGCTATCTTTAAATCTTTAGAAATGATTTCTGGAAGTAGCAAGTCACCTGAGAGAATTTTATAGCCACGTTTTTTAACAGAATCAATCTGAACGCCTTTTTCTTCTAAAGTCTTGATGGCTTTCCAAATAGCGGTGCGTGACAGTTCGAATTCATTTGCCAAAGTCTCTCCGCTAATGTGATCATTTTGGTTTTGTAAATAATGATAAATTTTTTCATAGGTTTTCATACCAATAGTATAATATATTTTTTCTAAATATTCTTAATGAAAAATGAATTTGTTACGAAATGGTAAGAATTTTTCTATAGGCAATTTGGGTAAAACGTGGTACAATATTCTAGTCAATGAGTCCCGATAAGACAATCTGGCGGTTTAATAGTGTGTTCTTCTTCGTTAGCTCATCTTGATATTCTTCAGTATTATCTGCGATTTCGCTGACTTGACTAACACGCTATTGACCGCGCCATCTCTTTTTTGAAGATACAGATTGGTACTTTGTAACTCACTAGAAATGTCTGCTACTGAAAGTAGCTAGTCATTTCACGGAAAGCCGCTATGGCGCTTTCCTAAGTGACTTATTAGGTCAAAAACTAAAAGATAATCGTTTTAGTTTTTGACCGTCATAACTCTCACTGAAATGATGCTATTTTTGTACAGGTATTTCAAGGAAAAAATTTTTCCGACATTTTAATACCTAGAGGTGTTAGAATGAAAAAATAATGATATGGGGGGACATTTTTATGTCAGAACGTAAACTTTTCACGTCTGAATCAGTTTCTGAGGGGCATCCAGATAAGATTGCAGACCAAATTTCAGATGCTATTTTAGATGCTGTGTTGGAACAAGATCCTGATGCACACGTTGCAGCAGAAACAGCTGTATACACTGGGTCAGTCCATGTTTTTGGAGAAATTTCAACAACAGCTTATGTTGATATTAACCGTATTGTTCGCGATACTATCGCAGAAATCGGTTATACAAATGCTGAATACGGCTTTGCTGCTGAATCAGTTGGTGTTCATCCATCATTGGTTGAACAATCACCTGATATTGCACAAGGGGTTAACGAAGCATTAGAGGTTCGTGGAAATGCTGATCAAGATCCACTTGACTTGATTGGTGCTGGTGACCAAGGTTTGATGTTTGGTTTTGCTGTTGATGAAACGCCAGAATTGATGCCATTGCCAATTTCACTTTCTCACAAATTGGTTAAAAAATTGGCAGATTTGCGTAAATCAGGCGAAATTTCATACCTTCGCCCAGATGCGAAATCACAAGTTACAGTTGAATATGATGAAAATGACAAACCAGTTCGTGTCGATACTGTCGTTATCTCAACTCAACATGACCCAGAAGCAACCAACGAACAAATTCACAATGACGTGATTGAAAAAGTCATCAAAGCAGTTATTCCAGCTAAATACCTTGATGACAAGACTAAATTCTTCATCAATCCAACTGGTCGTTTTGTAATCGGTGGTCCTCAAGGGGATTCTGGTTTGACTGGTCGTAAGATTATCGTTGATACTTACGGTGGTTATGCACGTCATGGTGGTGGTGCTTTCTCTGGTAAAGACGCTACAAAAGTTGACCGTTCTGCATCATACGCTGCACGTTATATCGCTAAAAATATTGTTGCTGCTGGTTTTGCAAGCAAAGCAGAGGTGCAATTAGCTTATGCTATCGGTGTGGCACATCCAGTTTCAGTTCGTGTTGATACATTTGGTACTAACACAGTTGCTGAAAGCAAATTGGAAGCTGCTGTTCGTGAAGTCTTTGACCTTCGTCCAGCAGGTATCATTAAGATGCTTGATTTGAAACGTCCAATTTACCGTCAAACAGCTGCTTACGGACACATGGGACGTACAGATATCGATCTTCCATGGGAAAAACTTGATAAAGTCGATGCTTTGAAAGAAGCTGTAAAATAAATATAGAAACGTTGCACTGATAGTGCGGCGTTTTTTTATCCTAGATTTTTTGTTTTAAAAATAAGGGGAAAATCTTTCAATCTTTTGCTAGACTATACAGTAGGAGGTGAGGGTAATGATTTCACGATTTAATCAAACAATGACCTACCTTGAAAGTGTATTAACGACCGAAATTGATAAACAAAAAGTTCAACACTTATCAGGATATTCCTATGCTATGTTTTCTCGCTTATTTTCTGTCTTGGCAGATATGACCTTATCGGAGTATTTGCGTAAGCGTAGATTATCAGAAGCGGTTAATGATTTGAAGATGTCATCTGATAAGGTGATTGATATTGCTATGAAATATGGTTATGATTCTGCGGATAGTTTTAGCGCAGCTTTTAAAAAATTCCACGGTTCAACGCCAACTGAAGTTCGTAAGGAATGCCCTACAAAGTATTTCTAAAAGTTTACTTATCATTAACGGTAAGTGGAGGTAAGTCTATGAATATCACAATTGAAAAGAAAGCGGCTTTTGCGGTTGCTGGTGTTTTAGCATCGCAGATTGAAAGTAAAGATTGCCCAGGAGTTTGGGATGGACTCTATGCTAAATTTGATATTGCTGATTTAAAAGCATTAGGAAATGGTCAAAGTTTTGGTGTCTGCTCAGAGCTCTCATCAGGTGTGGGACTTAATTACTTAGCGGGATATGATGTTACAGATAAGAAAAAGGCACAAGAGTTGGGCTTGAGTCTTTTAGAAGTAGCAGAAACGCAGTATGCGATTGTTCCAGTCAGAGGCAATGTTCCAGAGTCTATTCACGAAGCCTGGAAATATGTTCTTGAAGTATTTTTTCCAGAAAATGGTTATCGCCACTCTGGTGCTCCAGATTTTGAGGTTTATGCAGAAGGAGATATTCACGCTGAAGATTATGAAATGGCTTTGTGGATACCGATTGTTAAAGAAGAGGTTAAATAGCTGACCAATATTTTTAATAAAGTCCATCAGTTTGTTACACTTGCCATAAAGTAGACATTTGAAACAGGTTTAACCTTGATTTTAAAGTTTTTTGACTAAAAAAGTTTGAAAAATAAAAGTAGTAGTTTCTGCTTATGATATTAAAACACGAAAAAATATGACAAAATCTTAACAAAGTGTCAAAATATTCACCATAATCAGTTTGTCAAATGCCATAATCTATGATAAAATGTAAAGGTTGAATTCTAGCAGAAAGTTTTGAATGTATGCGTAAAATTGTTATTAATGGTGGCAAACCTTTAAAGGGAGAGGTTGCTATTTCGGGTGCTAAGAATAGTGTTGTGGCTTTGATTCCAGCAGCTATTCTATCTGATGATATTGTTATTTTGGATGGAGTTCCTGCCATTTCCGATGTTGATAGTTTGATTGAGATTATGGAAGTGATGGGAGCTAAGATTAAGCGAGAAGGCGAAACGCTTGAAATCGATCCACGTGGTGTTAAAAATCAACCAATGCCATACGGAAAAATCAATAGCTTGCGTGCTTCTTATTATTTCTATGGTAGTTTGCTTAGCCGATTTGGTGAAGCGACTGTTGGACTTCCAGGTGGATGTGATCTTGGGCCTCGTCCAATTGACCTTCACTTGAAAGCTTTTGAAGCTATGGGAGCTCAAGTATCTTATGAAGGCGAAGCTATGCGCCTTGCAACAGATGGAGAACCAATTCATGGAGCTCACATCTACATGGATACTGTTAGTGTTGGTGCAACAATCAACACTATGCTTGCTGCGACAAAAGCTAAAGGTCGTACTATCATCGAAAATGCCGCTCGTGAACCAGAAATTATTGATGTTGCGACATTGTTGAACAATATGGGGGCTCACGTACGTGGTGCAGGTACTGATGTTATCACTATTGAAGGGGTTGAAAGCCTTCATGGAACACGTCATCAAGTGATTCCTGACCGTATTGAAGCAGGTACTTATATTGCTATGGCAGCAGCAATCGGTGAAGGTGTTCGCATCACTAACGTCCTTTATGAACACTTAGAGAGTTATATTGCAAAACTCGAAGAAATGGGTGTTCGTATGACGGTTGAAGAAGATGCTATTTTTGTTGAAAAACAGTCAACTCTAAAAGCTGTATCAGTAAAAACATCACCATATCCTGGTTTTGCAACTGATTTGCAACAACCAATCACACCATTGTTGTTAGTGGCAGAAGGTCGTGGTACGATTTTGGATACCATCTATGAAAAACGTACTAACCACGTCGCTGAATTGGTGAGAATGGGTGCGGATATTTCAATTGTTGGCGGACGTATTGCTTATCAAGGACCTAATAAATTGACAGGAGCACCTGTTAAAGCGTCAGACTTGCGTGCTGGTGCAGCTCTTGTGACAGCTGGTTTGATGGCAGAAGGTCAAACAGAAATTACCAACGTTGAATTTATTTTACGTGGTTACTCAAATATTATCGAAAAATTGACAGCCTTAGGTGCTGATATTAAATTAATCGAAGAATAAGAAGGAGCCTTAGGGCTTCTTTTTTGTTTGAATTCTGCTAAACCAAATTTTAAAGTCGTGTGTTATAATAAGGACATGGATATTTGGACGCGTTTAGGACGTTATGCCTCTTTTGAAACAGAACGCATGTATTTACGTCCTTTTACATACAAGGATAGTCAGGATTTTTTTGAGATTTGTAGCAATCGTGATAATCTTCGTTTTATTTTTCCAAGTCGTGCCACACGTGAGGAAAGTGATTTTCTCATGGTTCATTATTTTATGAAGGAACCGCTCGGTGTTTGGGCGATTGAAGACAAAAAAACTCGTAAAATGATTGGTTGTATTCGTTTTGAAAAACTTGACCATAATCGTATGACAACAGAAATTGGTTATTTTATGAACCAAGCTTTCTGGGGCAAGGGGTTAATGACAGAGTGCTTAAAAACACTTGCTTTTTTGAGCTTTCAAGAGTTAGGTCTGCAAAATTTACATGTGATTGCTCATGCAGAAAATATAGCCAGTCAGCGAGTAGCGCAAAAATCAGGTTTTCGTTTGAAGCGTCAATTCAAAGGAAGTGACCGTTATAGCCGAAAAATGCGCGATTATGTTGATTATCAGTTGAGTAAAGGTGACTATCGTTATGAGTAAACATCAGAAAATATTAGAGTATCTGGAGAATTTGGCGGTTGGTAAGCGCGTGAGTGTGCGAAGTATTTCTAATCATTTAAATGTTAGTGATGGGACCGCTTATCGTGCTATCAAAGAAGCCGAAAATCGTGGTATCGTAGAGACTAGACCTCGA
The DNA here is from genome assembly GCF_011387195.1 of Streptococcus ruminicola. NCBI lineage: Bacteria > Bacillati > Bacillota > Bacilli > Lactobacillales > Streptococcaceae > Streptococcus > Streptococcus ruminicola. The sequence goes on from NZ_CP046919.1 coordinate 1,491,637, forward strand.
AGCGGAACGGTTCGTATTGAAAAGAAACCTGCCGTACGCATTGAGCGATTGACTTATTCAGAAATTGCTCGTATCAGTGATTCAGAGGTTTTAGCAGGAAAAGCAGGGCTTAGCCGAGAGTTTAGCAAGTTTTCAATTGGTGCTATGACTCAGGAAAATATCTTGCGTTATTTGGTTAAAGGTGGGCTTTTGATTGTTGGGGACCGTGAAAACATCCAATTGCTAGCGCTTGAAAAACATAACGCCATTTTGGTAACTGGAGGATTTTCTGTCTCAGAAGCTGTTATTCGTCTAGCTGATGAGCTTGGCATTCCTGTCATGGTGACTAATTACGATACGTTTACAGTTGCCACGATGATTAACCATGCTTTGTCTAATTTGCGCATTAAGACAGATTTGACAACGGTTGAGCAAGTTTATCAAGTCAAAGCAGAATACGGATTTTTGCACGAAGGTGACACTGTGCGTGATTTTAACACCTTGATTAAGCAAACCAAGAATGTCCGTTTTCCAGTTATTAATAGTAAAAATCTTGTTGTCGGTGTTGTCAGTATGTTTGACGTTGTTGATAAGGAAAATAACGTTGATATCAAAAGTATCATGTCTCGCAATTTGATTGTCGCTAAACCGCAAGCGAGTCTGGCTAACATTAGTCAAAAAATGATTTTTGAAGATCTTAATATGCTGCCAGTTGTGGCTGAAGATTTGACTTTACTTGGAGTGATTACACGCCGTCAGGCTGTCGAGAATTTACAGAACCTACAGCATTCAAGTCCTTACACTTACAGTGATCAGATGCTGTCTAATTTGAAGCAAGAAGATGGTGTTTACCAATTTATCGTCGAACCAGCGATGATTGACCATGCAGGAAATTTTGCGCAGGGTGTTCTGACAGAATTTATTAAGGAAATCAGTGTTCGTGTTTTAACTAAAAAACATCAAAAGAATATCATTATTGAACAATTGATGCTTTATTTCTTGCAAGCTGTTCAAATTGATGATCGCTTAATTATTCAACCACGCATAATAACTGAAAAGCGTCGTAGCTCGGTGATTGATTTTGAAATTCTTTTAGATGATCAAATTGTCGCCAAAGCTCTGGTAACGACAAAAATCAATTAATTTTTTCTATCAAAAAGTGACTAGAACGTTACCTTTTTGACAGTTTGGTGACTATCAGTGTATAATTAAGAGTACTGATTCTTTTTAGAGTTTATTATAGGAGATAGATAATATGATTACATTAAAATCAGCTCGTGAAATCGAAGCGATGGATCGCGCAGGAGATTTCCTTGCTTCTATCCACATCGGTTTACGTGATGTTATTAAACCAGGTGTTGACATGTGGGAAGTTGAAGAATATGTTCGTCGCCGTTGTAAAGAAGAAAATGTTCTTCCACTTCAAATTGGTGTTGATGGTTCAATCATGGATTACCCATATGCTACATGTTGTGGTCTTAATGATGAAGTGGCTCACGCTTTTCCACGTCACTACATCCTAAAAGAAGGCGACTTGCTAAAAGTTGATATGGTTATGAGTGAACCACTTGATAAGTCAGTGGTTGACGTATCAAAACTAAACTTTGATAACGTTGAACAAGTTAAAAAATACACGCAATCATATTCTGGTGGTGTGGCCGACTCATGTTGGGCATACGCTGTTGGTGAAGTTTCAGAAGAAGTTAAAAATCTGATGGATGTTACCAAAGAATGCCTTTATATTGGTATTGAAAAAGCTGTTGTTGGTAACCGTATCGGTGATATCGGTGCAGCGATTCAAGAATATGCTGAAAGCCGCGGCTACGGTGTCGTTCGTGATTTGGTAGGTCACGGTGTTGGTCCTACAATGCACGAAGAACCAATGGTCCCTCACTATGGTAAAGCAGGTCGTGGACTTCGTTTGCGCGAAGGTATGGTATTGACTGTTGAACCAATGATTAATACAGGAACATGGGAAATCGATACTGACATGAAAACTGGCTGGGCTCACAAAACCCTTGATGGTGGGCTATCATGTCAATACGAACATCAATTTGTTATCACAAAAGACGGTCCTGTTATTCTAACAAGCCAAGGAGAAGAAAGAACTTACTAAGATGAAGCGAAAGCAATTCTTAGACAAATTATGGTCTAAATTAGAGTGGCAACCGCTGCAAGTTTATTTAAAACACTACCGCAGTGCTGAGATTGATTTATCAGCAATTGCTGTTGCTTATTATTTACTGCTGACAGCCTTTCCGCTGATTGTCATTGCAGCTAATATTTTCCCTTATCTGAACATTGATGTTAATATTTTGTTGGCATTTATGAAGAAAAATTTGCCAACTAACCTTTACCCATCGGTGTCGGCTATTACGATTGATATTTTTTCAAAACCTTCAGGTAGTATTTTGGGAGTTGCCACTTTAACGGCATTTTGGACCATGTCTAAATCGTTGACCTCTCTTCAAAAAGCAATTAATAAAGCATATGGTGTAGCGCAACACAGAGATGTTGTCATTGGTCGATTAGTTGGTGTTATTGGGAGTCTTTTGATTCTTTTCTTACTAACTTTCGTTTTACTATTTTCGACTTTCTTAAAAGTTGTTTTGCAAATTATCAATTCGAATTATGATTTGAGTGATACGATGGCAACTGTTATATTGCATTTATCACAGCCAGTGACAGTTATAACGATTGTTATTGGGCTAATGTTACTGTATTTTATTCTGCCTAACGTAAAAATCAAACGTCTACGCTATATTTTACCAGGGACGATATTCACATCCGTTGTTATTGTGTTCTTGAATAACTTGTTTAGTAGTTATATTTTGAGAACTTTTGAACGAATGGTGGACATTAAAACGTTTGGATCTGTCGTGATTTTTGTTTTGATGTTGTGGTTTATCTTTCTTGCACATATCTTGATTTTAGGAGCTATCTTTAATGCGACTTATCAAGAAGTACGTCAAGGGAAAATGGAAAGCCGTCGAGGCGATTTGTTGTCTATCTTGACACAACGAGGAAAAAAATAACACCCAAGGGTGTTATTTTTTATCTTTAAAAACAAGTAATTTACTGAGAACGTAATTCAAAACGATGACTAAAACTTGAGCAAAGAGAGTCTCGATAGCATTTACCATCGACAGATTGTCACCGACAAATTGTCCGATAATATGTGGAAATTTTGTCACTAAAAGGTAAGCTAAAACTAAGTCAAGAATCAGTGTTGATAGACGAGCAACAGCAAACTTGATTAAACGTTTGAACCAACCTTTTCTAGCTTGGTTGAAAACAAAATAATCATTGGTAAAGAAAGCAAATACAATAGCTGTAATGTTTGCGATAACGGCAGAAAGAGTTGCTGATTCAGCGATTGAGAAGACGATTAAACGTGTCCCCATGTAGACAATAGTTGCCAGAACTCCGAAAAATAGATATTTAAAAACTTCGCTAGTAATTATTTTTTTCATAGGACTACTATATCAAATTTTTAGTATTTGTGCTATACTTTAAAGCGTTGTCTTGACGACCCTTGGTGCTTAGTTCCCTTTCGCCAAGCATATTACAAACGTTGGAAGCTAGCCTTTCAAACGTCAAAGGAGAAGAAAATGGAAAAATTCACTATGCGTGATTTTGTTCGAGTTGCCCTTGTTGCAGCACTTTATGTTGTTTTAACAATCACACCGCCTCTAAATGCGATTTCTTACGGTGCTTATCAGTTCCGAGTATCAGAAATGTTAGTATTTTTGGCTTTTTATAATCGTAAATATATTATCGGCTTAACAGCAGGTTGTATGATTGCTAATTTATATAGTTTTGGTCTCATCGATGTCTTTGTCGGTGGTAGCCAGACTTTTGTTTTCTTGATGCTAGGTGTAACCTTGTTTGACCGCTATAAAGATCAATATCTCTTTAATGGTTTATTTAATAAAGCATTCTTTTATTTCTCACTATTATTTGCGGCTTCAATGTTTACCATTGCTACCGAGTTACATATTGTTGCCAATGCACCTTTCTTGATGACTTGGTTTACTTCAGCTGTTGGAGAACTTGCTTCTCTTCTAATTGGTTCACTTGTCATGGATAAATTAGCCAGTCGTATTGAATTGACTGCTTGATATACCAAAAGAATTTCCAAAAGTGGAAGTTCTTTTTTTCTATATAATATCTTCAAAAAATGATAAGTTTTAAAGAGTATTTTTCTTTAGATGTGTTAAAATAGTATATATGAAAGAACGTATTCAAAAATTGGTTGATGAACTCAACCAGTATCGAAAAGAGTATTATACACAAGACCAACCAACGGTCTCTGATAGTGAGTATGACAAGCTCTATCGTGAATTGGTAGAGCTTGAAAAGGCTAATCCAGACTTGATTTTGCCGGATAGTCCGACACAAGCAGTTGGGGGTCTTATTTTAGATGGCTTTGAAAAATATCAACATGAAACACCACTGTATAGTTTACAAGATGCTTTTTCACGTGAGGAATTAGATGATTTTGATCGTCGCGTCAAGGCAGAATTTCCAAATGCATCTTACATGGCTGAGCTTAAGATTGATGGACTTTCAGTATCATTAGTCTACGTAGACGGTGTACTTCAAGTTGGTGCGACACGTGGTGATGGTTCAATCGGTGAAAATATCACTGAAAATGTCAAACGCATCAAAGACATTCCACACAAATTGGAAGAGCCTTTGACAATCACGGTTCGAGGCGAAGCTTATTTGCCGAGAGAATCTTTTGATAAGATTAACGAAGAACGTCGGGAAAGTGGTCAGTCAGAATTTGCCAATCCTCGTAATGCCGCAGCTGGTACCCTTCGTCAGTTGAATACTGCAGTCGTTGCAAAACGTAATCTAGCAACCTTCTTGTACCAAGAAGTGGCGTCAACAAGTATGACCACACAAAATGACGTTTTAGAAGAATTGTCTCGTTATGGTTTTTCAGTTAATCCAAAACGAATTACAACATCTTCAATGGAAGATATCTGGGCATTTATTCAAGAAGTGGCTGCAGAGCGTGATAGTCTTCCGTATGATATTGACGGTATCGTTATTAAGGTTAATAGCCTTGCTATGCAAGAAGAACTTGGATTTACAGTTAAGGCACCACGTTGGGCGATTGCTTATAAATTCCCAGCTGAAGAAAAAGAAGCTGAGATTTTATCAGTAGATTGGACAGTTGGGCGTACGGGAGTTGTTACCCCAACAGCTAATTTAACGCCTGTTCAACTTGCAGGAACAACTGTTAGTCGTGCGACTTTGCACAATGTGGATTATATTGCTGAAAAAGATATCCGAATCGGAGATACCGTTATTGTCTACAAGGCGGGAGATATTATTCCAGCTGTACTTCACGTGGTTGAAAGTAAGCGTGATAAGCAAGTTCCAATGCCAATTCCTGAGACGTGTCCGTCATGTGGCAGTGAGCTGATTCACTATGAGGATGAAGTGGCGCTTCGCTGTATTAACCCACTTTGCCCAAGCCAAATTCAAGAGCGCTTAACGCATTTTGCCAGTCGAGATGCCATGAATATTACTGGTCTTGGACCTTCAATCGTTAAGAAACTCTTTACAGCGGATTTGGTTCATGACGTTGCAGATATTTATCGACTAAGTGTCGAAGATTTGCTGACGCTTGATGGCTTTAAAGAAAAATCAGCTGAAAAACTTTACAATGCTATCCAAGCATCAAAAGCTAATTCAGCAGAAAAATTATTATTTGGTTTAGGAATCCGTCATGTTGGTGCTAAAGCAAGTCGTCAGCTCCTAGAAGTTTTTGAAAGTATCGAAAACCTTGTGGCAGCAGATGAAGAAGCTATTGCTAATATTGATGGTCTTGGAACAGTTATTGCTAAGTCACTGCGCAGCTATTTTGCAAAAAAAGAAGCCGAAGAACTTTTGGCAGAATTGAAAAATGCTGGTGTTAATTTTGCTTATCTTGGAAAGAAAGTTTCCAAAGATGCTCAATTAGCTGGTTTGACAGTGGTTCTAACTGGAAAACTCCAACGCTTAACGCGAAATGAAGCTAAAGAAAAGTTGCAGGATTTAGGAGCTAAGGTTACAGGCAGTGTTTCTAAAAAGACAGATATTGTTGTTGCAGGAGCAGATGCTGGATCAAAATTGACAAAAGCCCAAGCTCTTGGAATTGACGTTCGTGATGAAGCTTGGTTAGAAAGTTTATAATCTTTTTGAGGTAATATAATATGGTCAAAAAACAAAAACGAGCACGTTTAATCTATAATCCGACCTCTGGCCAGGAAATTATGAAGAAAAATGTTGCCGAAGTTCTAGATATTTTAGAAGGCTTTGGTTATGAAACTTCTGCCTTTCAAACAACACCCGAAGAAAATTCAGCTCGCAATGAAGCTGAGAGAGCAGCAAAGGCTGGTTTTGATTTAGTCATCGCTGCAGGTGGTGACGGAACGATTAATGAGGTTGTTAATGGAATTGCTCCGCTAGAAAAACGACCAAAAATGGCAATCATTCCAACAGGTACGACAAATGACTTTGCGCGTGCCCTTAAGATTCCTCGTGGAAATCCCGTTGAAGCTGCAAAAATTATTGGTAAAAACCAACTGATTCACATGGATATTGGTCAAGCGCGTGAGGATACGTATTTCATCAATATCGCTGCTGCAGGTTCATTCACAGAATTGACTTACAGTGTGCCAAGTCAGTTGAAAACCATGTTTGGTTACCTAGCTTATTTGGCAAAAGGGGTTGAGCTTCTACCAGGAATTCGTACGGTTCCAGTTCGCATCAAACATGAAAAAGGTGTCTTTGAAGGTGATGTGTCAATGATTTTTGCTGCCATCACTAATTCAGTAGGTGGCTTTGAACAAATCGCTCCAGATGCTAAACTTGATGATGGTAAGTTCACTTTGATTTTAGTGAAAACAGCTAACTTGATTGAGATTTTACGTTTGATTCGATTAGTTCTTGATGGTGGTAAACATATCGGTGATAAGCGCATTGAGTACATCAAGACAGACTTCTTGAAAATTGAACCTCTATCAGACAAGAAAATGATGATTAATTTGGATGGTGAGTACGGTGGTGACGCGCCAATCGTGCTTCGTAATCTTAAAAATCATATTACTTTCTTTGCTAACACGGATGAAATTTCAGATGATGCCTTAGTTTGGGATCAAGAAGATTTAGCGCTAGAAGCTATTGCTCAAAAATTTGCTCATGAAGTTGAAGACTTAGATGAGTCAATGGACAAATAATTCGCACTTTAAATAGTAGAAAGTGTTTTCAAAATTATATGGAAAATTGTTTATGAAAGCAGTTTCTGGACATTCTGTCCAAAAACGCATTTTCCAACATGATTTGTATAGAAAATCTACCATAAAATGTTAGTAAATAAGGCTCATAAAGCCTAAAGGAAAGCGGATTTGACCGTTTTCCTTTTATTATTGCTTAAAAACTAAACAAAGGTTAAGTATAGTTCGGGAAAACGTTTCCGAAAACGGTGATTTCGTTGACAATTCCTTAAAATAGGACTAAAATAACGAAGTAAAAAATTTTAAAAGGAGATTCATATCATGTTGAATTTAAAAATCTTAGCACTTGGTCTTGCCGTACTAGGAGTTAGTCTTGGTGAAGGTATCCTCGTTGCCAACATTGCAAAATCTGCAGCACGTCAACCAGAAATGTTCAGTAAATTGCAAACAATCATGTTCCTTGGAGTAGCCTTCATCGAAGGTACATTCTTCGTCCTTCTTGCATCTACATTCTTCGTTGGATAATTCTAACTAAGAACTTATAAAAAGAAGGAGGGATAAAGTTGGAAACATCTGTAAATCCAACAGCGCATGTCTTTGGTATTGAGTTTGACTTAACCATTTTAGCGATGTCTCTCTTGACGGTGATTATTTCCTTCGGTATCATTTTTTGGGCAACTCGAAAAATGACTCTAAAACCTAAAGGAAAACAAAATTTCATTGAGTATGTCTACGAGTTCGTACAAAATACGATTAAACCTAATCTTGGAGAATACACTCCTAAGTACAGCTTGTTGATGTTCACATTCTTCTTTTTCATTCTGATTGCTAACAACCTTGGTTTGCTAGTTAAATTGGAGTCTGAAGATTATAACTTTTGGACATCTCCAACATCAACTTTCATGGTCGATTTTACTTTGTCTTTAATCGTCGCGATTGTTGTCCATGTTGAGGGTGTTCGAAAGAAAGGTGTCAAAGCATATTTGAAAGGTTACTTAAGTCCTTTCCCAATGATGCTTCCAATGAACATCTTAGAGCAATTTACTAACGTTTTGTCACTTGCTCTACGTTTATTTGGTAACATTTATGCTGGTGAAGTTGTTACTGCTTTGATTGTAGGTTTTGGTACAAAAAGCTTGATTTTTGCTCCATTTGCCTTTGCCCTTAACTTGGCTTGGGTTGCTTTCTCAGCCTTTATCGGATGCATTCAAGCGTACGTATTCACTATTTTGTCATCTAAATATATCTCAGAAAAACTCCCAGAAGATGAGGATGAATCTTAAGAAAGGAATAATCAATGGAAACACTAATCAATAGTACAAGTATTGGTAATATTATTATTACTGCTGGTTCAGTGATCCTTTTGTTGGTTCTCATCAAACTTTTTGCTTGGGAACAATTGACAGGGATCTTTACCGCTCGTGAAGAAAAAATTGCTAATGATATTGATGGTGCAGAAGCAGCACGTAAAGAAGCAGAAGCTCTTGCTGCTAAACGCCAAGAAGAGTTAGCTGGCGCTCGTACTGAGGCAACTCAAATTATTGATGATGCCAAAGAAACTGGTAAAAATCAAGAGGCTAAAATTGTCGCTGAAGCACGCGAAGAAGCTAGCCGCTTGAAAGCTAAAGCTAATCAAGATATCGAACAAAGTAAAGCAGAAGCTCTTTCAAGTGTTAAAGGTGATGTCGCTGATTTGACTGTCCTTTTGGCAGAAAAAATCATGACAGCTAATCTTGACAAAGAAGCTCAAAGCAATCTCATTGATAGCTATCTTGACAAGCTAGGAGATGCCTAATGGATAAAAAGACACAAGCTCTTGTTGAGCAATATGCGAAAAGTCTCGTAGAAATTGCTATTGAAAAAGACAGTTTAGCTGAACTCCAATCAGAAACAGAAGCTTTGTTGTCTGTTTTTGAAGAGACAAACTTAGCTGACTTCTTGTCAAGTTTAGTCGTTTCACGTGATGAAAAAGTAAAACTTGTTAGGTTGCTTCAAGAGTCTAGTTCAGTTTACATGAACAATTTTCTTGAGGTAATTTTACAAAATGAACGAGAAGCGTTCTTGAAAGCCATCTTGGAAGGTGTTCAAAAAGATTTTGTTATTGCTACAAATCAACACGATATTGTTGTGACAACCGCAGTAGCTTTAACTGATGAACAAAAAGAACGTATCCTAGCCTTGGTAGCTGAAAAATTCGGTGTTAAAGCTGGTAAACTCGTTGAAAACATTGACGAATCAATCCTTGGTGGATTTGTTATCAATGTTAACAATAAAGTAATTGACACAAGTATTCGTCGTCAATTGCAAGAATTTAAAATGAATTTGAAATAGAAAGTGGTGTGACTTTTGGCAATTAATGCACAAGAAATTAGCGCTTTAATTAAAAAGCAAATTGAAAACTTCCAGCCAAATTTTGACGTCACAGAAACTGGTGTTGTCACTTATATCGGTGATGGTATCGCTCGTGCTCGTGGTCTTGATAATGCCATGAGTGGAGAACTTCTTGAATTTTCAAATGGTGCTTTCGGTATGGCTCAAAACCTTGAGTCAAATGACGTTGGTATCATCATTCTTGGAGATTTCTCTACAATTCGTGAAGGTGATGAAGTAAAACGTACTGGTAAAATCATGGAAGTACCAGTAGGTGAAGCTCTTATCGGTCGTGTTGTTAACCCACTTGGTCAACCAGTAGATGGTCTTGGTGATATCAAGACAACTGCTACACGTCCAGTTGAAACACCTGCACCAGGCGTTATGCAACGTAAATCAGTTTCTGAACCACTCCAAACAGGTCTTAAAGCGATTGACGCTTTGGTTCCAATTGGACGTGGTCAACGTGAATTGATCATTGGTGACCGTCAAACAGGTAAAACATCTGTTGCGATTGACGCAATTTTGAACCAAAAAGGACAAGATATGATTTGTATCTATGTTGCTATTGGTCAAAAAGAATCAACTGTTCGTACACAAGTTGAAACACTTCGTAAATACGGTGCCCTTGATTACACAATCGTTGTGACAGCCTCAGCTTCACAACCTTCTCCATTACTTTACATCGCTCCATATGCTGGTGTTGCAATGGCAGAAGAATTTATGTACAACGGAAAACATGTCTTGATTGTTTATGATGATTTATCAAAACAAGCGGTAGCTTACCGTGAACTGTCACTTCTTCTTCGTCGTCCACCAGGACGTGAAGCTTACCCAGGTGATGTCTTCTATCTTCACAGCCGCTTGCTTGAACGTTCTGCGAAAGTTTCTGATGCTCTTGGTGGTGGTTCAATTACAGCCCTTCCATTTATCGAAACACAAGCTGGTGATATCTCAGCTTACATCGCAACTAACGTAATCTCAATCACTGACGGACAAATCTTCTTGCAAGAAAATCTTTTCAACTCAGGTATTCGTCCTGCAATCGATGCTGGTTCTTCAGTATCACGTGTTGGTGGTTCAGCACAAATCAAAGCAATGAAGAAAGTTGCTGGTACACTTCGTCTTGACTTGGCTTCTTACCGTGAACTTGAAGCCTTCACTCAATTCGGTTCTGACTTGGATGCCGCAACTCAAGCTAAACTTAACCGTGGACGTCGTACAGTTGAAGTGCTTAAACAACCTGTTCACAAACCACTTCCTGTTGAAAAACAAGTTGTGATTCTTTATGCGCTTACTCATGGTTTCTTGGATGATGTGCCAGTAAATGACATCCTAGCATTCGAAGAAGCTTTGTATGATTACTTTGATGCACACTACGAATCAATCTTTGAAACTATCCGTACAACCAAAGATTTACCAGAAGAATCTGTCTTAGATGCAGCTATTCAAGCCTTTAAAGATCAGTCAGAATTCAAATAAGAGGGAGGTAGCATATGGCAGGCTCTCTTAGTGAAATCAAAGGGAAAATTATTTCAACTCAGAAAACAAGTCACATCACAGGTGCCATGCAAATGGTATCTGCTGCGAAATTGACTAAATCTGAGCAAGCAGCAAAAGATTTCCAAGTTTACGCTTCAAAAATTCGTCAAATCACTACTGACTTATTGAAATCAGAATTAGTTAATGGTTCAAAAAATCCAATGCTAGCCGCTCGTCCGGTTAAAAAGACTGGTTACATTGTTATCACGTCTGACAAAGGACTTGTTGGTGGATATAACTCAAAAATCTTGAAAGCAATGATGGATCTTATTGAGGAATATCACCAAGATGGTAACTACGCTATTATTGCCATCGGTGGTATTGGTGCTGATTTCTTTAAAGCTCGTGGAATGAACGTTGTCTTTGAATTGCGTGGTTTGGAAGATCAGCCATCATTTGAACAAGTTGGAAATATCATTTCAAAATCTGTTGAAATGTATAAAAACGAATTGTTCGATGAATTATATGTATGTTACAATCACCATGTGAATAGCTTGACTAGTCAAGTTCGTGTACAACAAATGCTTCCAATCGCTGAATTGGATGCTGATGAAGCAGCAGAAGAAGGTGTAAGTGGATTTGAATTGGAACCAAATCGTGAAATGATTTTGGAACAACTCTTGCCACAATATACTGAAAGCCTTATTTATGGTGCCATTGTTGATGCTAAAACTGCTGAGCATGCGGCAGGTATGACTGCTATGCAAACAGCAACTGATAACGCTAAAAACGTTATTAACGATTTGACTATTCAGTACAACCGTGCGCGTCAAGCTGCTATTACACAAGAAATCACAGAAATTGTAGCAGGTGCTAACGCACTAGAATAAAATGTGAGTGCTTTTTAGCCTCATAAAAAAGGGAGCCACTCCCTAAAAAATCTAAAAGGAGAAAAACATGAGCTCAGGCAAAATTGCTCAGGTTGTAGGTCCAGTTGTCGACGTTGCGTTTGCTGCTGGTGACAAACTACCTGAGATTAATAATGCATTGATTGTTTATAAAGATGGCGATAAATCTCAAAAAATCGTGCTCGAAGTTGCTCTTGAACTTGGAGACGGTCTTGTACGTACTATCGCTATGGAATCAACTGATGGGCTTACACGTGGATTAGAAGTTTTTGATACTGGTCGTCCAATCAGTGTACCAGTTGGTAAAGAAACTTTGGGTCGTGTGTTTAACGTTCTCGGGGATACAATTGACCTTGATGAACCATTTGCAGAAGATGCACCACGCGAACCAATTCACAAAAAAGCACCAGCTTTTGATGAATTATCAACATCATCAGAAATCCTTGAAACAGGTATCAAAGTTATTGACCTTCTTGCCCCTTACCTAAAAGGTGGTAAAGTCGGACTTTTCGGTGGTGCCGGTGTTGGTAAAACCGTTCTTATCCAAGAATTGATTCACAACATTGCCCAAGAACACGGTGGTATCTCAGTATTTACCGGTGTTGGGGAACGTACACGTGAAGGTAATGACCTTTACTGGGAAATGAAAGAATCTGGCGTTATCGAAAAAACAGCCATGGTCTTCGGTCAAATGAATGAACCACCTGGAGCACGTATGCGTGTTGCCCTTACTGGTTTGACAATTGCGGAATACTTCCGTGATGTCGAAGGACAAGACGTGCTTCTTTTCATCGATAACATCTTCCGTTTCACTCAAGCAGGTTCTGAAGTATCAGCCCTTCTTGGTCGTATGCCATCTGCCGTTGGTTACCAACCAACATTGGCTACTGAAATGGGTCAATTGCAAGAACGTATCACATCAACTAAAAAAGGTTCTGTTACATCTATCCAAGCCATCTACGTGCCAGCCGATGACTACACTGACCCAGCGCCAGCAACAGCATTCGCTCACTTGGATTCAACAACCAACCTTGAACGTAAGTTGACTCAAATGGGTATCTACCCAGCCGTTGACCCTCTTGCTTCAAGCTCACGTGCCCTTGCCCCAGAAATTGTTGGTCAAGAACACTATGAAGTAGCAACAGAAGTTCAACGTGTTCTTCAACGTTACCGTGAATTGCAAGATATCATTGCAATCCTTGGTATGGATGAATTGTCTGACGAAGAAAAAACATTGGTTGGACGTGCTCGTCGTATCCAATTCTTCTTGTCACAAAACTTCAACGTTGCTGAACAATTTACAGGTATGCCTGGTTCATACGTTCCAGTTGCTGAAACTGTTCGTGGATTCAAAGAAATCTTGGAAGGTAAATATGATGATCTTCCAGAAGATGCTTTCCGTAACGTAGGTCCAATCGAGGATGTAGTTGAAAAAGCTAAGAAAATGAATTACTAATGAGGTGATACCATGACATATATGACTGTTCAGGTAGTAACACCAGATGGTATTCGCTATGATCACCATGCTAATTTTATTTCAGTAAAAACACCGGATGGTGAGATGGGGATTTTGCCAGAACACATTAACCTCATTGCTCCGCTAACTGTCCACGAAATGAAAATTCATCGTACAGATGATCCTAATCACGTGGATTGGGTAGCTATCAACGGTGGTATTATTGAGATTAAAGATAATCTTGTGACAATTGTTGCAGATTCTGCAGAACGTGAACGCGATATCGATGTTAGCCGTGCTGAACGTGCTAAAATCCGTGCTGAACGTAAATTGGAACAAGCTCAAAGTACTCACGATATCGACGAAGTACGTCGTGCACAAGTTGCTCTTCGCCGTGCTTTGAACCGTATCAGTGTTGGTAATAAATAAACGAAAAGGTCTGAGAGTTTATCTCAGGCTTTTTTTATTACTTTTTGATGTTTTTTTCATGAAGAAAGCTTACACTTGTGCAGTTTTTTGTTGTCGAAAATGAAATCTGATATAATAGTTCTATGGAAATTTTAAATAGTTCAGTGACTTTGATTAGTCACCTTGTTTTTATTGCAATGACACATCAAATTCTTCGAAATTTATTTGATTGGTCAAAATTAATTAAAAATACGCCTGAGAATATCGGTCGCCTTAAGGTATTTATTCTTTTGGTTAGTATTGCACTTGGTTATATGGTAAGCCATTTTATTTTAGAAATCATTACAGTTAGTCAGACTTTCTTCTTTGGTTTTCAATAAAAGCAATAATCGCTAAACTATGATATAATTTTGATATTATAATATAAGAATGGAGTTCATTTTGGATAAAATTATTATTGAAGGCGGTAATACACGCCTAGAAGGAGAAGTAATCATTGAAGGAGCAAAGAATGCGGTTCTTCCTCTTCTTGCAGCGACAATTTTACCGAAGGAAGGAAAGACAGTTTTAACAAATGTCCCAATCCTTTCAGATGTCTTTACGATGAATAATGTTGTCCGTGGTTTAGATATTCAAGTTGATTTTGATGAAGCGAATAACACGATTGAAGTGGATGCTTCAGGAGATATTTTGGATATTGCCCCATATGAATATGTTAGCAAAATGCGTGCTTCAATCGTTGTTTTAGGACCAATTTTAGCGCGTAAAGGTCATGCAAAAGTATCAATGCCTGGTGGCTGCACGATTGGTAGTCGTCCAATTGACCTTCACCTTAAAGGTTTGGAAGCTATGGGGGCAAAAATCACACAAGCTGGTGGTGATATCACAGCGACTGTTGATGGGAAACTTAAAGGGACAACAATTTACATGGATTTCCCATCAGTTGGTGCAACACAAAACTTGATGATGGCAGCAACTTTGGCAGAAGGTGTGACTGTTATTGAAAATGTCGCACGTGAGCCAGAAATCGTTGATTTAGCGATGCTACTTAATAAAATGGGTGCTATCGTTAAAGGTGCTGGTACAGAGACTTTGACCATTACTGGTGTCGATAGTCTTCATGGTGCTGAACATGATGTGGTTCAAGACCGTATTGAAGCTGGAACTTTCATGGTAGCGGCAGCTATGACATCAGGTAATGTTCTTGTTAAGGATGCTATCTGGGAACACAATCGTCCTTTGATTTCAAAATTGATTGAGATGGGTGTGACCGTTATTGATGAACCTGAAGGGATTCGTGTTATTGCTGATACGGCAAAATTAAAACCAGTAACGGTTAAAACACTTCCTCATCCAGGTTTCCCTACAGATATGCAAGCTCAATTTACAGCTTTGATGGCAGTTGTCAATGGCGAATCAACAATGATTGAAACGGTCTTTGAGAATCGTTTCCAACATTTGGAAGAAATGCGCCGTATGGGCTTGCAGTCAGAAATCATGCGCGATACAGCTATGATTCATGGTGGGCTAGAGCTTCAAGGTGCTCCAGTTATGTCAACTGACCTTCGTGCTAGCGCAGCCCTTATTTTGACAGGGATGGTGGCAAAAGGAACAACAACAGTTGGTCGCTTGAATCACCTTGACCGTGGATATTACAAATTCCATGAAAAATTGGCTAAACTCGGTGCAAATATTAAACGTGTAAGTGAGGCTTAAAAAATGACAAGTGGCTGGAAATACGTAGCAAAACAGTTAGGATTAGTTCTAGTGGTTGCTCTTTTGGCTTGTTTATTTTTAGCAGTTGGATTGATGATTGGATATGCCGTCATTGGTGATGGTAAAAATCCATTCTCAATTTTATCGATTGATAAATGGCAAGCAATTATTGGCAAATTTACAGGCCAATAAGCTATTTGTATTTTAGAGCAGCTTGACGAAAATGTAGAAGTGGGATAATCGACTTTATGATTTTGATAAAGCACGATGTTCCACTTTTTTAGTGAAAGGATTTTATGGCAAAGAAATCAAAACTGTCTAAACAGACAAAATCATTTATTTCTTTATTAGTTTTATTGGTTAGTATTGGTGCGGGTTGGCTGACAACTTCAGATTCAAGTGATCCTGTTAATCAAGTTATTTCCTTGATTACGGGAGAATCATCTGCAAAGATTGTGTCAAATCAGTCTTCTGCTAATCAAGCAACACCAAGTCAAGAATTAGCAGACTCAGTCTTAACAGACAGTGTTAAAGCTCAGCTTGGTTCAAATTTAGAATGGAACGGTGCGGGAGCTTATTTGGTTAACGGAAATAAAAACGATTTGAATGCAAGAGTAGCCAGCAAACCTTATGCCAATAACAAAACAAAAATTGTGCAAGGTCAGACTATTCCAACGGTCGCAAATGCTTTGTTGAGTAAGTCTACACGTCAATATAGAAGCCGTGAGGAAACTAGAAATGGCTCAACTTCATGGACACCAGCGGGCTGGCACCAAGTGCAAAATCTTTCTGGAACATACAGTCACGCCGTTGACCGTGGGCACTTGCTCGGCTATGCTTTAGTTGGTGGCTTAAAAGGCTTTGATGCTTCAACAAGCAATCCTGAAAATGTAGCCACTCAGGCAGCCTGGGCAAATGAAGCTAGTTCAGAAGACTCAACGGGTCAAAATTACTACGAAGGTCAGGTCAGAAGAGCACTTGATCAGAATAAACGTGTTCGTTACCGCGTGACTTTAATCTATGATGGCGATAATATTCTTGCTAGCGGGACACATTTGGAAGCAAAATCATCTGACGGTAGTTTAGAGTTTAATGTTTTCATTCCGAATGTCCAAAGTGGTTTAAGCTTTGATTATTATTCAGGTCAGGTTAGTGTGAATTAAGCTGCTATATTCAACCTTGTCAAATGGCAAAAAATTTGCTAGAATGGGGTGTAAATTGAATAGTGTCTTATGAGACTAGTAACCTTATGGCAGTTTAACAGGGAATGGAAGTCGTGACTGGAAGCTTCCTAGATGAAAGTTTGGCGAATTCACTCATGTTAAAGACGATGAATTAAGGTCTGCTAGTCAGATAAAAAACGGATGGTACCGCGTGTCAACGCTCCGCTATTGGAGTGTGGCACGCTTTTTTCGTTTAAAAACATTAGGGGTTGCCCCAAGGAAGGAATTTTAATGGATTTACAAGCGCAGTTAGAAGAATTAAAATCATCTACGCAAGCTAAATTGGCTGAAATGCGTGGAAACAATGCAAAAGAACTTCAAGAATTACGTGTGCAAGTTCTTGGTAAAAAAGGATCATTGACAGAATTATTGAAAGGTTTGAAAGATCTTTCTAAAGAAATGCGTCCAGTTGTCGGAAAACAAGTTAACGAAGTACGTGACGTTTTGACAAAAGCTTTTGAAGAACAAGCTAAAATCGTTGAAGCGGCTAAAATCAAAGCACAATTGGAATCAGAAAGCTTGGATGTGACTCTTCCAGGACGTCAAGTAAACCTTGGTAACCGTCACGTTTTGACACAAACAAGTGAAGAAATTGAAGATATTTTCCTTGGTATGGGATTCCAAGTTGTTGATGGTTATGAAGTTGAATCTGACTATTATAACTTTGAACGCATGAACTTGCCAAAAGATCACCCAGCTCGTGACATGCAAGATACTTTCTACATCACTGAAGAAATCCTGCTTCGTACTCACACAAGTCCAGTTCAAGCTCGTACACTTGATAAACACGACTTTTCTAAAGGTCCATTGAAAATGATCTCACCAGGACGTGTGTTCCGTCGTGATACAGACGATGCGACACACAGTCACCAATTCCACCAAATCGAAGGTCTTGTTGTTGGTGAAAACATTTCTATGGGTGACCTTAAAGGAACTCTTGAAATGATTATCAAGAAAATGTTTGGTGAAGATCGTAAAATCCGTCTTCGTCCTTCATACTTCCCATTCACTGAACCATCAGTAGAAGTTGACGTATCATGCTTCAAATGTGGTGGTAAAGGTTGTAACGTATGTAAGAAAACTGGTTGGATTGAAATCCTTGGTGCTGGTATGGTACACCCTCGCGTTCTTGAAATGTCTGGCGTTGACTCAGAAAAATATTCTGGATTTGCTTTTGGTCTTGGTCAAGAACGTATTGCGATGCTTCGTTACGGTATCAATGATATCCGTGGCTTCTATCAAGGCGATGTCCGTTTCTCAGATCAATTTAAATAATTAATTAGCAAGAAAAAGAATTGGAGGTCATCATGGCGGAAATCAAAGTTGAAAAAGTGACCTTGGATAAGTTAGATATGCTACAAAAATTGAGCATCGATACTTTTCGTGAAACATTTGGTTTTGATAACACCGAAGAAGAACTTCAAGAATTTTTCAATGAGAATTATACTTTAGCGCAACTTGAAAAAGATGTGACAGATGTAGAATCTGATGTTCGCTTTGTCAAAGTTGATGGGCGCGAGGTTGGCTTTATGAAAGTGAACTGGGGCGCAGCACAGACAGAGCATGAACTAAAAAATGCCTTTGAAATCCAACGTATTTACATTCTTAGTGAATGTCAGGGACTTGGCTTAGGTAAGAAATTATTTGAGCTGGCGCTTGATATGGCTAAGGCAGGTGAATTTGATTGGGCTTGGTTAGGTGTCTGGGAAGGCAATGTCAAAGCTCAAGGTTTCTACCGCAAATATGGATTTGAAAAATTTTCAGAGCACTCATTTAAAGTTGGCGATAAAGTAGACACAGATTGGCTTATGCGAAAAGCCTTAAAAGAATAAGAGTAGAAAGGGATAAAGAAGCTTACCTGTCAAATGTATTTTGACTGCGAAAAGCTTTTAACACATATTATGTTAGTAAGTTATAAATGGTTAAAAGAGCTTGTTGATGTTGATGTTACAACACATGAGCTTTCTGAAAAAATGTCAACAACAGGGATTGAGGTTGAAGGAGTTTCATCACCATCTGAAGGATTGACAAAATTGGTTGTTGGTCATGTTGTATCTTGTGAAGATGTTCCTGAAACACACTTGCACCTTTGCCAAGTAGATACTGGTGATGATGAATTGCGCCAAATCGTTTGTGGTGCTCCAAACGTTACTGCAGGTATCAAAGTTATCGTAGCTGTACCAGGTGCACGTATTGCTGATAACTACAAAATCAAAAAAGGTAAAATCCGTGGTATGGAATCACTTGGTATGATTTGCTCACTCCAAGAACTTGGTTTGCCAGAATCAATCATTCCAAAAGAATTTTCAGACGGTATTCAAATCTTGCCAGAAGATGCTAAACCAGGTGACAGCATTTTCCCATACCTTGATTTGGATGATGAAATTGTTGAGTTGTCAATCACACCAAACCGTGCAGATGCCCTTTCAATGCGTGGGGTTGCACATGAAGTAGCTGCTATCTACGGAAAAGAAGTTCACTTCCCAGAAAAAGAACTTAAAGAAGTTTCTAAAGCTGCAAAAGACGTTATCGATGTTGCTATCGAGTCTGACAAAGTCTTGACTTACAAAGCACGTGTCGTTGAAAACGTGACTGTTAAACCAAGTCCACAATGGTTGCAAAACCTTTTGATGAACGCTGGTATTCGTCCAATCAACAATGTTGTCGACGTGACAAACTACGTGCTATTGTACTTCGGTCAACCAATGCATGCTTTTGATTTGAATAAATTTGAAGACAATAAAATCGTCGCTCGCAATGCGCGTGCTGGTGAAAAATTGGTCACTCTTGATGGCGAAGAACGTGAATTGACAGAAGAAGATCTTGTTATCACAGTTGCTGACAAACCAGTTGCTCTTGCTGGTGTGATGGGTGGTCAAGCTACTGAAATCGACAACGCTTCTAAAAACGTTGTTCTTGAAGCTGCTGTCTTTGATGGTACAGCTATCCGTCGTACTGGATCTCGTTTGAACCTTCGTTCTGAAAGCTCAGCTCGTTTTGAAAAAGGTATCAACTATGCAACTGTCGATGAAGCTCTTGACTTTGCAGCAGCAATGCTTACAGAACTAGCTGAAGGTGATGTTCTTGCTGGTCGTGTTGAAGCTGGTTCAGTTCCAACTGAAGATGTCGAAGTATCAACAACACTTGACTATGTTAACGTTCGTTTGGGAACAGAATTGACTTTTGCTGATATCGAAGATGTCTTTGCAAAACTTGGTTTTGGTTTGTCAGGAAATGCTGATAAATTCACAGTTTCAGTACCACGTCGTCGTTGGGATATTGCTATCCAAGCTGACTTGGTTGAAGAAATTGCTCGTATTTACGGTTACGATAATCTTCCAACAACACTTCCAGAAGCTGCTGGTACTGCAGGTGAATTGACAGCAACACAAAAATTGCGTCGTAAAATGCGTTCAATTGCTGAAGGTGCTGGATTGACTGAAATCGTCTCATATGCTTTGACAACACCTGAAAAAGCAACTGAATTCACATTGCAACCAAGCAACTTGACTGAATTGATGTGGCCAATGTCAGTAGAACGTTCAGTTCTTCGTCAAAACGTTGTTTCTGGTATGCTTGATACCATTGCTTACAACGTTGCTCGTAAAAACAGTAACTTGGCAATCTATGAAATTGGTAAAGTCTTTGAACAAAAAGGTAATCCAAAAGAAGAATTACCAAACGAAATCAGCACATTTGCCTTTGCTATCTCTGGTTTAGTTGCTGAAAAAGACTTCCAAACAAAAGCAACTCCAGTTGATTTCTTCTATGCAAAAGGTATCGTTGAAGCTATCTTTAACAAACTTGATTTGACAGTTGAATACGTTGCCGAAAAAGATCTTGAAAGCATGCACCCAGGTCGTACAGCAAGCATTTATTTGGATGGTCAATTGGTTGGTTTTGTTGGTCAAATTCACCCACAAACAGCTAAAAACTACAACGTTCCAGAAACTTACGTAGCTGAATTGAACTTGGATATCATCGAAGCTGCTCTTCAAGCTGATAAAGCGTTTGTTGAAATCACTAAATTCCCAGCAGTTTCTCGTGATATTGCTTTGTTATTGCCAAAAGCAACTACTCACAAAGATATTGTCACTGCAATCGAATCAGCTAAAGTGAAACGTTTAACAGACATCAAACTCTTTGACGTGTATGCTGGTGCAAATATTGCTGAAGGTATGAAATCAATGGCTTACAGCCTTACATTCCAAAATCCAAACGATAACTTGACTGATGAAGAAGTTACTAAATACATGGATAAAATCACTAAAGTCCTTGTTGAACAACTCGGAGCAGAAGTTCGTTAATCATTTGATACAATATTAGGCTATTTGGGTTAATATAGATAAACCACCGCTACGAAAGTAGTGGTGGTTTCTTGTTTATCAAAAAGCCAAACCAACAACAGAATTTGGTATAATAGGATTATCTAGTGACATGACGAAGGATTATTATGAAATTATTATATACAGATATTCAGTTTGATATGACTGAAATTTTGGCAAGAAAAGCGATGGAAGAGGCTAAAGCTGGTAAGCGTGTTTTCTACATCGCTCCAAACTCTTTGTCTTTTGAAAAAGAAAGGGCAGTTTTGGAACTTTTGCCTGACCAAGCGTCTTTTGCCATTACCATTACACGTTTTGCTCAAATGGCGCGCTATTTTGTCTTAAATGAACCTCAGACCAAAGAAACGATTGATGACAATGGCTTAGCCATGATTTTTTATCGTGCGCTGTCTCATTTTTCTGATACGGATTTGAAAGTTTTCGGGCGTTTAAAGCAAGATACGAATTTCATCAAGCAATTGGTTGATTTGTATAAGGAATTAAAAACGGCTAACATGACCGTGCTTGATTTGAATGGGCTTCAATCTGAGGAAAAGCAAGAGGATTTGGTGAAAATTTTCTTGGCTGTCAATGATATTTTGTTAGCCAATCAGTATGATACTCAGTCAAAAATTGCTTTTTTTGCTAAGCAAGTTGAATCAGGGCACTTGGACAAGGCTCTTGAAAATGTAGCACTTGTCATTGATGGTTTTACGCGTTTTTCAGCAGAAGAAGAGCACTTGGTTAGCTTACTTGAGCAAAAATGTGCGCAAGTTATTATCGGAACATACAGCAGCCAAAAGGCTTATAAGGCAACCTTTACAGCAGGAAACGTTTATCAAGCTAGTTTGGATTTCTTGCGCTCTTTAGCAATGAAATTTCAAGCGCAGCCACATTATGTTGAGAGTTCTCAACAATCACACGAAGCTTTTGCTAAGTTATCAAAATTATTTGAAGCTAAGCATGATTTTACAACAGCAGAGTTAACCTTGACAGATGATGATAAGAAACACTACGTTATCTGGGATGTTATCAACCAAAAAGAAGAAGTTGAGCATGTGGCTAAGGCGATTCGTCATAAGCTTTATGAGGGGTACCGTTATAAA
Source organism: Streptococcus ruminicola (assembly GCF_011387195.1). Classification (NCBI taxonomy): domain Bacteria; kingdom Bacillati; phylum Bacillota; class Bacilli; order Lactobacillales; family Streptococcaceae; genus Streptococcus; species Streptococcus ruminicola. The sequence goes on from NZ_CP046919.1 coordinate 1,513,842, forward strand.
GATATCTTGGTTCTTTTAGGTGATGTGGACAGCTATCGTCTTCAAATCGGAAAGATTTTTGACAAGTATGAAATTCCATATTATTTTGGGAAAGCAGAGTCGATGAGTGATCACCCGTTGGTGCATTTTATTGATTCTTTGGAGCGCGTGAAACGCTATCGCTTCCGAACAGAAGATGTTATCAATCTCTTGAAGACGGGGCTTTATGGACAATTCAAGCAAGATGATTTAGATCTTTTTGAGCAATATTTGATTTATACTGATATTAAAGGACAAAGCAAGTTTGCAAAGGAATTTACGGTTAACTATAAAGGAAAAGAGCACCTAGTTTTTATGAATCAAATGCGCGAGCAAATCATGGCGCCTTTGCTTACGCTCTTTAAAGCGCAAAAGCAGCTTGGTTCAAGTTTGCTTGAAAAATTAATGACTTTCTTGCGTACTATTAGTCTTCCAGACAATCTTGAAGGCATGGTTGCCACTTTTCCAGAGATTGAGCAAGAAAAACATGAGCAAGTTTGGCGAACATTTACAGGAATTTTAAACCAGTTCCAAACGATTTTCGGTAAAGAAAAATTGTCTTTGGATGAATTTTTATCGCTGGTAAGAAGTGGTATGCTTGCTGCTCAGTACCGTGTGGTGCCAGCAAGTGTTGATGTGGTTTCTGTAAAATCTTATGATTTGGTTGAACCACACACCAATAAATTTGTCTTTGCACTTGGTATGACGCAGTCGCATTTCCCAAAAATTGCGCAAAATCGTAGTTTGATTTCAGATGAGGAACGTGCCAAGGTCAATGAAACAACAGCTGAAAATCAACGTTTTGATGTGATTAGTCGTGAAAACATCAAGAAAAATCATTTTGCTGCCTTGTCACTGTTTAATTCAGCGACGGAAGAACTGGTGCTCAGTTTGCCACAAATTGTTAATGAGTCAGAAGATAAGGAATCTTCTTATCTTGCGGAATTAGCTAGCTTTGGTGTGCCTGTTTTGGTTAAGGGACGAAATCGTTTGTCGACAGATGCTGAAGACATTGGAAATTACAAAGCGCTCTTATCTCGTGTGATTGAGGTTAATCGCTTGGCTATTGAAGAAGACCACGAGCTTAGCAAAGAAGAGCAAACCTTCTGGTCAGTAGCTGTACGTTATCTTCGTAAAAAACTGGCTAACGAAGGTGTTGAATTGCCACTGATTAAGGATAATATGCAGACCAAACCAGTTTCTGCCGAAGTGATTGAGACACGTTTTCCAAGTGATGAGCCAATTAATTTGTCTTCATCAGCGGTGACAACTTTCTATAATAACCAGTACAAGTATTTCTTGCAGTATGTTCTTGGCTTGCAAGAAGTTGAAACGATTCATCCGGATGCTAGAAACCACGGAACATATCTTCACCGTGTCTTTGAACTTGTCATGAAAGATGAGTCTGATCAGCCATTTGATACCAAGTTGAATCAAGCTATTCAAAAGACTAATTCTGAAGATGAATTTAAATTTGTCTATGAAGAAGACGAAGAAAGTCGTTATTCTCTGACCGTTTTGGAAGATATTGCAAGAAGCACGGCAAGCATTTTGAAAAATGATGCTCAGATTCAAGTTGAAAACGAGGAAGAGCCGTTTGAATTGATGATTGCAAATGCAGTGCGCATTCGAGGTATTATTGACCGTGTTGACCGCTTGAGCGATGGCAGTCTTGGTGTGGTTGACTATAAATCGAGTCACAATACTTTTGACATTCAGAAATTTTATAATGGTTTGAATCCGCAATTGGTGACATATATGCAGGCTTTGCGTGATAAAAAAGGAAGAAGCGAGTCAGATAAAATTTTTGGCGCCATGTACCTTCACATGCAAGAACCCAAAGTTGATTTGTCAGCGGTAGCCACGACAGATAAAATTTTGGAGAATTTGTCAAAAGAACTACGCTATCGAGGTCTATTCTTGGACGAAGAAAAAGGTTATCTATCAAATGGAAATTATCATTTGAATGATTCTGTTTACACTCAAGAAGAGCTCGATATTCTTCTTGCTTACAACCAAAAATTATTTATTCAAGCAGCAGAGCAAATCAAAAAAGGACATTTTCTGATTAATCCATACAGCGAAGATGGCAAGTCTGTCCAAGGTGACCAGCTAAAAGCTATCACACGCTTTGAAGCCAATCGTCACATGCCATACGCGAGAAAATGGTATAAACTACCAAGAAAAGAAAGACGTCAAGGCTTTTTGAGTCTAATGCTAAAAGAAGAGGAGGAAAAAGATGAACTTTAAGCCGTTTTTGACATCAGAAGAGATTTCCTTTTTGCAAGCTCAAGAAGCAAAGTCATCAAGTAAACAAAAGCGCACACCTGAACAGATTGAAGCGATTTATAGTTCTGGCAATAACATTTTAGTCTCAGCCTCAGCGGGTTCTGGTAAAACCTTTGTCATGGTTGAGCGCATTATTGATAAGATTTTACGTGGTGTCACTGTTGACCAGCTTTTCATCTCAACTTTTACTGTTAAAGCAGCAGGTGAGTTAAAAGAACGTCTTGAGAAAAAAATCAGTAAGGTTTTACAAGTAACCAAAGACAACGACACAAAAACATATTTGAATGAGCAATTGCTAGGTCTTCAGACAGCTGACATTGGGACAATGGATGCCTTCACGCAAAAATTGGTTAACCAATATGGCTACACGCTTGGTATTTCGCCAACTTTCCGTATTATGACTGACAAGAGTGAGCAAGATCTTGTCAAAAATGAAGTATTTGCAGATTTATTTTCTGATTATATGCTTGGTGAGAACCAAGACATTTTCCGTAAATTGGTGCGTAATTTTTCAGGAAATCGCAAGGATAGCTCAGCGTTTAGAGAAATCGTTTATAAGATTTATGACTTTAGTCAAGCTACGGATAATCCAAAAAAATGGATGTCTGAGGTATTTTTAAAAGGAGCTAAAACTTATACGGATTTTTCTGCTATTCCAGACCAAGAAGTCAATGACTTTCTAAGTTGCTTACATGATACGGCAAATCATTTGCAGGATGTGACGGACTTAGAGGATTATAAGCAGGTTACAGCTAAGGGGACACCTACTGCAAATTATAAAAAACACTTGAATATGATTGAGCATTTGCATGAATGGGCAATGCATTTTGAGACGCTTTACGGGCGTGAAGGTTTGGGACGTTTGGCTTCTGATGTGGCGGATTTAATACCATCTAGCCCAGCTGTGACAGTTGCAGGAACGAAATATCCTGTCTTTAAAAATCTACAAGGGCGTTTGACTGGTCTTAAACACCTAGAGACGATTTTTAATTATCAATCAGAAAGTCTTCCTTTATTGGAATTATTGCAGAATTTTGTGCAAGATTTTTCTGAGCAATATTTACAAGCTAAAATCCAAGAAAACTCTTTTGAATTCTCAGATATCGCACATTTTGCGATTGAGATTTTAGAGGAAAATCCAGATATTCGTAAGCTTTATCAAGATAAGTACCACGAAGTGATGGTCGATGAGTACCAAGATAACAACCACACGCAGGAGCGCATGTTGGAATTGCTATCAAATGGTCATAATCGTTTTATGGTGGGAGATATCAAGCAATCGATTTATCGTTTCCGTCAGGCTGACCCACAGATTTTCAATCAAAAATTCAAAGATTTTCAAGAAAATCCTGAGCATGGAAAATTAATTTTGCTCAAAGAAAATTTCCGTAGCCAGTCAGAAGTTCTAGATGCAACAAATAGCATTTTTACACACTTGATGGACGAGTCTGTTGGTGAAATTTTGTATGATGGCATGCATCAACTTGTTGCAGGAAGTGATGCTCAGAAAGAAGCTCACCCCGAAAATGAAACAAAAGTGCTCATTTACGACACTGATGAGGCAAATGGTGCTCCAGAAGGTGCCGAAGAAGAGTCAATCAATCCAAACGAAGTCAAGTTAGTCGCAAAAGAAATCATTCGTTTGCATAATGAGGAACACGTTCCGTTTGAAGATATTACACTTTTAGTTTCGCTTCGTACGCGAAATAATGCGATTTTGCAAACCTTTGAATACTACGGGATTCCTTTGGTAACGGATGGTGGCGAACAAAATTATCTCAAATCGGTTGAGGTCATGGTGATGCTTGATACGCTTAGAGCTCTTGATAATCCGCTTAATGATTATGCCCTAGTTGCTCTGATGCGCTCACCCATGTTTGCCTTTAATGAGGATGACCTTGCTAGACTAGCTCTTCAGACTCTTGAAGATGAACACAAGGCTAATCTTTATCAAAAACTCGAACACGCTTTGAATGGCACAGGTGAACATGCTGAATTGATTACGACAGCTCTTCAGAATAAATTGAAAGATTTCATGGACTGTCTTGCAAGCTGGCGTGAATTTGCCAAATGGCACTCGCTTTATGACTTGATTTGGAAGATTTATAATGAGCGTTTCTATTATGATTACGTTGGAAATCTGCCTCGTGCAGAGCAACGTCAAGCCAATCTTTATGCGCTTGCGCTTCGTGCCAATAATTTTGAACGAGGCGGATTTAAAGGCTTATCACGCTTTATTCGTATGATTGACAAAGTTCTTGAGAGTGAAAATGATTTGGCAGATGTTGAAGTGGCACTGCCTAAAAATGCTGTAAACTTGATGACCATTCACAAGAGTAAGGGACTTGAGTTTAAGTATGTTTTCATTTTAAATCTTGATAAGAGATTTAGTATTCAAGACATGACTTCGCCTTTGATTCTGTCACGCCAAAATGGAGCAGGTATCAAGTATTTAGCTGATATGCGAGAAGAGTTGGAAACTGATTATTTCCCAGCAGTAAAAGTCAGCATGGATACTATGCCTTATCAACTGAATAAACGAGAACTTCGTTTAGCAATGTTATCTGAACAAATGCGTCTGCTTTACGTTGCAATGACTCGTGCAGAAAAAAGATTGTATTTAGTCGGAAAAGCAAGTGCAGAAAAATTAGTGGACAAATACAGTGGAAAATCAGAAAATAATCATATTCCAGTATCTGAGCGTGAAACCTTCATGACATTTCAAGACTGGATTCTTGCTATTTATGATACTTACAAAAATTTGCCATTTAAAGTTGAATTTGTCACAGACGATGATTTGACAGAGGAAAAAATTGGTCAAATTGAAATGACGTCTGCCATTAAACCAGATGACTTGAAAGATAATCGTCAGACAGAAAATATTGCAGAAGCCTTGGATAGGCTAGAGGCTGTAGAAAAGCTAAATACTGAATTTAAAGCTGCGATTAATTTGCCAAGTTTGAGAACACCAAGTCAAGTTAAAAAACTTTATGAGCCAGTTATGGACGTTGATGGTGTTGATGTCATGGCAAAACCATATCAAGCTAAGCCAATGTTTGAGCTTCCAGATTTTTCAAAGAAAGCAAAAGTAGAAGCGACAGCAATTGGTTCTGCGATGCACGAACTCATGCAGAGAATTACACTATCAGAGCAAGTGACACTAGATGATATCACATCAGCATTAGCGCAAGTTTCAGCTGAAGATGATGTCAAATCACGTATTCGTCTTGAGCATGTGCTTGATTTCTTTGAAGGTTCAGAGCTTGGACAAATGATTCAGAAAAATGTTGATAAAATTTATCGTGAAGCTCCATTTGCCATGTTAAAAGAAGACCCAGAAAGTAACGAAAAATTTGTCGTACGTGGGATTGTCGATGGTTATCTTTTATTCGACGACCGAATTGTTCTGTTTGATTATAAAACAGACAAATACACTAACAGCGAAGACATCAAAAAACGCTATCAGGGACAAATGGCTCTTTACGCCGAAGCCCTTAGCAAGTCTTACCATATCGAAAAAGTTGACAAATACCTTGTTTTACTTGGTGGAGAAAACTTAGAAGTAGTTAAACTGTAATTTAAAAGCGACCGATTTTCGGTCGCTTTCTGTATAGTATTGTTATTGTATATAGAAAAATAAAGGTGAGTTTTTTGATTAATTCCAGAATTTAGCAGCGATTTCTTGACCTTGTTTGATTTTAGCCCATTGTTGTGGAATGGCTAGCTCATTTCCTGAGTCACAAGACGCAAAACCACATTGATGTGAAAGGAAAAGACGTTCTTTTGGAATAATCTTGCTAGCTTCTTCGAGCATTTTAAGTGCACGTTCTTCGTCATCAAGTTCAGTTGTTTTACTTGAAAGAAGTCCAAGCACAACTTCAGCGTTAGAGTCTTTCAAGCTTTCAAGTGCTTTAAGGTCACCAGAAACTTCACTATCCCACTCTAGGAAGAAACGGTCATAGTGTTGGTCTTTCAAGAATTTTGTAGCGATAGCTTCATAAGTTCCACCAGCAGCAGAACGGCTTTCATAGTTTCCACGGCAATTGTGTGTCCAAACTTTAAGTCCAAGCTCGTGACCATAATCAGCCACTTCATTGTTGACTGAGATAAATTCATCAGCTAGATTAGCAAGGGCACTATTTCCTTGAGCAAAGAAACCAGATGGGTTTGTTTCGTCAAAAAGTTCCCAAAGACAATCGTCGAATTGGATGATTTCACCACCAGCTTCTTTGTACTCTTTCAAGAATTCTTTATAGGCATTGATAAGACCAGCTTTTAGTTCTTCGTTAGTTTTGTAAACTTGATTTTCACCAGCGAGTTTATTGAAAACAGTGAATTCTGTGTAAGCGTGGGCAGGTCCCCAGATTGTTAGTTTTGTGTCAGTTTCACCAGCTTCTTCTTTAAGAAGTTTGTAAATATCTAGGAAGTGGTGATTTTTGCCAGAAAGTGGTTCTGTGATACGGATACCAATATCTTTACGTGTTTCAAAATGACCGCCATCATGGTCTTGGAAAGTGTATCCGTGGTCAGCGATGTAACGTTCAATACCTTTTAAGCCCCAAACGAAATCAAGGTGCCACATAGATTTTGAGTATTCGCCGTCAGTTAGGACATCGATACCTGCCGCTTTTTCTTCAGCGATAACTTTTTTGATATCAGCTGTTTCTGTTTCTTTGTAGCCTTCGAATGCATCGTAGAAAGGATATTTGATATCATCACGGTGTTCGATTGCGATTTTATATTCGCGTAAATCTGCTGGTCGTAGGAGCGAACCAACTAATTGAAATCTTGATTTTGCCATTTCGTATACCTCGTTTGTTTTTTGTGATTCCTATTGTAGCGGAGCTTTGCCATTTTGAAAAATAGTTATTTTTTTAGGACTATGTATAGTTTTAAACTATAACTAAAAAAATCAAAATCTCTGTCTAATTAACAGAAAATTTGATATACTAAGAAAATACAGATAATTACAAGGAGATTTAGAATGGATATTTGGGAAAAGTTATATCAAGCAGCAAAAAAGGATTATAATCCTCATTATGTGACACCTTTTATCTATTCAAATCATGTTGTCGCAGCAATTGAAGCAGAAGATGGTCAGATTTTTACAGGCTATTGTTTTGAAGCGACTTCTGGTGTTTTTCATCTTTGTGCTGAACGTGCAGCTGCCTTCAATATGTTTCAACAATCGGGTCAAACCACCATCAAACGTATTATTGCATTTCGGGATAAGCCGCCTTATGGTGAAGGTTCAGGAATGCCTTGCGGAGCTTGTCGCGAATTCTTGATGCAATTGTCTCCGAAAAATAAAGATTTGGAATTTATGCTTGATTATGAGAAACGTGAAACCGTCACTTTGGGTGAATTGATGCCTTTATGGTGGGGGACAGAGCGCATGGCAGCAGGCATTGAAGACTTAGAAGATTAATAACAAAGCGAGGGATAGGATGCGAGATAATCATTTACACACACATTTTTCTTATGATTCAGATGCGCGGTTTGAAGATTATTTAGACCATTATACAGGGGATATTGTGACGACTGAGCATTATGATTTGTCAAATCCATATACCAAGCAAGATGATGTGCCAGATTACGAGGCTTACTCGCGTGAAATAGCTAAGCTTAATCAAAAATACGGCAAACGCATTAAAAAAGGGATTGAAATTGGTTATTATCAGCCACGTGAAGCAGATATTCTTGCTTATTTGGCGGATAAGGACTATGATTTGAAACTCTTGTCGGTTCATCACAATGGGACAAATGATTATCTTGATGATGAAGTGGCAGATATGGATAAAGACGAGATTATCCAAGAATATCTGGATAAATTAGAATATGCGATTGGGCGCGTGGATGCGGATGTTTTAGCGCATTTTGACTATGGTTTTCGCATTTTTGATATGACCGTTGCGGATTTAAAAGCTTACGAACCTCAACTCAAACGTATCTTCCAGAAGATGATTGATTATGATTTGGCTTTTGAGTTAAATAGCAAATCGATGTACTTGTATGGCAAGGAAGACCTTTACCGTTATGCTTTAGGCTTGGTTAAAGAATTAGGTTGCCACAAGTATTCTATCGGTTCAGACGGTCATAAGTTGGAGCATTTTCGTCTAGCTTTTGATAAAATCCAAGACTTACTTGATGAATTTGGCATTGAAGATTGGGAAATTTTGTAAAACAAAAAGCCCGTGAGCATAAGGCTCAGGGCTTTTTAACGTTTAAAAATTAGTGAGAAATACGTTTGCGGGCTGCTTTTTTACGATTTTCTTGAATGAAAGCAGCTTTTTCTTCTTCAGGGTCAATGATTTTTTTCTTAACTGCGAAAATAGCACCTGCGACAGTAGCTGCAGTGGCTACAACACCAGTAGCAAGACCTTTAGCGAATGCAAATTTTTTAGCCATAATAATTCCTCCTCACTGATAAGAACAGGGAGTATAAAGAGGTCTTTATACTCTTTTATAGCAGTAGGATTTGTTTTCTTGTCCTACCACCTTATGTTATAATAATGGTAACGAAAATTGCCTAAAAATTCAAGTGAAAACGTTATATTTACTAAAAAATCAGGCTTAGGACGGATAAAAAATAGATGTCAAAAAAAATAAAACTGCTAGCTGTGGTTGGACCGACAGCTGTTGGAAAAACAGCTTTAGGAATCGAACTCGCCAAGCAATTTAACGGAGAAATTATCAGCGGTGATAGTCAACAAGTCTACCGTAAGCTGGATATCGGAACGGCTAAGGCAACGCCTGAAGAACAAGCAGCAGCTCCTCACCACTTAATAGATGTGCGTGATGTTGATGAAACTTATTCTGTTTATGACTTTGTGACAGAAGCCAAAGCTGCTATCGATGATATTGTTAGTCGAGGTAAGTTGCCTATCATTGTTGGAGGAACTGGACTTTATCTTCAAAGTTTGCTAGAAGGTTATCATTTAGGCGGTGAGGTTGACCAAGAAAAAGTCCTCGCTTACCGAAAAGAATTGGATTTGTTAAGTGATGAAGAGCTTTTTGAAAAAATAGCAGAGCAGAAGATCGAGATTCCTCAAATCAACCGCCGTCGTGCCATTCGTGCTTTGGAGTTAGCTAAGTTTGGACAAGATTTGCAAAATAAAGAAACCAACTATGATGCCTATTTGATTGGTTTAAATGATGACCGTCAAGTGCTTTATGACCGTATCAATCGCCGTGTTGACCTCATGGTTGAAAATGGTGTTTTGGATGAAGCAAAATGGCTTTATGACAATTATCGTGAGGTTCAAGCCGCGCGAGCAATTGGTTACAAGGAACTTTTTCCATATTTTGCTGGGGAAGATTCTCTTGAAAACTGTGTTGAAAAATTAAAACAAAACACGCGTCGCTTTGCAAAACGCCAGTTAACATGGTTTAGAAACCGTATGGCAGTTAAGTTTTATAATGTTTCAGAAGATGACTTTAAAACTAATGTAACAAGTGATGTAGATTGTTTTTTAAATGATAAGAAATTGTAAGGGAGTAAAACGCTCCCTTTCACTTTTGAAAAGATTTTATGATATAATGAGATTTACGGATTAATTAAGAAGAGGGGTGAGTGCATGATTGAAACAAGCGAACATCAAGAGCGCGTGATTTTACTGGGCGTTGAGCTGCCAGACACTGAAAATTTTGATATGTCTATGGAAGAGTTAGCTTCGCTAGCTAAAACAGCAGGAGCGCAGGTGGTTTCATCTTATCGCCAAAAACGCGAAAAATACGATAGTAAATCATTGATTGGCTCAGGAAAATTAGCTGAAATTAAAGCGATTGTTGACGCTGATGAGATTGACACTGTTATTGTTAATGACCGTTTAACACCCCGTCAAAATGTTAACTTAGAATCAGAACTTGGGGTTAAAGTGATTGACCGCATGCAGCTGATTTTGGATATTTTTGCCATGCGTGCTCGTAGTCACGAAGGAAAATTGCAAGTTCATCTGGCTCAACTCAAATACATGTTGCCACGCCTTGTCGGTCAAGGGGTTATGCTAAGCCGTCAAGCAGGTGGAATTGGTAGCCGAGGACCTGGTGAAAGTCAATTGGAATTGAACCGCCGTTCGATTCGTAATCAGATTTCAGATATTGAACGCCAATTGAAGGTGGTTGAGAAAAATCGTGAAACTGGTCGTGAAAAACGTACAGAATCACAAGTCTTTAAAATTGGACTCATTGGTTATACAAATGCTGGTAAATCAACCATTATGAATGTCCTAACCAATGATAAACAATACGAAGCTGATGAATTATTTGCGACTTTGGATGCGACAACTAAGCAGATTTACTTGCAAAATCAATTTCAAGTGACGCTTACAGATACGGTTGGTTTTATTCAAAATTTGCCAACTGAGTTGGTGGCAGCCTTTAAGTCAACCTTGGAAGAAAGCCGTCATGTTGATTTGCTGCTACACGTGATTGATGCCAGCGACCCAAATCATGCTGAGCATGAAAAGGTTGTTCTGAATCTGTTAAAAGATCTAGATATGTTGGATATTCCACGTTTAGCTGTTTATAACAAGATGGATGTGGCGGAGCACTTTGCAGCGACAGCTTTTCCAAATGTGCGTATTTCTGCGCGTGATAAAGATGCTCGTTCACTTTTGCGCCGTTTGATTATCAATGAAATTCGTGAGATTTTTGAACCATTTAGCATTCGTGTTCACCAAAATCAAGCCTATAAGTTATACGATTTAAATAAAATGGCTCTGCTTGATCGCTATGATTTTGCAGAAGAATACGAAACCATCACTGGTTACATTAATCCAAAAAATAAATGGAGACTAGAAGAATTCTATGACTGATTATATAAGCTTAGCTTTAAAATATGGTGGCTTCACGTCACTAGATAAAGTGTATTTGCAAAATGTTTTGGAGGATTTAACAGATGAACAAAAATTGAGTTTCATCACACCACCTCCAAGTGTTATCAATGCTTATTTTGCAGAAATGTATCAAAAACAATCTCCGCAAGCCGCAACAGATTATTATTTTGAACTATCAAAAGAATTGCACTTGTTAAATAATAAGCCATCTTTTGACGAACACAAACCTTTTATTCGTTTGAATTTATCAGGGAAATCATATGGTTTTACCTATGAAAATGATAAAGAGGTTGCTCTTGTCTTTTCTGAAAAAGATGAAGCTTTGACAAGAGATGTCTTGTTTGAATTGGCTCAGGTCTTTCCTCAATATAAAATTTATGTTGAAAATGGCAAAATCAAAATGTCAAAAATCACTTTTGATGACCAAGAACTTGAAGACCTTACACCAGAAAGTAGTCTGCTCAGCCATGTTTCAAAATTAAAAGGAAATATGGTTAAGCTAAAAAGTTTTAATCGCGATGAATTGTCAGACTTGCTAGCTCACTATCAAGGGCAAGTTTATTATACGTTTGATCAACGTGAATTTATCGCTTATGTAAAAGTATCGTAAATAGGAAGGATAAGTAAAAACTTCGGTTTTTATAGGTATATATGGAATTACAATTTTTGGGAACAGGAGCGGGTCAGCCCTCAAAGTCACGTAATGTGTCAAGCTTAGTGTTAAAGTTACTTGACGAGATTAATGAGGTGTGGATGTTTGACTGTGGCGAAGGCACACAACGTCAGATTTTAGAAACAACTATCCGTCCTCGTAAAGTGAAACGCATTTTTATCACGCACTTGCACGGTGATCACATTTTTGGTCTTCCTGGTTTTTTGGCAAGTCGTGCTTTCCAAGCAAATGAAGAACAAACTGACCTTGATATTTATGGTCCTGTTGGTATTCGTTCATACGTTTTGAGCAGTTTGCGCTTGTCTGGTGCTCGTTTGCCATACCGTATTCATTTTCATGAATTTGACGAAAACAGTCTTGGAAAAATCATGGAAACTGACAAGTTTGTGGTATATGCTGAGAAATTGGACCACACTATTTTCTGTATTGGTTATCGTGTGATGCAAAAAGATTTGGAAGGAACACTTGATGCAGAAGCGTTGAAAGCTGCAGGTGTGCCATTTGGTCCATTATTTGGAAAAATCAAGAGCGGTCAAGATGTTGTCTTAGAAGATGGGACAAAAATTATCGCCAAAGATTACATCTCAGCACCGAAAAAAGGAAAAGTTATCACTGTTTTAGGTGATACACGTAAGACTGATGCTAGTGTGCGACTTGGTTTGGGAGCTGATATTTTGGTTCACGAATCTACATATGGTAAGGGTGATGAAAAAATTGCTCGTAAGCATGGGCACTCAACAGGTACTCAAGCTGCTCAAATTGCTAAAGAAGCATCAGCTAAATGCTTATTGCTTAATCACATCAGTGCACGTTTCTTGGGACGCGAATGCAAACAAATTGAAACGGATGCTCAAGCAATCTTTGAAAACACACACTTGGTTAAAGATTTGGAAGAAATTAGCTTATGAGAATAATTGCTATTACAGGAGCAACAGGTGGACTAGCCAAAGAAATTGTCAAACAGTTGCCAGCTGATGACTTTGTGATTGCCTTAGGACGTAATGTAGAAAAACTTGAAGCCTGTTATGCTGAACGTCCTAACACAGTTTGCTACGAACTTGATATGACAAGTGATGAAGCGATTGGGGCAATGGTTGAAAAACTATATGCTGAACATGGTCACATCGATGTCTTTATCAATAACGCTGGTTATGGTGATTTTAGTGAGTTTGATGCTTATACGACAGCTGAAATCCGTGACATGTTTGATATCAATACCTTTGCGACGATGACTTTTTCACGTTTGGTTGGGCATAAGATGAAAGAAGCGGGACAGGGACATATTGTCAATATTGCCAGCATCGCTGGTTTGATTGCTTCAGCGAAATCATCAGTTTACTCGGCAACAAAATTTGCGGTGATTGGCTTTTCAAATGCTCTGCGTTTAGAATTAGCTGATAGCAATGTTTATGTGACAACGATTAATCCTGGACCGATTGCAACAAGCTTTTTTGACAAGGCAGATCCATCTGGAGAATACTTAAAGAGTGTTGGACGTTTTGTTTTGCAACCAGAAGAAGTTGCCAGACGTACGGTTGCTATTTTAGGTAAGAACAAACGTGAAGTGAACATGCCATTTTCAATGGCAGCAGCTCATAAATTCTATACCCTTTTCCCTAAGATTGCTGATTTTTTAGCACGCAAAGTTTTTAACTATAAATAACCTCCTTTCAATTCTACATAAGAAGTGAGAAGTGAATGATAACAAGTAAATACAATTGGAAAAACATTGAAAAAGAGCCAGATGATGGCTTTTTTGAAGTGACAAAAAAAGAAAATATAACGGCATTAGCCAGCAAAATTCTATACAGTCGAGGCATTGATAATGGCGAAAAACTAGCTCAATTTTTATCAAATGATTTATCACAACTTCATGATCCATATTTGTTGCATGATATGGACAAGGCAGTTGCTCGCATTCGTCAAGCTATTGAAAATTACGAACAGATTCTAGTCTATGGTGACTATGATGCTGATGGTATGACTAGCGCTAGCATTATGAAAGAAGCCTTGGAAATGCTTGGGGCTGAGGTTCAAGTCTATCTCCCTAACCGATTTGTTGATGGCTATGGACCAAATGAATCGGTCTATAAATACTTTATTGAGCAACAACAGGTTTCTTTGATTATTACGGTGGATAATGGCGTAGCTGGGCATGAAGCTATTAGCTATGCACAAAGTCAAGGAGTAGATGTCATTGTTACTGACCACCATGGCTTACCAGCAGAGCTTCCAGACGCATTTGCCATTGTACATCCAGAGCACCCGGAAGCGGATTATCCGTTCAAGTATTTAGCAGGATGTGGCGTAGCTTTCAAAGTTGCTTGTGCCTTGTTGGAATCAATTCCCACAGAAATGCTAGATTTAGTTGCTATCGGAACGATTGCCGATATGGTTAGTCTAACAGATGAAAATCGTATCATGGTTAAGGTTGGTCTTGAAATGCTCAAGCAGACCGAACGCATTGGTTTAATGGAACTAATGAAAGTATCTGATATTGACATGTCAGATGTTAATGAGGAAACTGTTGGGTTTAAAATTGCACCGCAGCTAAATGCTCTTGGTCGTCTAGATGATCCAAATCCAGCTGTTGAGTTATTGACTGGCTTTGATGATGAAGAAGCGCTAAGTATTGCGCAAATGATTAATGCCAAAAATGAAGAACGTAAAGAAATCGTTCAAAAGATTTATGACGAAGCCATGGGCATGGTTGACCTTGATAAGCCTGTTCAAGTGTTAGCAAAAGAAGGCTGGCATCCAGGTGTTCTTGGGATTGTCGCTGGTCGTATTTTGGAGCATATTGCTCAGCCAGTTATTGTCTTAAACATTGAAGACGGCATGGCAAAAGGTTCTGCTAGAAGTATTGAGGCTATCAATATCTTCCATGCGCTTGATGAACATCGTGATTTATTTGAAGCATTTGGTGGACATGCTGGCGCAGCTGGGATGACCTTGCCCGTTGATAACTTAGAGCAATTGTCACAGGTCTTGTGCGATTACATTGCTGAAAATGATATTAATTTAGCTCAGAAAAAGACGCTGACAATTGACGAAGTTTTGCCACTAGCTGAAATTGATTTAGACACGGTTAAGAGCCTTGAAAAAATTGCACCGTTTGGTATGGACAATCCAAAACCAGTTTTTGAGATTAAAGATTTTGAAGTTAAACAAGCACGTACCATGGGGCAAAATGGTGCCCACTTGAAGTTAAAAATTGCTCAAGGAAGCACGGCAGTTGACCTTGTTGCCTTTAACCAAGGTCATTTGGTACAAGAATTTCAACAAGCACAGAATCTCTGTCTTGCGGTTACCTTGTCAATCAACAAATGGAACGGGCAAACCACTGTTCAGTTGATGCTTGAAGATGCGCGTGTTGACGGCGTTCAGTTGATTGATATTCGCGCTAAAAATGCCAGTCTTCCTGAACGTGTTCCTGTTTTGAGTAAAGACACTAGTGCCAGTGAAGTGGTTGTTCTGGACATCCCTGAGAAGGCTGAAGAACTCAAATCACTTTTTGTTGGGCGACAATTTGATGCTGTTTATTTTAAAAACCACATCAAACGTGCCTATTATTTGACAGGTTATGGAACTCGCGAACAATTTGCTAAATTGTATAAAACCATTTACCAATTCCCTGAATTCGACGTTCGTTATAAACTAAAAGACTTGAGTCAATACCTCAATATCCCAGATATTTTGCTGGTGAAAATGATTCAAATCTTTGATGAATTAGATTTCGTAACTATCACAGATGGTGTTATGGTTGTTAACAAAGATGCTCAAAAACGTAGCATCTCAGACAGCCAAATTTATCAAAACCTGAAACAAGAAGTGAAGTACCAAGAACTCATGGCACTTGGTACCCCACAAGAAATCTATGATTGGTTAATGGATAATAATTAAGAAAACTATGACAAGTTTTAGCTTGTCATAGTTTTTTGTCGAATAAAAGTAAGCGATTGCTAAATATTTGTTTTTCTATTGAGACAGAACTATAATATGGTTATGTAGGGATGATTCGCTACAAAAACATTTAATGGCTTATTGAATTTTCTTGTAATAAGGAGGTTTCTTATGTGTACTGCGATTACTTATACAACTAAGGGCAGTTACTTCGGACGTAATCTTGATTTGGATTTTTCATACAATGAAACGGTGACCGTTTGTCCTAGAAATTACCCATTTTCATTCAAGCATCAAGGAGAAAATGATGCTCACTATGCTATGATTGGTATGGCAACTGTGGTGGCTGACTATCCACTTTATTACGAAGCGGTTAATGAAAAAGGCTTGGGAATGGCTGGATTGAATTTCCCTGAAAATGCCGACTATAAAGAAGTGGCAGAAGGAAAAGACAACCTTGCATCTTTTGAATTGATTCCATGGTTTTTATCTCAGTGTGATTCTGTTGCACAAGTTAAAGAACTTTGTCAAAATCTTAATGTCACTAATGAAGCATTTAATGCGGATTTTCAACCAAGTCCTCTGCACTGGTTGATTGCCGACCGAAATGAAGCTATTGTCCTAGAGTCTGTAGCCAGTGGGTTAAAGGTTTATGATAACCCAACAGGTGTTTTGACTAATAATCCAACTTTTGATAAACAATTGTTTAACTTGAATAACTACCGTCACCTTTCACCAAAAGTTTCTGACAATCTCTTTTCTACAGAAATTGCCTTGGACACTTACAGCCGAGGAATGGGTGGACTTGGTTTGCCTGGTGATTTATCATCAATGTCACGCTATGTTAAAGTAGCCTTTACGAAATTAAATTCAGTAGCAGAAGATACTGAAGCATCTAGTGTTAACCAATTCTTCCATATTTTGAAATCCGTTGAACAACAAAAAGGGTTATGTTACGTGGATGAAAGTGGCAAATACGAATACACCATTTATAGTTCATGTATCAATACAGAAAAAGGTATTTATTACTACACAACTTACGATAATTCACAGATTACAGCTGTTGATATGCATAAGGAAAATTTGGATGATAGCAAGTTAGTTACTTATCCATTGATTAAAGATTGGCAAGTGAATTACCAAAATTAAGATCTTGAAAATTTATTACCTAAATCCCCTTCCTTTTTTCGAAAAATATGCTATAATGAAATGTAAAACATTTTTTGGCAAAAAGCCCATAGAAAGAAGAAAATGGATTTAAAAAATTATATCGCTACAATTGAAAACTATCCTAAAGAAGGAGTCACTTTCCGTGATATTTCTCCTTTAATGGCAGATGGAAATGCTTATAGCTATGCTGTTCGCGAAATTGTACAGTATGCTACTGACAAGAAGATCGACATGATTGTTGGTCCAGAGGCACGCGGATTTATCGTCGGATGCCCAGTTGCATTTGAACTTGGAATTGGTTTCGCACCAGTTCGTAAACCTGGTAAATTACCACGTGAAGTAATCTCAGCTGATTACGAAAAAGAGTACGGCATTGATACACTATGTATGCATGCTGATGCTATCAAACCTGGACAACGTGTCCTTATCGTTGATGACCTTTTGGCAACAGGTGGTACTGTGAAAGCTACTATCGAAATGGTAGAACGCCTTGGTGGTATCGTTGCTGGATGTGCTTTCCTTGTTGAATTGGACGGATTGAACGGACGTAAAGCACTTGAAGGTTATGATACGAAAGTCTTAATGAATTTCCCAGGATAATTATAGCTAAAAACTATAACTACCTAAAGAAATTATATAATTGAAAACTATATCTCCATCTTTTATAATATTACTTAAATATAATATTATAGAGTGGAGATATTTTCATGCCAATAAAACTTGATAAAGAATTACCGGCCTTAGACATTTTGCGCAAAGAGAATGTCTTCATCATGGATAATAAACGAGCAAAGCATCAAGATATTAGACCGATGGATTTTCTCATCGTTAACTTGATGCCGACAAAAGAAGTGACAGAGACACAACTCTTGCGTTTGCTAGCCAATACGCCTTTGCAGATTAATGTTGAATTCCTCTATATGACTAGTCACGAGTCAAAAAATACAACGGCTGAGCATTTAGAAACCTTCTATAAAACTTTTGCGGATGTTAAACACAAGTATTATGATGGGTTGATTATCACGGGTGCTCCAGTTGAAACCTTGGCTTATGAGGAAGTGGATTATTGGGATGAATTGTGCCAAATCTTTGATTGGGCAAAATCTCATGTCTATTCAACCTTGCACTTGTGTTGGGGAGCGCAAGCTGGGCTCTATTACAAATATGGTATTAAGAAGGTTTTGCTAGAGGAAAAATTATCAGGCATCTTTTCTCAAAATGTCAAACAACCTTCTAATCCGATTGTCCGTGGGTTTGACGACTGCTTTATGGCGCCGCATTCTAGATATACAGAAGTTCGTCATGAAGATGTTGCTAAGGTTGATCGATTAGAAGTAATTGCTGAAGGTCCCACAGTAGGTTTGTCTATCGTAGCTAGTAAAGATTTGCGCGAAGTTTATAGCTTTGGACATTTGGAATATGACCGTGAAACTTTGGATCGTGAGTACAAGCGTGATGTTAAAGTTGGAAAAAATCCTAATGTGCCTGCGCATTATTACGTCAATGACGATCCTGAGCAAGATGTTCCGATGAAGTGGAACTTAGCGGCAACAACTTTCTTTAGTAATTGGATTAATTATGCTGTTTACCAAGAGACGCCTTATCAGTTGGAGCAATTGGAAAAAGAACCATCTTTTTACGGTTACTTGTGATGAGGTGATTGTCGGTCAAATCTTGCTTTATCTTTGTCAGGTTCAGTTTTAAATGTGATGATTTTTTAGGAATATATTATGAGTTATTTGGAAAATTATAAATCAGGCAATCTTGTATTGCCGAGTGCTCTTCTCTTTCATTACAAAGACATTTTTAAACGTGCAGATGATTTTTTGATTTGGCAGTTTATTTATCTCCAAAACACGACTAAGATGGATGATTTGGCACCTAGTCAAATTGCTAGCGCGCTGAATAAAACAGTGGCAGAAGTTAATCGCTCGATTTCTGATTTGACTGCTCAAGGTTTGCTTGATATGAAGACTATTGAACTTGGTAGTGAAATCGAAGTCATTTTTGATGCTAGTCCTGTTTTAGCACTTTTGGATAAATTAGTATCTGAACCAAAACAAGTTCCTGAAAAACAAGATGTAAATCCTGTGAAAGAACTTGTCGAAGATTTTGAACGTGAGTTAGGTCGTATGCTAAGTCCATTTGAATTGGAAGATTTGCAAAAAACTATTCGTGAGGATAAAACGGATCCAGACCTAGTGCGCGCAGCGCTTCGTGAAGCTGTGTTTAACGGCAAGACAAACTGGAATTACATCAATGCCATTTTGCGAAATTGGCGTCGTGAAGGCATTACAACAATGCGCCAAGTTGAGGAACGTCGCAAAGAGCATGAAGATTCAAAAGCAGGTAAAGTCAATGTGTCAGATGACTTTTTGGCTGCAATGGATTTGTGGAGTGACTAATGAGAGTTGGACGTGAGCGTTTAAAGAAAATCTTAGCTATTATTGGTGATATGTATCCAGAAGCGCGTGGCGAGTTGGAATGGGAGACGCCATTTCAACTGCTTATCGCGGTGATTTTGTCTGCCCAAACGACGGATAAAGCAGTGAATAAGGTGACTCCAAATCTTTGGAAGAAGTATCCTGAGATTGAGGATTTGGCGACGGCTAATCTATCTGATGTGGAAGATTGTCTTCGTGCGATTGGGCTTTATAAAAATAAAGCTAAGAATATCATCAAGACTGCGCGTGCGATTTTACAAGATTTCGACGGGCAAGTTCCTAAGACACATAAAGAGTTAGAAACCTTGCCAGGAGTTGGACGAAAAACGGCTAATGTTGTGTTAGCAGAAGTTTACGGTATCCCATCGATTGCTGTGGATACGCATGTGTCACGCATTGCTAAGCGCCTGAATATTTCTGCACCAGATGCTGATGTTAAAGAAATCGAAGAAGATTTGATGAAAAAAATTCCAAAGAAAGATTGGATTTTGACACATCATCGCTTGATTTTCTTTGGACGCTATCATTGCTTAGCTAAAAAGCCTAAATGTGATATTTGTCCAGTTCAAGCTTATTGCAAATATTATAAAGACAATGTGAAAACTAACTAAGCAGCTCAGTTGAGTTGCTTTTGTTATGCTTTTGTAAGGAGAAGTTGTTTTTGATATAATTAAAAAGAATGATATTTTAGAAGGAAGAATTATGCAAACAGTATTATCTAAGCGTTTAGCTGCCGTAGCAGAATTTGTACCGCAAGGAGCACGCTTACTAGATGTCGGAAGTGACCATGCTTACTTACCGATTGCCTTGATGGAAGAGGGAAAAATTGATTTTGCCATTGCTGGTGAAGTTGTCAAAGGTCCATATGAATCAGCTGTTCATAATGTTGCTGGCGCTGGTTTGGCAAATAAAATCGTTGTGCGTTTGGCAGATGGTTTGGCAGCCTTTGAAGCATCAGACCAAGTAACAACGATTACGATTTGTGGTATGGGCGGCGGCTTGATTGCTGATATTTTGGCGGCAGGAGTTGAAAAATTAGCAAGTGTAGACCGTCTTATCTTACAACCTAATAATCGTGAAGATGAGCTTCGTGCATGGTTGATGAACAATGGCTTCAAACTTGTCACCGAAGAAATTATGACAGAAAATGATAAATTTTATGAAATCATGGTTGTTGAACACGGACAAATGACTTTGTCAGAGACAGACTTACGCTTTGGTCCTTTCTTGAATCAAGAAAAGTCTGCTGTTTTTAAAGCACGTTGGCAACGAGAATTGAAAAAATTAGAAATCGCTTTGCCACATGTGCCAGAAAATCGTGTCGATGACCGCGCAGCTATTTCACAAAAAATGACAGCTATCAAGGAGGCTATCAATGAAAGCAAGTGAAATCATTGAACGCTACGAAGCATACTGTCCACGTGAGCTTTCTATGGAAGGAGATATTTCTGGTCTCCAAATTGGAACTCTTGATAAAGAAGTTAGTCGTGTCATGATTGCTCTTGATGTGCGTGAAACGACAGTGGCAGAAGCAATCGAGAAAAATGTTGACTTGATTATCGTTAAGCATGCTCCCATTTTTCGTCCACTTAAAGATCTTGTGGCGACGCCTCAAAATCAGATTTACCTTGACTTGGTCAAACACGATATTGCCGTTTATGTGAGCCATACTAATATTGACATTGTCCCTGATGGTCTAAATGATTGGTTCTGTGACCTTTTGGAAATTACTGATACTGAGATTTTAAGTCCAACAGCTGATGGTTACGGGATTGGCCGAGTTGGAATGATTGAGGAGCAAACTTTTTCAGAATTTGCTCTTAAGGTTAAAGAAAAATTCAACTTAGATAGTGTTCGTTTGGTCGCATACGGAAACCAAGATAAGCTCATTAATCGTGTGGCTATTTGTGGTGGTAGTGGTCAAAGCTTTTACCGTGAAGCAATGGCAAAAGGGGCGCAAGTCTACATTACTGGTGATATTTACTATCATACTGCTCAAGAGATGATTACAAACGGTATGCTTGCTATTGACCCTGGGCATCATATTGAGGTGCTCATGATTGATAAATTACTTGAGAAATTTAATGCTTGGAAAAATGACAATCATTGGTCGGTAGATTTCATTGCCAGTGAGGCAGAAACAAATCCGTTTTATCATTTATAAATAATTACTGACATTTGTCAGTAATTTTCGTTAAAAGCTTGTAAAATTAGGAAATTTAGTGACAGCATTTGCAAAAAATGATAGAATAGTTCTGATAATTGATAATTTATTAATAAAGAGGGAGACCTAACTATGAAAGGTATTATTCTTGCAGGAGGTTCAGGAACACGTTTGTATCCTTTGACTCGTGCGGCTTCAAAACAACTTATGCCAGTGTATGATAAACCAATGATTTATTATCCACTATCAACATTGATGTTGGCAGGTATCCGAGATATTTTGATTATCTCAACACCAACTGATATTCATCGTTTTGAAGAACTACTTGGCGACGGTTCAGAATTTGGTATTTCACTTTCTTACGCTGTTCAACCAAGTCCAGATGGATTGGCACAAGCCTTTATCATCGGTGAAGAATTTATCGGAGATGACAATGTTGCTCTTGTATTAGGAGATAACATTTACCATGGAGCAGGTCTAAGTAAAATGCTTCAAAAAGCAGCTAGCAAAGAAAAAGGTGCTACTGTCTTTGGTTACCAAGTAAAAGACCCAGAACGTTTTGGTGTTGTTGAATTCGACGAAGATTTCAATGCTATCTCAATCGAAGAAAAACCAGAACATCCAAAATCACACTACGCTGTAACAGGTCTTTACTTCTACGACAACGATGTTGTGGAAATTGCTAAAAACATCAAACCAAGTGCACGTGGTGAACTTGAAATCACAGATGTTAACAAAGCTTATCTTGAACGTGGCGATCTTTCTGTAGAAGTTATGGGACGTGGATTTGCATGGCTTGATACTGGTACACATGAAAGCCTTCTTGAAGCAGCTCAATACATTGAAACAGTGCAACGTATGCAAAACCTTCAAGTGGCAAACTTGGAAGAAATTGCATACCGCATGGGTTACATCACAAAAGAAGATGTTTACAACCTTGCACAACCACTTAAGAAAAACGAATACGGAAAATACTTGCTCCGTTTGATTGGAGAAGAATAATGACAGAACAGTTTTTTGGTAAAGAATTAGCAGCACGTAAAATCGAAGCCATCCCAGGAATGATTGAATTTGATATTCCTGTTCACGGTGACAACCGCGGATGGTTTAAAGAAAACTTCCAAAAAGAAAAAATGCTTCCTCTTGGTTTCCCAGAATCATTCTTTGCAGAAGGAAAATTACAAAATAACGTTAGCTTTTCACATAAAAACGTTTTGCGTGGACTTCACGCAGAACCTTGGGACAAATACATCTCAGTTGCTGACGAAGGTAAAGTCCTAGGTTCATGGGTTGACTTACGTGAAGGTGACAGCTTTGGTCATGTTTACCAAACAGTTATCGACGCTTCAAAAGGTATCTTTGTTCCACGTGGTGTCGCTAACGGTTTCCAAGTATTGTCTGATAAAGTATCATACAGCTACTTGGTTAACGACTACTGGGCACTTGAACTTAAACCAAAATACGCTTTTGTAAACTACGCTGATCCAACTCTTGGAATCAAATGGGAAAACTTGGAAGAAGCAGAAGTTTCTGAAGCAGATAAAAACCACCCATTGCTTAAAGACGTAAAACCATTACGTAAAGAAGATTTGTAATAAAAATAAAAAATTAATCAGAAAGGAGTGTTCAGTTTTAAGAAACTGAACACGGGACTAAATCTCTAAGAAAAAAGATAAATCTTCCTAGACGCTTGTCGTCTGCGTCAGATTTCCTATTTTTCTACGAGATTTTTCGCGAGCGAAACGTCCCTTTGTATCTTAATTATGTCTGAATACAAAAATATCATTGTAACCGGTGGTGCAGGTTTCATCGGTTCAAACTTCGTACACTATGTTTACAACAATCACCCAGATGTACACGTTACTGTTCTTGATAAATTAACATACGCTGGTAACCGTGCAAACTTGGAAGAAATCCTTGGTGACCGTGTTGAATTGGTTGTTGGTGATATCGCAGATGCAGAATTGGTAGATAAATTGGCTGCAAAAGCTGATGCAATCGTTCACTACGCTGCAGAAAGCCACAACGATAACTCACTAAAAGATCCAAGTCCATTCATCCAAACAAACTTTGTTGGTACATACACACTTTTGGAAGCTGCTCGTAAATACGACCTTCGTTTCCACCACGTATCAACTGACGAAGTTTACGGAGATCTTCCACTTCGTGAAGACCTTCCAGGACATGGTGAAGGACCAGGTGAAAAATTCACTGCAGAAACAAAATACAACCCAAGTTCACCATATTCATCAACAAAAGCTGCATCAGACTTGATCGTAAAAGCTTGGGTACGTTCATTTGGCGTTAAAGCAACAATCTCTAACTGTTCAAATAACTACGGACCATATCAACACATCGAAAAATTCATTCCTCGTCAAATCACAAACATCTTGTCAGGAATTAAACCAAAACTTTACGGTGATGGTAAAAACGTTCGTGACTGGATTCACACAAACGACCACTCAACTGGTGTTTGGGCAATCTTGACAAAAGGACGTATCGGTGAAACTTACCTTATCGGTGCAGATGGCGAAAAGAACAACAAAGAAGTTCTTGAACTTATCCTTGAAAAAATGGGTCAACCAAAAGATGCTTACGATCACGTAACAGACCGTGCTGGTCACGACCTTCGTTACGCAATCGATTCAACTAAACTTCGTGAAGAACTTGGTTGGGAACCAAAATACACTAACTTCGAAGAAGGACTTGAAGCAACAATCAAATGGTATACAGATAACCAAGATTGGTGGAAAGCTGAAAAAGAAGCAGTTGAAGCTAACTACGCTAAAACACAAAAAGTTCTTGACTAATAAATTAAAAAGCCTATCGTATCAAGCCACGCTTGGTGCGGGGCTTTTTTTATCTTTTGAGAAAAAAGCAAAGCTAAGATAGGGTTAATTGAAAAATATCTATAAAAACCTAGAATTATTTTACAAGTTATGCTTTGATTCAAGAATTGTGTTTGGTTTTCTGGTACAATAGAAGAAAACGAGAAAGAAGAGAAAGATGACGAAGTTAGCGACGATTTGTTATATTGATAACGGTGAGGCACTTTTGCTTTTGCATCGTAATAAAAAGCCTAATGATGTTCATGAGGGAAAATGGATTTCGGTTGGTGGTAAACTTGAAGCGGGTGAAACGCCTGATGAATGTGCTAAACGTGAAATTTTTGAAGAAACGCATTTTACGGTTAAGGAAATGGATTTTAAAGGAGTGATTACTTTCCCTGAATTTACGCCTGGTCACGATTGGTATACCTACGTCTTTAAGGTGACAGATTTTGAAGGTGAATTAATCTCTGATGAAGAATCACGTGAGGGTACTCTTGAGTGGGTTCCTTATGATAAGGTGTTATCAAAACCAACTTGGGAAGGTGACTATGAAATCTTTAAGTGGATTTTAGATGATGTGCCATTCTTCTCAGCTAAGTTTACTTATGATGACAAGCAACGCTTAGTAGATAAGAGCGTTACTTTTTATGGCGATAAGTAGTCCTTATTGAAGTTGTCTGAAGAGAGGAGTTTTTATGGATCGTCATCAAGAAAAGAAATTTACGGAGTCTTGGTTTTTTAAATGGGTTTTAAACAGTCAAGCTACTGTGGCAGTTATGGTCACTTTTCTTGTCTTTTTGACCCTTTATTTGTTCACTAAGATTTCATTTCTATTTAAACCTGTTTTGTCTTTTTTAGCCATCATCATGCTTCCTTTGGTGATTTCGGCAATTCTTTACTACCTGATTAAGCCTTTGGTTGGCTTGATTGAACGACGTGGTGTTAACCGAACGGTTTCGATTTTCATTGTTTATGCTATTATTGTGGCTCTGCTTATTTGGGCGGTAGCAAGTTTTATTCCTATGATTGAAGGGCAATTAACCTCATTTGTTGAGAATTTACCTGCTTATGTTAAAAGTGTCAACGTTGAAAGTTCTAAACTTTTGAAGAGTCCTTGGTTGGCTAATTATCAGTCAGAATTGCAAGATATGCTAGCCAATATCAGTAATAAAGCTGTTGATTATGCGGAAAGCTTTTCTAAGAATGCAATTGACTGGGCATCAAGCTTTGCTAGTGCCATTGCTCGCGTGACCTTAGCTATCATCATGTCGCCTTTCATTCTCTTTTATTTCTTAAGAGATAGTCATAAGATGAAAGAGGGGTTGATTAAGGCACTTCCGACTAGAATGCGTCGTCCAACGTCACGTATTCTTGGAGATATCAACAAGCAGCTTGCTGGTTATGTTCAAGGTCAAGTAACCGTTGCGATTGTTGTTGGAATCATGTTCACAATCTTCTTTAATATGATTGGTTTGCGTTATGCGGCAACTTTTGGTATTATTGCAGGGTTCCTTAATATGATTCCATATCTTGGTAGTTTCTTAGCTATGGTTCCGGTTGTGATTATGGGGATTGTTCAAGGACCAATTATGCTGATTAAGGTTCTTGTGACCTTCGTGGTTGAACAAACGATTGAAGGGCGTTTTGTAGCACCTTTGGTTTTGGGAAGCAAGTTAAGCATCCATCCGATTACCATTATGTTTATTTTGCTAACGTCTGGCTCAATGTTTGGTATTTGGGGAGTGTTCCTTGGAATTCCGGTTTATGCCTCTATCAAGGTGGTTGTTAAAGAAATTTTTGACTGGTACAAAGCTGTCAGTGGTTTATATGAAGAAGAGTTAATTGTAGAAGAAGGAGAAGAAGAATCAAAAGATGTTAAATAGTGAAAAAATGGTTGCCTCAATCCAGAGTCAAGATTTGGAGCACGCCAATAAATATTTTAAACGAGCTTTGAAAGAAGACGATGCTGAGACACTTTTGGAATTGGCAGAGTATCTTGAAAGCATTGGGTTCTTGCCACAAGCAAAAGAAATTTATTTGCAAGAACGTGAAGATTATCCTGAAGTTAATATCAATCTAGCTCAGATTGCGACTGAAGATGGTGACATCGAAGGTGCTTTCTTGTATCTTGATGCTATTTCTCCTGAGAGCGATGCTTATTTGTCTGCTTTGCTTGTTATGGCAGATATCTATGAAATGGAAGGGCTAGCTGACGTTGCGCGTGAAAAACTTCTCCAGGCTAGTCAGATTAGTGATGAACCTTTGGTTATTTTTGGTTTGGCTGAAATCGAAATGGAACTTGGTAATTACAACCAAGCTATCAAAGAATACGCTAAGCTAGATAATCGAGATATTCTTGAACTAACTGGTGTGTCAACTTATCAACGTATCGGTCGTGCTTACGCTAGTCTCGGAAAATTCGAAGCAGCTATCGAGTTTCTTGAAAAAGCTGTTGAGATTGAATACGATGACAATACAATCTTTGAATTAGCGACAATTTTGTATGACCAAGATGAATACCAAAAAGCAAATATTTACTTCAAACAATTGGAGACAATGAACCCTGACTTTGAAGGGTATGAGTATGTTTACGCACAATCTCTTCATGAAGAAAATAAAACTGAAGAAGCACTTCGTTTGGTTCAAAAAGGTTTGGCTAAAAATGAATTTGATACCAATCTTTTGCTCGCAGCATCACAATTTTCGTATGAATTACACGATACCAAACAAGCCGAAAGCTATCTTTTGAAAGCTAAAGACGTAGCAGTTGATGATGAAGATGTTTTGATGCGTTTGACTAACTTGTACTTAGAAGAAGAACGCTATGATGATGTTGTTGCCCTTAATCGTGACAACATTGATAATGTGCTTACTAAATGGAATATTGCCAAAGCCTATCAAGCACTTGAAGCTGATAAAAAAGCCCTCAAGATTTATGATGATTTGGCAACGGATTTGGCAGATAATCCAGAATTCTTGCAAGACTATGCTTATATTTTGCGCGAATTTGGTTATACAGATCGTGCCAAAGATGTGGCTAAACGTTATTTGACTTTGGTTCCAGATGATGTCAATATGGTGGAATTTTTAAATGAAGATGAATTTTAAGAGTCTTTTGGCTAGTAACCTAATAACGGTTATTATCATTTTTGTTTTGCTATCATTCTTTGATCAAAGTGGTGAACCACTTCGCAATATTCTTGTGGTATTTGGTGGTTTTATCTTGATGACCATCTATGATTTTGTCAGAACAAGACGAAAAAAATAGAGTAAAAAGCGCGACAATTTCGTCGTGTTTTTTCTTGTAATTTTCAAGAATGTTTTCAACCTTACTTTAGAAAGATAAAGAAAAATTTCACAAGCGAAATTTCACAAACTTTTCGTAAAACTATGGTATAATTGATTCATATTTGTGAAAAAATAAAAATTTGTGATTTAGATTTGACTAATTTTATCGCCAGATTTTCTTGAAATTGTGATGTATTGGAACTTTAAAATCTGTTCTTAATTAGTCATCTAAAGACATATAGGAGATAAAATGACTGAACAAAAGCAATATGGGGCTGATCTTGTTGTAGATAGCCTTATTAACCATGACGTCGAATACGTTTTTGGTATTCCGGGCGCAAAAATTGACCGTGTTTTCGATACACTCGAAGACAAAGGTCCAAAATTGATTGTGGCACGTCATGAGCAAAATGCAGCCTTTATGGCGCAAGGTATCGGACGTATCACTGGTAATCCAGGTGTTGTAATTACAACAAGTGGTCCTGGTGTGTCAAACTTAGCAACTGGTCTTGTAACGGCGACTGATGAAGGTGACCCAGTTCTTGCCATCTCAGGACAAGTAAAACGTTGTGACTTGTTGAAACGTTCACACCAATCAATGAAAAACGTTGCGATGATGGAACCAGTAACGAAGTCAGCTGTTGAAGTGCATGACCCAAATACACTTTCTGAAATCATCGCCAATGCCTACCGTGTAGCTAAATCAGGTCGACGCGGCGCAAGCTTTATCTCAATTCCGCAAGACGTTACGGATAGTTTAGTATCTGTAAAAGCTATTAAGCCACTAACTGACCCTAAACTTGGTTCAGCATCTGTTGACGACGTGAACTATCTTGCTCAAGCGATTCGCAATGCTGAGTTGCCAGTTTTACTTTTGGGAAATGGTGCTTCAACACGTGCGGTCACAAAATCAATTCGTAAATTGCTTGAAGCTGTTAAATTGCCAGTTGTTGAAACTTTTCAAGGGGCAGGTATCGTATCACGTGAACTTGAAGAAGACACTTTCTTTGGTCGTGTAGGACTTTTCCGTAACCAACCAGGGGACATGTTGCTTAAAAAAGCTGACCTTGTCATTGCGATTGGTTATGACCCAATTGAATACGAAGCCAGAAACTGGAACGCTGAGATTTCAGCACGTATCATTGTTATTGATGTGGCTCAAGCTGAAGTTGATACTTATTTCCAACCTGAACGTGAATTGATTGGTGATATTGCTGATACGATTGATTTGCTTTTACCAGCAGTTAATGGTTACACTTTGCCAAAAGCATCAGTAGACTACCTTCAAAATCTTAAGAAAAATGTGGTTGAAGATGTGAAATTTGACCGTGACTCAAATCCTGGTGTGGTTCACCCACTTGATGTGATTGATGTTATGCAAGAAAATATCACAGATGATATGACTGTAACTGTTGACGTTGGTAGTCACTACATTTGGATGGCACGTTACTTCAAATCATACGAAGCACGTCACCTACTCTTCTCAAATGGTATGCAAACACTCGGTGTAGCACTTCCTTGGGCAATTTCAGCAGCCCTTGTTCGTCCAAATACAACCGTTATCTCTGTATCTGGTGATGGTGGTTTCCTCTTCTCAGCGCAAGAATTAGAAACTGCAGTTCGTCTTAATTTACCAATCGTTCACATTATCTGGAATGATGGTAAATACAACATGGTTGAATTCCAAGAAGAGATGAAATACGGTCGTTCTTCAGGTGTTGATTTCGGACCAGTTGACTTTGTCAAATACGCTGAAAGTTTTGGTGCTAAAGGTTACCGTGTTGATAGCAAAGAAGGTTTTGAAGCAACCTTCAAAAAAGCTCTTGCTGAAGCAGCCAATGGCCCAGTTCTTATCGATATTCCAATCGATTACAAAGATAATATCAAACTTGGTGAAACAATCTTACCAGACGAATTTTATTAAGCTTGCAATTTAACGAATTTGGCAATAAAATATTAATGACAGTTAATTTTTAATGACGAAAGTGAAGGAGAATATGTCAGAAGCAATTAAACTTTTTCAATATAATACCTTAAGTGCCCTAATGGCTGGTCTTTATGGTGGAACATTAACCATTGGTGAGCTACTAGAGCACGGTGATTTGGGAATCGGAACACTCGATTCTATTGATGGAGAGTTGATTATTCTAGACGGTAAAGCCTATCAAGCTATCGGTTCAAACGGGAAACCTGAAATTGTTGAGGTTTCTGATGATGTCAAAGTTCCTTACGCTGCAGTTGTTCCTCATCAAGCAGAAGTGATTTTTAAACAACGTTTTGAAATGACAGATGCTGAGTTGAAAAAACGCATCGAGTCATATTATGATGGGGTGAATTTGTTCCGTTCGATTAAAATTAAAGGGACTTTTTCTAACATGCATGTTCGCATGATTCCAAAATCTGCGCCAAATACAAAATTTGCAGAAGTTGCAACACGCCAACCTGAATATTCGCGTGAAAATGTCACAGGAACTATTGTGGGTATCTGGACACCTAAGATGTTCCACGGAGTAAGTGTTGCTGGTTATCATCTACACTTTATTTCAGATGATTTGACCTTTGGTGGTCATGTGATGGATTTTGTGATTTCAGAAGGTGTGGTTGAAGTAGGACCTGTTGACCAACTTGATCAACGTTTCCCAGTTCAAGACCGCAAATACCTTTTTGCAAAATTTAACATGGACGAATTGAAAGAAGACATCAAAAAAAGCGAATAAATCGTCTAGTTATCGCATATGAAAAAGGCACATTTCTAAAAACGAGTTTATCTTGTTTTAGCAATGTGTTTTTTTACGGATAAAAATGAGGTATAGAGTTGATTTTTACTTATATTTATCCTAAAATAAAAGACGTTGTGCATGTGAATCTTGTATCAAGAATTAATAGAATTATAAGAATTGCATGACGATTTCAAAGAAAAAACAGGAGAATGTATGGATATTTTTCGAAAGACCCCGATGGCGCAAAAGACAAGTCATTTGCAAAGACGCCTGGGGCTTGCTGAACTTATCTTTTTAGGGGTAGGTTCGATTGTTGGGACTGGGATTTTCACGATAACAGGAGTAGGTGCTTCTCAATATGCAGGACCTGCGATTACTATTTCAATTATTATTGCTGCTATCTGTGTAACCATGTCAGCTTTATTCTTTGCAGAATTTTCTTCACGTTTGCCACATTCAGGTGGCGTGTATCGTTATTTGTATACTGTTTTTGGAGAGTACCCAGCTTGGATTGCAGGTTGGTTTATGATGATTGAATTTGCAGGAGCGATTTCAACGGCAGCCTCTGGTTGGGGAGAGTATTTAAAGGCTTTCTTGAAAACTTTCGGCATTAGTTTACCGACAGCTTTGAGTGGTCCTTTTAATCCTGCAAAGGGAACTTATATTGATATTGTTCCTGTTATCTTATTACTTTGTGTGACAGCCCTTGTTGTGTTAGGGGTTCAAACGGTATTAAGATTTAATTCGGTTTTGGTTATTTTTAAATTAGCCGTTTTGATTATCTTTATCGCTCTTGGTCTGACAGCAATCAATACGCAAAACTGGAGTGATTTTGCACCGTTCGGATTTGGTCAAATTTATGGTGGTAAAGTTGGTATCATGGCTGGTGCATCATTGATGTTCTTTGCTTTCCTTGGATTTGAATCTATTTCGATGGCGGCTGATGAAACCAAAGAACCTCAAAAGAAAATTCCACAAGGTATCTTCTTTTCAATTGGATTGACAACTTTGTTGTATGTCTTGGTTACTTTGGTTTTGACAGGAACTGTTCATTATACAAAATTGAACACGGCTGATGTGGTGCCATTTGTTCTACGTAGCATTGGTTTCCCTTTGGTTGGTAATATCGTTTCTGTTGTGGTGATTTTGACATTGGTAACGGTATGTATTTCTATGATGTTTGCCTTGTCACGTGTGATTTACAATGTCAGTTGTGATGGGCTTTTGCCTGAGCAATTCCAAGAATTAACACCAAAGAGCAAAGTTCCTAAGAAAGCGACTATTTTTGTCGGTATTGTCACAATGTTCTTCTCAGGGGTCTTTCCTTTGGAAATTCTAGCTTTGTTAGTTAATATTGTGACACTTGCATACCTTATCTTGCTTGCTTTTGGGGTTATCAAACTTCGTAAAGATTTTGGTGAGCCAAAAGAAGGTGAATTCAGAACACCTTGGGTGCCATTCTTACCAATTCTATCAATTGTGGTTTGCTTTGCTTTGATGACACAATGTAAGCTTGAGACATGGTTTGGCTTTATCATTGCCTTTGTGATTGGAACAATCATTTACTTTGCTTATGGTTACCGTCACTCAAAATTAATCGATAAAACTGAAGAATAAACAAAAGACATTGGCTTTTAGCCAATGTCTTTTTAGTAATCTTAACAGCAAGTTATTTCTTATTTTCAATGCGCATGCTATTGATTTTTTCTTCGGTTGGTGTAACGCGAAGTGTTTTTTGACCAGTGTATGTGACAAAACCAGGTTTGGCACCAGTAGGTTTGTTGAGTTTTTTAGCTTCAATCATATCGACTTGGATAAGATTTGATAGGCGAGCTTTTGAGTAATAAGCTGCTAATTCAGCGGCGTCAGTCTTGACTTCATCGCTTGGGTTAAGATTGTCCTTGATGAGTACGTGACTACCTGGAATATCCTTAGCGTGGAACCAGAGTTCACCTTTTTTCGCCATTTTGAAGGTTAATTCATCATTTTGCAGGTTGTTGCGTCCGACCATGATGATTGTCTTACCATCTGAAGCAAGGTATTGTTCTGGTTTTTTACGTTTGTGACGTTTATCGCGCGTGCGGCGTTTGACAAAACCAGTTTCGACCAACTCTTCACGAATGTCTTCGATGTCAGAGATAGAAGCGTGACTTAGAGCTGTCTCAACACTTTCAAGATAAGTGATTGTGTGTTTAGTTTCTTCGATGAGGCCAGTTAAGTGTTTAACGGCTTCTTTTAGTTTTTGGTATTTTTTGAAATAGCGCTGAGCATTTTGGTTAGGGGTCAAACTTTTATCAAGAGCAATGGTGATTTTTTCGTTAGTGTAGTAGTTATCAAGTTCCACTTGGTCTTGATTGTTTGGCACCATTGAGAGATAAGTGGTCAAGAGTTCGCCTTTTTGGCGGAATTCTTCGGCGTTTTCAGTAGCTGTCAATTCTTTTTCTTGTTTTGCTAGCTTTTTGATGTTTTTATCGAGCTCAGTCTGAACACGGTGAATCAAGTCGCTTGATTGTTGGTTAACACGATCGCGTTCAGCTTTATCTTGATAGAAAACATCTAGCAACTCTGAAAGGCTGTCAAAAGTTTGACCACTCTTATCAAATGGCACAGCAGCAAATGATTTGTCAGTCATATTTGGCTGGACAGGTCGAGCAAAGAAAGCACGGAACTGTTTGAGTTTGTCATCACTAAGCTGAGCTGCCAAATTTTCAGCGGTATCACGTCCCAAACCTTGGAAGAGTTTTTGAAGATGACGTGGTGCCAAATCCTCGGTTTGTAAGATTTCAAATAATTTTTCATCTGAAACAGTAAAAGGATTTTTAGCATCTGTTTTTGGCGGTGCAATGTAAGTTGAACCAGGCAAGATTGTTCGGTAGCTGTTTTGTGAGAAACCGATATGTTTGATAGATTCGATAATCTTACTTTCAACCTTATCAATCAAGATGATGTTACTGTGTTTGCCCATGATTTCAACAACCAAGGTAACCTTGATGTTGTCACCAATTTCATTTTTATTTGAAAAGGCGATTTCTAAAACACGGTCATTTTCAATTTGTGTGATGTTTTCAATAACCGCACCTTGAAGGTATTTACGCATAATCATGGTAAAGGTATTAGGTGTTTGAGGGTTTTGAAAGTCTGTTTTAGTAATTTGCAGGCGCCCAAAAACAGGGTGGGCAGAAAGTAACAGTTTATAGTTTTTACGGTTATTACGAATGGTTAAAACAAGCTCGTGCTCAAAAGGCTGATTAACTTTTTGAATGCGTCCGTAGAGAAGCTCGTCTTGTAATTCTTTGGTTAAATGGTGTAGGAAAAAACCATCAAATGACATGATTAAAGTTGCCGTAATACTAGCTCATCAAAAGCGATAAGAAGTTTACGACGTCTCCTTTCTAATCTCATGTTTTCAATTCTTCTATTATACCATAACCCTTGCAAAATCTGGGCTTTGCGAGATGGGAAAGTTTGCCTCTTACGATTTTTTTAGTTTTTGAATAATCGTTAGAAGGTCTTGGTAATGTTTGTTTTCCATTTTGACGATGGCGTAGGTCTTGATGAAAATGTCTTTTAGTTTTTTTGAGCTTGAAATGATATTTTGATTTTCAAGCAGACGTTCAGCAATGTCTTGACTGACGATGGTAATGCCAGTACCTTTAAGGACCTCGTGCTCGATCAGTGAGAGGTTATCGATAGAAATATGGTGTTGGGTTGGCAGCTGGTTAATCTTGATAAATTCTTTTAAGAAATTGTGGTAACTGCTGGTCATGTGATAGAGTAAGAAAAGTGATTCTTCACCCTTGTCAAATTTTTCGATGAGCTCTCTTTGCCCGACAATCATCAATTTGTCAGAACGGAGTGGGAGTTTGAGCACACCTTTTTGGGTGTAACTGCCTGACATAATTCCAAGGTCGATTTGGTCATCCAAAAGCGCTTGAAAAATCTGATGGGAATTACTGTAAGTTTGGACATTGAGTTTTCGGTTTTCTGGCAAATATTTTTGAATGGCTGACAAATAGGTCTTGAGATAAGAGGTGTCAGAACCAAGAATGATACTTTGCTCAAAGGTAGAGTCCAAATTATCAAGCAGGCTGTTAAAAGCAAGCAATGTCTGATTAGCAAATTGATAAATGTCTTTTCCCTTAGGTGTCAGGGAGATTTTTTTATTTTTACGTAAGAAAACCTCACATAAATTGTTGTTGATTTCTTTTACACGCTTAGAAACAGCTGGTTGACTGATATTATTAAGTTTAGCAGCTTCAGAGAAACTCTGTGTTTCATAAATGTCTTTGATTAATTTGAAGTCAAAAATGGATAACTTATAACTAGATTTCATATTTTTGATTTTATCATAAATAAAAGTTATAAACAAGGATTTGAAAATAAAGAAAATAATCACCAAAATCATAAAAAAATAGAAAAAATCCATACATATGTCATAAAACCTAACATAAACTATTGAAATAAAATTCTGAAAATTATAAAATATTGACATCAATTAAGAAAGAGGTCTGCGGTATGGTTGCTTTGGAAGAGGAGTTGGCGACTTTCGATTTGACAGCGAAGTATATGATCGAAATGAAGGGCATTCGAAAAAGTTATGGTAAGCAAGAAGTCCTAAAAAATATCAACTTGTCTGTTAAAAAAGGTGAGGTTGTGGTTTTGATTGGACCATCTGGAAGTGGAAAATCAACCTTGATTCGAACGATTAATAAATTGGAAAAGGTTGACGGTGGTGAAATTGCGGTTATGGGAAAGAACATTTACGACCTGAATATGAATGACAATTTGCTACGAGAACATGTCAATATGGTCTTTCAACACTTTAACCTTTTTAATAACATGACCATTGCTAAAAATATTGGTATCGGTCCAGAAAAATTACACCGAAAAAGCAGTGAAGAGGTGGATGAAATTGTTTTTCGCTTGCTGATGGCAGTGGGCTTACTTGATAAGAAGGATGCTTATCCTGAAAATCTGTCTGGTGGTCAGAAACAACGTGTGGCTATAGCAAGAGCTTTGGCAATGCAACCTGACATTATTTTATTTGATGAGCCGACTTCAGCGCTTGATCCTGAGATGGTTGGTGAGGTTTTGCAGGTGATGAAAGCTATTGCTAAAAGTGGTACGACCATGATTATTGTGACGCACGAGATTGGTTTTGCAAAAGAAGTGGCAGATCGTATTGTTTTTCTTGAAAATGGTGAGTTAATCGCAGACATGCTACCTGAAGAGGTGAATCGTTCTTATCCAAATCAACGTGTGGCAAGTTTTTTGAAGCAAATTTTATAAGTTAGGTCTAGGAGAGAGTTATGTTTGGTGGGTTTCTGGAAAGTTATGGTGGATTTATTTTAGATGGTGCCCTGATGACGGTCTTTTTATCGGTGGTTTCCATGGTTTTAGCCCTGATTCTAGGGGGTGTTGTCACCGCAGCTAGGATGAGTGACAATCTTTTGATTAGTGGATTGACAAAACTTTACATTGAAGTGATTCGTGGTTTGCCGATGCTAGTCATTTTGTCACTCTTCTTTTATGGCTTGCCCATGCTGGGGCTAAATATTCCTAAAAGTACGCTTTTTGGTGTTGATTTAGACCGTTTGATTGCAGCCTTAACGGGATTAACGGTTGGAGAATCGGTCTTTGTTGCTGAGATTTATCGGTCTGGGATTCAAGCGGTAGATTCAGGACAATTTGAAGGGGCTAGAAGCATTGGATTTAATAAATTTCAAGCTTATCGGTATGTGATTATCCCGCAGGCGTTTAAAAATATTTTGCCAACTTTGGGAAATGAATTTGCGAATAACATTAAATCAAGTTCGCAAGCATCGGTGATTGGGGTTGCTGATTTGATGTTTACAGCAAGCACTATTCAAGGCATTTCTTATAAACCTTTTCAAGCGGTGATTGCTGTTGGGATTGTTTATTTGGTTTTTACTTTTTCAACTACGCGTATCGTTGCGCATTATGAAAGAAAGATGAATCGCAGTTCAGAAGATGCTTTGTCATTGGCTGAAAAATGGGCCGAGCTGGTGCAAACTATTAAAGCTAGTTGGAAGAGCTTGCTCGTGACAGCAGCTTTTATGGCAATGATGATTGGTGCCTTTGCTCTTAATCATAGGGAAACAAATACAGCAGTTGGAAGCATCGAGAAGATTCAGAACTCTGGTCAGCTGGTTGTTGCGACCAATATTGGTTACGCACCTTATGAGTTTTACGATTTGTCATCAGGCCACAAGAAAGCTGTTGGAGTTGACTTAGCTTTTGCTAAACAATTAGCAGATAAATTGCAGGTGAAATTAGTGGTTAAAAATATGAATTTTGATTCGATTCTAGGGACAATCACGTCAGTAAATGCTGATATTGCCATTGCCGGGATGACAAAGACAAAAGAACGTGAAAAATCGGTCGATTTCACACAAAACTATGTCAAGCAATTCAATAAAGTTGTTGTTCGTAAAGATTCAGCTGCTCAGTACACTGCGATTGCTGATTTAGCACAAAGTTCGATTGCAGTACAAAAATCAACAACGCAAGAAGATGTGGTCAAAGAGGACATCAAACCCAAACAAATAGTTGCCTTATCAAGTTTGCCAGATGCGTTTTTAAATTTAGTGCAAGGAAAAGTGGATGCTGTGGTTGCTGATGATACGGTAGCTGACCAATATATCGCAAGCAACAGTGAATTGACTTATGCTGATATTGATTTACCAGGGACAACTGAGACAGCTATGGCATTAACTAAAGGCAATCAATCGCTCAAGGTTTACGTGGATAAGTTGATTGAGCAAGATAAAAAAGATGGTAGCTTTGATAAATGGATGAAAACCTATAGTGCTTTAGCGCAAAAAAATACGGGAGAAAATGAGTAGGAGGAGATTCTTATGGCAGTAATTGATGGAACCAGTCGTTTGCGAAAAGTGTTAATGTGCCGACCAGATTTTCTGGTAAGTGCGGCACCGATTAATGTGATTTCAGAGAAGTACACTGAACCTTTGGACCACGACAAAATGATGCAAGAGTACGGCGCTGTGGTCAAAGCTTACCAGGATAATGGCGTGGAAGTGGTCCAGGTCACTTCTGGTAAAAAAATGCCAAATGCAGTTTTTGCTAGAGATTTTGGAGGTGATGTTAAGGAAGGATATATCTTAGGGCGTTTTAAAAAGCCTATTCGTTTTGAGGAACGTCGTCATTACGAAGACATTATGGCGGGGCTTGGCATTCCAAAAATTGCTGAAGTTACTGAAGGTTACTTTGAAGGGGGTGATTTTGCATTTATTGATGAGAAGACATTAGCGATTGGGGTGATTGATCGCACCAATCTCACAGGTGTTGATGAAATTCGTAAGCAATTAGAACCATATGGTTACAAGGTCTATGCTGTTAAGGCAAATCCAGACTATCTTCATCTGGATATGTGCTTTAACTTAGTGGCACCGAAACTTGCTATTGCTTATGAAGCTGGATTGCCAGAAGATTTTGTTACCTTGGTCAAGGAAAAAGGCATTAAGATTATTTCTGGAACGCAAGACATGATTTTTAAACATGGTTATAACGTTGAAGCTTTGGGAGATAATCGTGTGATGAGTTTAAAACAAAATATTTTTATTAACGAAGCACTTCGCAGTGAAGGCATGGAAGTCATAGAGGTCGATATGACGGAGTTATTGAAAGCAGGTGGTGGCGTGCATTGCATGACTTTCCCGCTTGAACGTTATTAATCACTTTTAATTATCATTTGTAGATGTGGATTGCCACGTAAAAAACAATTTAGAAAGTTTGTTATGTCAACATTTTTAGCTAAATCATTTGAAACTATTGTCGCTTACAAACCTGGTGAACAACTTGGAGATGATTACCTTAAATTAAATGCCAATGAAAGTTCACAAGAGCCTAGTCCTCGTGTTTTAGAGGTTTTGAAAAATGCTCAGAATTTAAATTATTACAATGATCCTTGTCAGCACAAATTACGTCAAAAATTGGCTGATTTACATTCAATGGATGAAACAAACATCATTGTTGGAACAGGAGCAGATGATGTTTTAGATTTAATCTTTAGAACATTTTTTGAACGAGGCGATAAACTTGCTTTTCCGAAAGTGACTTATCCTTTTTATAAAGGCTACGCTGATACCTTTGGGTATGATGCGTTGGAAGTGCCTTTGACAAAAGATTTACGCGTTGATTTATCAGATTATGAAAAACTTCCCCACGCCGTTTTAGTGGTGAATCCAGATGCCCCAACAGGATTTTTAAAACCTTTGTCAGCTATCAAGAAGTTGCTTGCCTCGAATCTTGAGCGATTGGTGATTGTTGATGAAGCTTATATTGATTTTGGTGGAGCTTCGCAATCAGCGATTTCCTTAGTTGAAGAATTTTCAAATCTCATTGTGGTTCGTACTTTTTCCAAATCGCGTCAATTAGCCGGCGGTCGTATTGGTTACGCGGTTGCTTGTAAAGAACTTATCAAAGATATGGAAGATTTAAAAATGACGGTTAATCCATTCAATGTGAGTTTGCTACAAGAAGAAGTTGCTCTAGCAAGTCTTGAAGATGAATTTCATTTTGAAAGACATGTTAAGGAAATTATCGAAAATCGTGATTTCTTGACATCAGCTTTGCGAATTTTAGGTTTTAAGGTTTTAAACAGTAAGACAAACTTTGTCTATGCCTCTTCACACCTGATTTCAGGGGAAGAATTGTATGAAAAATTGCGTGAGCGTCATATTTTGGTTCGTCGTTATGACATAGCAGAGGTTAAAGATTATGTTCGTATCACAATTGGAACCAAGCAAGAAATGCATCGTCTAGTCAGTGAGGTAGATGCTATTTTAAAGGAGAAAGATCATGTTAAAAGTGTTAATTTCTGATTATCCAAATGTTTTGGCGGAGCGTGATTTGAGTATCGAAGTTAACCTTTTAAAGGAACTTTTACCTGCCGATAGCGAAATTTTTGTTTACCCTTATATCAATGAGGATGAGTTCATCGAGCGAATGTCTGGTGTGGATGTTCTTTTGACAGCCTTTCTTCCCTTGAAGGAAAATATTCTGGCAAAATTTCCAGATTTGAAAGGTATTGCGGTTAATGCTACGGGAACAAATACCATTGACTGTGAGTATGCTGAGAAGTTAGGCATTGCTATTCGAAATTTAGGAGCTTATTCGACAGAAGACGTTGCCAACCACACGATTGCTCTATTACTAGCACTAAATCAAAAACTTTTTATTCATCGTAAATACATTGAAGCTGGTTTTTGGAGTTATCAAAAAGCTGGTGAAGTGAAGCGTTTGTCCTCGCAA
Organism: Streptococcus ruminicola; assembly: GCF_011387195.1. Taxonomy (NCBI): domain Bacteria; kingdom Bacillati; phylum Bacillota; class Bacilli; order Lactobacillales; family Streptococcaceae; genus Streptococcus; species Streptococcus ruminicola. The sequence continues at coordinate 1,553,473 of NZ_CP046919.1, forward strand.
ACTTTGGCGATTTTTGGGCTTGGTCGAATTGGTCAAGCAGTGGCAAAACGTGCGAAAAGTTTTGGCATGTCAGTGATTGCCTACGATCCTTTTTTGCCAGAAGAAGTGGCAGAAGAAATTGGGGTCAAATTGGTCTCGGTTGAGACTATCCAAGCAGAAGCTGATGTGATTAGCTTGCATTTATTTGCTAATTCGGCAAATGAGCATTTCTTTAATCGTGATTTCTTTAAGAAATTGAAGAAACCGGTGATTTTTATCAATGTGGCGCGTGGTAGTCTGGTTGACGAAGCAGCCTTGGTAGAAGCACTTGATGAGGGCAAAGTGATTGGTGCTGGCTTGGATGTTTTAGAAAGTGAAAATCCAGATCTGCTTAACAATCCTTTGCTTGGACGTGAGAATGTTATTCTAACGCCGCATTCAGCCTTTTACAGTCAAGAAAGTCTGAATACCTTGCAAGTTCAAACGGTTAAAAATGCAGTTGCCATTTTAAAGGAGTATCATCATGAAATTTGAAACGATTGAAGCCTACAGTTTGCCAGAGCGCATCGAAGCAATTGCTAAATATTTGGTGTCCATTCTTTCGGTAAATGGTACAGCAGGAGAGGTCAAGCTGGCAGATGCCATTTATGACTTATTGCAGTCAGCACCGTATTTTAAAGATCACCCAGAAGACCTCTGGCAGCAGGTTTTGGAAAACGACTCCTTGAGACGAAAAAATAATTTTGCACTGCTCAAAAAATCAGGAACAACTAAGACTGTCATTCTACATTCGCACATGGACACCGTAGGCATAGAGGATTATGGTCCACTAAAGACAATCGCAAATGATCCAGATGCTCTGCTAGATTTTTTTAAAGATTATGACGATGACCCTGGCGTTCAAGAGCATGCCAAATCAGGTGATTGGCTCTTTGGACGAGGTATTCTTGATATGAAATCAGGCGATGCGGTCAATATTGCAACACTTTTGTATTACATGGAACACATGGATGAACTGCCCTGTAATTTACTTGTGATGACCAATTGTGTTGAGGAAAATGACCATACGGGTGCTATTCAAGCCTCAAGTGAACTGTTACGTTTGCGTAAAGCTGGCTATGATTTTAAAGTGGCTATCAATACAGATTTTATTTCGCCATCATATGACGGTGATGATAAGAAATATATCTACACGGGCGCAGCTGGAAAAATGCTGACATGTTTTTACATCAAAGGGAGAGAAACGCATGTTGGTAGTTGCCTAATGGGCATTGATGCCACAATGATTTCTAGTGCGATTAATCTTAAAATCAATACCAACCTTGATTTAGTTGAAAAAATTGACAATGAAGATATATTGCCAAGTTCTGTGCTTTTACAACGAGATTGCAAGGATTTTTATAATGTCCAAACAAACAAGCGTGCCAATCTTTACTTCAATACTTTCTTATATGAAAAAAGTGCAGATACCATTTTGCACACCTTAATGGAAGCTAGTCGTGAGGCTGTCCATGAGGTTTCAAGACATTATAAAGAACGATTTAAGATTTATTCAGAAAGAAGTCATATTCATAGCCAGATTTCACATGATATTACTGTGATGACTTTTTCGCAGTATCTAGATGTTTTGGAGAAAAAAGGTTTTGATAGCCAAGCCTTGATTAGGGAGTTTTTTGAAACTATCGGAGATTTTGACAAACGAGAAGTTGGTTTTGATTTGATTGATTACCTTGAGGAAAAAACACAGTCAGATGAATCAAAAGTGATTGTCTTTTTAGCACCGCCGTTTTGTCCTCACAATTATACTGACTGTGACAGCAATGTTGACCAAGCGCTTGAAAAAATGATGGCAGAATTTCCTGAAGAACATTTTGTGAAACGACGATTTTTCCCATTTTTAAGTGATTCTAGCTATCTTGCGATGCGAGAAAGTCCAGAAGACATTGAAAAACTAAAAGCGAATTTTCCTCTGATGGATGCAATTTATCCATTGCCAGTTGATACCATCAGAAAACTTGACATTCCAGCTCTTGACTTGGGCGTTTACGGTATTGGAGCTCATACTTGGAAAGAAAGACTCTACAAACCTTATTCTTATCACACTCTTCCAAAGGTTATTAGAAGTTTTATCAAGCATTTAAGCTAAAGTTTGAGCATGGCAAATAAGTGTTTTGAATAAAAATAAGAAAATTTCGAAAAGAACTTGAAATTTTCAGAATTTAGGTTATAATTATTAAAAAACACAGGAGGAAGCTAAGATATGAACATGACACAAACTCTTACAAGTTGGCAAAGTTGGCGTATGTAAAAGTTGTGTTTATGTTGTTGCATAGATACGACTTTTGGAGTACTTCTAAAAAGTATCTATGCGCTAATCTTAGTTACAAGATAAAAAAGCGTGTAGTAAGCAATTACTAGACGCTTTTCTTTTTAGTTGACTCATCAAATTGAAAATAAGGTATTAAATAAATTAGATTGTTCAACGGAGAAAAATATGAAAAATAAAGCACTTATTGCAACACTTATTGCCCTTGTCATTTTAGTAGCTGGTTCAATGATTTATGACCAGACTAAAAATGAGTCAGCAAAAAATGGAGATATTAAAATCGGTATTTTACAATATGTTACCCACGATGCTCTTGATGAGATCGAAAGAGGGATTGAAGATGGTTTAGCTGATGCAGGTTATGACAAAGATAATGCTAAGATTACTGTCTTAAATGCCGAAGGTGACCAAAGTAAAATCCAAACCATGAGCAAACAATTGGTTCATGCTAAAAATGACGTGGTTATTGGGATTGCAACACCAGCTGCTCAAGGACTAGCTTCAGCAACCAAAGACATTCCAGTTGTGATGGGAGCTATTTCAGACCCAGTCGGAGCAAAATTGGTTAAGAATTTGAAAAAACCGGAAGGAAACGTAACAGGAGTTTCTAACCAAGTACCGATTAAACAAACGGTTGAGATGATTCAAGAAATTACACCAAACGCTAAAACAATCGGAGTTTTGTATGCTAGTAGCGAAGATAATTCCGTATCTCAAGTGGCTGAATTTAAAAAATACGCTAAAGCAGCTGGTATCAATGTAATTGAATACGCTGTTCCATCAACCAATGAAATTAAAACAACCATGTCTGTCATGACTGGTAAAGTCGATGCTGTTTTTGTTCCACAAGATAATACCATTGCCTCAGCTTTTTCAACTGTTGTTAACTCAGCAAACGCTGCTAAGATTCCAGTTTATTCATGTGTGGACACCATGGTTGAACAAGGAAGCATCGCTTCAGTCGCTCAAAGTCAATATGATTTAGGGGTTGAAACAGCAAAAATTGCGGTTAAATTACTGGCAGGTAAAAAGGTGTCAGACGTCCCAGTTAACATCGTTAATACTGGTACCCCAACCCTTAACTTGAAAGAAGCCCAAGAACTTGGCATTACGATTCCAGATAGCATGTTGTCAAAAGCAACAGTAGCTGTCAAAGCAGATGAAAATTAGGAGAGAAGGAGAAAACATCATATGATTATTTCGTCAGTTTCACAAGGTCTTTTGTGGGGGATTCTTGGTTTAGGAATTTACCTGACTTTCCGAATTCTTAATTTTCCAGATATGACGACTGAAGGATCTTTCCCTCTTGGTGGAGCAGTAGCTGTTACTTTGATGAATCACGGAACACATCCTTTGTTAGCTACGTTGGCAGGTATGCTTGCGGGTTGTTTAGCTGGTCTTGTTACTGGTCTACTTTATACTAAAGGAAAAATTCCAACGCTCTTAGCAGGGATTTTGGTAATGACGTCATGTAACTCCGTTATGCTTATGGTTATGAAACGTGCCAACCTTGGTTTGCTTAACATCAAACCTTTGCAAGCCTTGCTTCCATTTTCTGATAGTACAAATCTTTTGGTCATTGGTCTTTTAGCAGTGGGAATCGTCATTTCAGCGTTGATTTTCTTTCTATACACACGTCTTGGTCAAGCTTACATCGCAACTGGTGATAACCGTGATATGGCAAAGAGCTTTGGAATCAATACTGACCGCATGGAAGTTATGGGACTTACCATTTCAAATGGTTTGATTGCTTTGTCAGGGGCTCTTGTCAGTCAACAAGACGGCTACGCTGATGTGTCAAAAGGGATTGGTGTTATTGTAATCGGTCTTGCAAGTATCATTATCGGTGAGGTGCTTTACTCAACTGGTTTGACACTACTTGAACGTTTGATTGCTATCGTGGTTGGGTCAATTTTGTACCAATTCTTAATCACAGGTGTGATTGCCCTTGGTTTCAATACCAACTACCTCAAATTATTCAGTGCCATTGTCTTAGCTATTTGTCTTATGGTTCCTGTTCTTAAAAATAAATTCTTTAAAGGAGTGACCTTATCACGATGAAAAAAATTGTCGAATTAAAAAATGCAACCGTTCAAGTTAATAATGGCCTTGATGAGGTCAAAACAATCCTTGATGATGTGAATTTGACCATTTATGAACACGACTTTTTAACGATTTTAGGTGGAAATGGTGCTGGTAAATCAACTCTTTTCAATGTGATTGCTGGGACTTTGATGTTAACTAGCGGAAGCATTTCAATCCTTGGAAAAGATGTGACGCATCTGCCTGCTGAAAAACGTGCTAATTACCTTGCGCGTGTCTTCCAAGATCCAAAAATGGGGACAGCACCACGTATGACTGTGGCTGAAAATCTTCTTATTGCCAAATACCGTGGTGAAAAACGTGGGCTTTTGCCACGAAAAATTCACAGTTTTACAGATGAATTTAAGAAATTGGTGGCACGAACTGGCAATGGTCTTGAAAAACATTTGGATACGCCGACTGGTCTTTTATCAGGTGGGCAACGTCAAGCGCTCAGTCTTTTGATGGCTACGCTGAAACGTCCAGAGTTGTTATTACTCGATGAACACACAGCAGCACTTGATCCCAAAACAAGCGTGTCTTTGATGAACTTGACAGATGAATTTGTAACAGGAGATCAGTTAACGGCGCTTATGATTACACACCACATGGAAGACGCTTTGAAATACGGTAATCGCTTGATTGTCATGAAAGACGGAAAAATCATCAAAGATCTCAATCAAGAGGAAAAAGCCCAAATGGCAATCGCTGATTACTATCAATTATTTGAATAAAATGAAACGCCCTCGGGCGTTTTTTTGTGCCTTGAGTGACTTTTCCAAATCATAAAGAAGAAAATCTTCTGAAAATATGTTACAATTAAATTGCTGTAATTCGACTTGCTAACCTTTTTGGAGGCAAGGACCGTTAGTAAAGAAATAAGCAAACATGGTTTGCACGTATAAAAAAATAAAATGAGGAGAAAACATCGTCATGAGCGATATTAAAATTATTGCCCTAGGTGGGGTTCGTGAAAATGCGAAAAACCTCTATGTGGTAGAAGTTAATGACTCAATTTTCGTTTTGGATGCTGGACTGAAGTATCCTGAAAATGAACAACTTGGTGTGGATGAAGTCATTCCAAACCTTGATTACCTAATTGAAAACAAAAAACGTGTGCAAGGGATTTTCTTGACACACGGGCACGCCGATGCTATCGGAGCTTTGCCTTATATTTTGCAAGAATTCAAAGCGCCAGTCTTTGGTTCACCACTTACTATTGAGTTAGCGAAGCTCTTTGTTAAGAAAAATAACAACGTTAAGAAATTCAATAATTTCCACGTTATCGACGCTGAAACTGAAATTGAATTTGCAGATGCTACAATTTCATTCTTCAAAACAACTCACTCAGTTCCTGAAAGTCTAGGGATTGTAGTTGGTACCGATGAAGGAAATATTGTCTATACTGGTGACTTTAAGTTTGACCAAGCTGCGCGTAAATATTACCGCACTGACTTGGGACGTTTGACAGAAATTGGACGTGAAGGTGTTCTTGCCCTTCTTTCTGATTCTGCGAATGCTACAAGCCACGTCATGACAGCTAGTGAAGCAGAAGTTGCTGCTGAAATGGATAGCGCTATTGCTGATGCTGAAGGTCGTGTTATCATCGCTGCCGTTGCTTCAAACCTTGTTCGTATCCAACAAGTTTTTGATTCAGCTGCTGAATACGGTCGTCGTGTGGTTCTTACAGGTTTTGACGCTGAAAACATTGTTCGCACAGCGATTCGTATGAAACGTCTTCGTTTGGTTGATGAAAAATTAATCATCAAACCAAAAGACATGCACAAATACGAAGACCATGAATTGATTATTCTTGAAGCTGGTCGTATGGGTGAACCAATCAATGGTCTACATAAAATGGCACTTGGTCGTCACCGTTATGTTCAAATTAAAGATGGTGATTTGGTTTACATCGTTACAACACCAAGTCTTTCAAAAGAAGCAGCGGTTGCGCGTGTTGAAAACCTTATTTACAAAGCTGGTGGTACGGTTAACCTTATTACGAAGACACTTAATGTCTCAGGTCATGCCAATGGACGTGATTTGCAGTTGATGCTTAACCTTCTTCAACCGAAATACCTTTTCCCAGTTCAAGGTGAGTACCGTAATTTGGCAGCTCATGCTGAATTGGCACAAGAAGTGGGAATGTACCCTGAAAACATCTACATCGTTAAACGTGGTGATGTCATGGTTCTTGGTAAAAATGGTTTCAACCATGAAGGTAGTGTGCCAGCAGGTGATGTCATGATTGATGGTAATGCCATCGGTGATGTTGGTAACATCGTTCTTCGTGACCGTAAAGTCTTGTCAGAAGATGGTATCTTCATCGTTGCTTTGACTGTTAACAAACGCGAAAAGAAAATTGTATCAAAAGCGAAAATTCACACGCGCGGATTTGTTTACGTTAAGAAGAGTCGTGATATCCTTCGTGAATCAGCTGAATTGGTTAACCAAACTGTTGAAAATTATCTTGAACAAGAAAACTTTGACTGGGGTGAATTAAAAGGAGCTGTTCGCGATGAAGTCGCTAAGTTCTTATTTGACCAAACAAAACGTCGCCCAGCGATTTTACCAGTCGTCATGGAAGTAAGATAAAAATAAAGGGAGGGTGAGCAATGCTCAATCCTCTTTTTTCTTGTTTTTTTAAGCTTTGCTTGTTATACTAAAGCCCAGGGTAATTTGTTTATCTAAAAACCCGATAAAGAAAGGCTATGTATGAGAACATTATTTAAGATTATCTTCTTTATTCCAAGTCTTATTATTAATATTATTTGGAGTTTTTTCTGGGCAATTATCAAGACCATCGTCCTGTTTGCTATTGTTTGTTTTGGTCTGCTTTATTATGCTAATAACAGTAGCTCGCAGTTAGCAAATTCTATTTCAAATATTGCAAACAGTGTGACGACTTATTTTGCAGACAATAAAGACGATATTGCCACTAACTTAAAAGAATTGTCAACGGATGATTTCACGCATTATTCTGGAGCACGTTGGTCAAGTAATTCAGCGACGGTTTATGTTAAAACGACCAATAAAACTTTGGTAAATGCTTATGAAGAAGCCATCAGTGCTTGGAATGCAACGGGGGCTTTTACTTTTACGCTTGTGAATGATGAAAGTTCAGCTGATATTGTTGCGACGGAATACTCTGATGCAAGCTCGAAAGCAGCAGGGCTTGCTGAGACCGAAACCAATGCGCTGACTAATCAGATTACGCATGTGGACGTTAAGTTAAATACCTATTACTTGCTTGATAATGATTATGGCTACACGCATAATCGTATCGTCTATACAGCAGAGCACGAATTGGGACACGCGATTGGGCTTGACCACGACGATAAGGAAGAATCTGTCATGCAGTCTTCAGGATCATACTACAGCATTCAAACGGTTGATATCCAAAAAGTGCAATCGATTTATAATCAATAGTAATGAAATCTGCTCATTTGAGCAGATTTTTTGATATTATCCTAGTTTAACGAGTGAGGATTTGTTAAAATAGAACTATGATTATTTTACAAGGAAACAAAATTGAACGCTCATTTTCGGGCGATGTCTTATTTGACAATATTAATATTCAAGTTGATGAAAAAGACCGCATTGCGCTTGTTGGGCGAAATGGTGCTGGTAAATCAACTTTGCTTAAAATTTTAGTCGGTGAAGAAGCACCAACATCAGGTGAAATCAATACAAAACGTGACTTGAGCTTGTCTTACTTGGCGCAAGATAGTCGTTTTGAGTCAGAAAATACCATTTTTGATGAAATGTTGCATGTCTTTGATGATGTGCGCAGCATGGAATCTCGACTTCGTAAGATGGAAATGCAAATGGCAGAGCTAACAGGTGATGCTTTTGATAAATTGATGTCGGATTACGACCGTTTATCAGAAGAATTTCGTGTTAAAGGTGGATTCACTTACGAGGCAGAAATCAAAGCCATTTTGAACGGCTTCAAATTTGATGAATCGATGTGGCAAATGAAAATTTCTGAGTTGTCTGGTGGTCAAAATACGCGCTTGGCTCTTGCTAAAATGTTGCTTGAAAAGCCTGAACTTCTTGTACTTGACGAACCAACCAACCACTTGGATATCGAAACGATTGCTTGGCTTGAAAATTACTTGGTCAATTATCAAGGTGCATTGATTATTGTCAGCCACGATCGTTATTTCCTAGATAAAGTTGCGACAGTGACGCTTGATTTGACAAAACATTCGCTTGATCGTTATGTTGGTAATTACTCAAAATTCATGGATTTGAAAGCTGAGAAATTGGCACTTGAAGCCAAAAATTACGAAAAACAAGCTAAAGAAATTGCTAAGCTGGAAGATTTTGTGCAACGTAATCTTGTGCGTGCTTCAACGACAAAACGTGCGCAAGCCCGCCGCAAACAATTGGAAAAAATGGAACGCTTGGATAAACCGTCAGCTGGTCAAAAATCTGCTAACATGACCTTCCATGCAGACAAAGTATCAGGTAACGTTGTTTTGACAGTGGCAGATGCTGCTATTGGCTATGACAACCAAATCTTATCTGAACCAATCAACATTGATGTTAAGAAATTTGATGCCATCGCCATCGTTGGACCAAATGGTATTGGAAAATCAACTTTGATTAAATCAATCGTCGGTCAGATTCCATTTATCAAAGGAACATCAACTTACGGTGCCAACGTCGAAGTGGGTTACTATGACCAAACACAATCAAACTTGACTCGTACCAATACTGTACTTGATGAGCTTTGGAATGATTTTTCAACAACACCAGAAGTTGAAATTAGAAATCGTCTTGGTGCTTTCTTATTCTCAGGTGACGACGTTAAAAAATCGGTTAGCATGCTTTCTGGTGGCGAACGCGCTCGTTTGCTTTTGGCTAAATTGTCAATGCAAAACAACAACTTCCTTATCCTTGACGAACCAACCAACCACTTGGATATCGACAGTAAGGAAGTTTTGGAAGATGCTTTGATTGATTTTGACGGCACACTTTTATTTGTCAGTCACGACCGTTATTTCATTAACCGTGTGGCAACGAAAGTGCTTGAAATCTCTGAAGAAGGTTCAACACTTTATCTAGGTGATTATGATTATTACCTTGAGAAAAAAGCAGAGCTGGAAGAATTGGCTCGCATGAAGGAAGAAGAAGCGCAAGAAAAAACAACTGTAGTCGTTGAAAAAGCGCCCGCAAATGATTATCAAGCGCAAAAAGCCAATCAAAAAGAACTTCGCAAACTCACACGTCGCATTGCTGAAATCGAAAATCAATTAGAAGAGATTGAAGCGCGTGAAGAGGAAATCAACCAAGCCATGCTTGCTACAAATGAAGCGAGCGAGCTAATTGATTTGCAAAAAGAACTCGATGAACTAACTGAACAACAGGAAAATCTTATGCTTGAATGGGAAGAACTCAGCGAAAAAGTTGAGGGGTGAAATTGACCTAATGAGTGTAATGCTGAAGTGGGGAAAGGAGAATTTATGCAAGATTATGGACCAATCTTTAAAGAATCTCGAATCAATCGTCGTTTTTCTTTGAAGCAGGTAGCCTGCGATGATTTATCCATTTCACAGCTATCGCGTTTTGAACGAGGTGAGTCCGATATTTCTCTAAATAAATTTCTTCTAGCCTTGCAAGCCATTCAACTTTCACTTGATGAATTCATGAATCGAGCCAATAACTACAAAAAACATGGACAGAAGAAATTGATGTCTCAAATGGCTGTTTACCATTATCAGAAGAATGTTCAAGGCTTGGAGAAAATGATTCAAGAGGAACAAAAGAAACTTGAAAAAGATTTTACCGATATCCAAGCAAAGCTTAATATCATTCTCTTTCGAGGCATGATTTGCCAATGCGATGACACTCGTACTATGTCAAAAGAGGATTTGGATTTTGTGATTGATTACCTCTTTCAAAAAGAAAACTGGGAAATTGGTGATTTAATCTTAATTGGTAATTTTTACACCTTTTATCCAACTCCTTTGATGAGTCGCATGGTTAGAGAAATTCTGAAACGAGTCGATTATTATTCTGAGATTTCAACGAATCGAAATTTGGTTGAATGCACCTTGATTAATATGATAGAGATTTGCACAGAGCGTGGGGAATTAGAGGAAGCGAGCTTTTTTGAGAAAGAAGCTGAAAAGTTATTGTCAAATGAGCGAAATGCTTATCACCGTACGGTTTTTCTCTACGAAAAGGGCTTCTTAAAATATGCTAAAGGTGATTTCAGCGGGATAGATGATATGAAAAATGCCATTTTTTGTTTTGAAGTGACTGGTGCTATCAATCACGCGAAACACTATCAATCTCATATGGAAAAAGTTTTAAAATGAAAAATTCTCGTATTCGGGAATTTTTTTATTCCCTTAAAAATCTCATTTATAATAATGGAAAAGATTTAAGGGGGATGAAAGTGGAGAAAAACAGTTTAAAACTTTTAGCAAGTAGGGCAGTTAACAAACTTGGAGATGTTTTATATGATTATGGGAATAGCAGTTGGATTGCGTCCATGGGCTGTTTTGGACAAAAGATGTTGGGAATTTACCAAATTGTCGAAGTTGTGATTGCTATTATCCTTAATCCATTTGGTGGAGCAATTGCAGATAGGTTTAGGCGTCGCAAGATTTTGCTTTGGACTGATGGGCTTTGTGCTTTGCTGTGTGTAATCTTGGCATTTATTCCTAGTAATCGCTTGATGTTATACGGTTTGATTCTGGCAAATATGCTGCTTGCTGTATCGAATGCTTTTTCTAACCCAGCTTATCGAGCTTATGTTCCTGAGGTTGTCAAAAAAGAGAAGCTTGTTAGTTATAATTCGTATTTAGAAACCTCTGTTCAAATCATTAAGGTGAGTTCACCTCTATTAGGATTTCTTATTTACCATTATTTGGGGATTCGTTGGACTTTAATTGTGGATAGTTTGACTTTTGGGATTTCTTTTCTTTGTCTGCTGATGATTAGGCATGTTGACTATGTTGGACACGAAATCAGACAGAATTTAACATCTAGAGAGATTCTTAAAGATATTTGGAAAGGATTTTTATATATTGTTGCTCAAAAAGAGATATTTTTTCTTTTGATAATGGCTACAACGGTAAATCTTTTCTTGGCAATGCTGACTTATTTATTGCCTTTTAGTTCTAGTATTTTTAAAATGTCGAGTGCTTATGCGACACTCCTTAGTTTATCGGCAGTTGGTTCTATTTTCGGTGCGATAGTGTCCAAAAGAGTTCCTAATACGATATCAGCATTATTATGGGCATTAGGGTTTAGCGGGCTAGGAATAACTGTTTTGGCTATTTCACCCTTAACAGGTTTGCCTATTTTTTTGAGTTTTTCTGGAGTGTTGTTTTACAGTCTTTTTGAAACTATCTTTAATATTCATTTCTTTAGTCAAGTTCAAAGTCGTGTCGCTAATGAGTATATGGGACGAGTGATTTCAAGTATTTATACTTTAGCGATTCTATTTATGCCATTAGGAACTTTAGTGATGACTTTGATAAGAAGTAGTATTTCGGCTTATAGTTTTATCATTATTGGCTTAGCTGTTTTTCTATTAGCTATGGTAGGATTATGTTATAGCAACAAACGATTGAAACTATCTCACGAAAAAGAAGGGTAACTCTTTAATGGTATGCAGCTGTCTGGGATTGGCAATATGCTAATTTTGGATAAGTTTGCATATCATTTTTTAGTTTTTTAAAAAATCGATAGCAGGCTATTGACTTTCATCTTTAAAGTTTTATAATAGTGTTGGAAATAAAATGAAATGTTTAGCAAATCTTAAAGAGTGCCTGCTGGTTTGGAGTGGCATTTTTTGAAATTGCTTTTTTATTGTTGGAGGTTACTATGAATCCTAAAAATGCTCCATATGGTTGGCTTGTTAAGCGAATTGCGCATCGTTTGGAACAAAATATGAACAATTTCTTAAAGCCTTATAATATCACCATTATGCAATCTTGGGTGTTGTTGTATTTAAAAGATGACAAGGATTGTTGTACTTATAAGGAATTAGAGAGAGAATTTGAAGTGTCGCAACCAACCATGGCTGGGATTATCTCGCGTTTGGAACAAAAGGAATTAGTTATTACAGGTCAGGATGAAAAAGACAAGCGTATCAAGAAAGTGCGTATTTCTGATAAGGGCATGGACTTGATTATGCTGGTTTGTGGTCACTTGGAAGAGTCTGAAGACGATATCATTAGAGGCTTTTTTGATAAAGATCAAGAAACATTTCATTCATTGCTCGAACGAGCTTATTATAATGTTGTAGAAAGAGGTGACGAGAATGATTAAAACTCTTTTAGCTCAAGTCAAGGAGTATAAGACACCATCTTTATTAGCTCCTTTGTGTGCAGCTTTAGAGGTTTTCTTCGATATGTCAGTCCCTTTTGTCATTGCTAAGTTAATTGACCAAGGGGTACAAGCTGGGAATTTAGCTGTTGCCATGAAGTACGGAATTTTAATGTTGGTTCTTGCTTCATGTGGCTTGACAACTGGTTTCTTGGCTGGTAAATTCGCTGCGCAAGCCTCAGCTGGGTTTGCTGCTAATTTGCGTGAAGGAATGTATGAAAATATTCAAACCTTCGCCTTTTCAAATATTGATAAATACAGTACAGCTGGTCTTGTCACTCGTATGACAACAGACGTTACAAATGTGCAAAATGCTTATCAAATGATTATTCGTATCGTTGTGCGTGCACCGCTGACAATCGTTGTTAGTATGATTATGTGTTTTGTGGTGGACCAACGTTTGAGTTTGATTTTCCTTGCGGCTGTCTTGATTTTGGGAGCATCGCTTCTATTTATCATGCGTAAGGCTATGACAACTTTCAATTACGTTTTCCGTAAATACGATGATTTGAATGCCAGCGTTCAGGAAAATATTTCTGCCATTCGTGTGGTTAAAGCATTTGTACGTGAAAAATATGAAAATAAAAAATTCACGAAGGCTGCTGAAAATATTTACCGTTTATTTGTTAAAGCTGAAAAAATCATCATTTTTAACGTTCCAGTTATGATGACAATTATCTTCGGATGTATCATTTGCTTGTCATGGTTTGGGGCACAGTTTATCGTTGGCGGAACACTTACAACAGGTGAATTGACTTCTTTGATGTCTTATATCTTTGCCATGATGATGTCTCTTATGATGTTGTCAATGATTATGGTTATGGTTTCAATGAGTACAGCCAGTGCCGAACGTATTGCAGAAGTGCTTAATGAAAAAGCTGATATCGTGAATCCTGAAAATCCATTGATGGAAGTTCCAAATGGAAACATTGAATTTAACCACGTGCATTTTTCATACAAACACGGTGGTGGAGAAGAAGTGTTATCTGACATTGACCTTAGTGTCAAATCTGGTGAAATCATCGGTGTTATCGGTGGTACTGGTTCTGGTAAGACATCATTTGCTAACTTGATTTCTCGTCTTTATGATGTGGATGCAGGGTCAGTTAAAGTTGGTGGACACGATGTTCGCGAATACGATTTGGAAGTTCTTCGTGACCAAGTTGCCGTAGTGCTTCAAAAAAATGTCCTTTTCTCAGGAACTATTCTTGATAACCTTCGTTGGGGGAATGAAAATGCAACTGACGAAGAATGTATGGAAGCTTGTCGCCAAGCTTGTGCAGACGAATTTATCGAACGTTTCCCTGACAAATATAACACTTGGATTGAGCAAGGCGGAAGCAACGTCTCTGGTGGTCAAAAGCAACGTCTATGTATTGCCCGCGCATTGCTTAAAAAACCAAAAGTTTTGATTTTGGATGATTCAACAAGTGCCGTGGATACTGCCACTGATGCCAATATTCGTAAGTCATTTGAAGAAACTATCCCAGGAACAACAAAAATTATCATTGCACAACGTATCTCAAGTGTGCAACACGCTGATAAGATTTTGGTTCTTGATGATGGTAAAATCTCAGGCTTCGCTAGCCATGATGAATTACTTAAAACAAATGCTATCTATCGTGAAATCAATGAGGTTCAACAACAAGGTAGCGGTGATTTTGATGAGGAAGGAGGTAATAACTAATGTCTCAACCTAAAAAAGAAGTGAACAAACAAGCCACACTAAAACGTGTTTTGGCTTATGTGATTAAGAATTATAAATGGCGTTTCATGGCTGTTTTCGTCTTGATTTTGATTGCTGCGCTTTGTATGGTTCGTTTTAGTTTGTTCATGCAAACCTTGATTGATAGTTATGTCACACCTCTTTTGGCTGCTAAAAATCCTGACTTTTCTGGTTTAGCGCATGCTATTTTCCAACTTATCATTATTGGGATTATTGGGGTAGCAAGTACTTACACTTATAACCGTTTGATGGTTTATGTCGGACAAGGAACAATGCGTCGTATTCGTATTGACCTCTTTACGCATATGGAAAGCTTGCCAATCAAGTACTTTGATACGCATGCTCACGGGGACATCATGTCAATCTATACCAACGACGTTGATACCCTTCGTCAATTGATCGGGCAAAGTATCCCGCAAGTGGTCAACTCAAGCTTTTCGATTTTGACAACTTTTGTCAGCATGTTAGTTCTAAATGTGCCATTGTCAGCCTTGTCAGTTTTCATGGTTATTGTTTTGCTTTATGTAGCTCGTAAAATCGCTGCGCAATCATCAAAATATTTCCATGACCAACAAAATGACCTCGGTCGCGTTAATGGTTTCATCGAAGAAATGATGGACGGTCAAAAAGTCGTTAAAGTCTTTAACCACGAAGAACGTGCCAAAGAAGATTTCCGCAAACTCAACCAAGAACTCCGTCATTCAGCTACAAATGCCAATATTTTTGCCAATATCTTGATGCCAGTGTCTGCTAACATTGGACACATTTCATATGTTCTTTGTGCTATGCTTGGTGCGGCTTTGGCACTTCATGGTTATGCAGGTTTAACTTTGGGGACTTTGGTTTCTTTTCTTGCATTGAACCGTGGATTTACTAACCCAATCACTCAAATCAGCCAACAAATCAACTCTGTAGTTATGGCGATGGCAGGGGCAGACCGTGTCTTCAAATTGCTTGACGCTGAAGTTGAAGTTGATGAAGGCTATGTTGAATTGGTCAATGCCAAAGAAGATGCTGATGGAAATCTTCAAGAAGTTGAAGAAGCAACTGGTACATGGGCATGGAAACATCCACATGAAGATGGTACAGTGACTTACCACAAGCAAGAAGGTCGCGTGACTTTCACAGACGTTACCTTTGGATACAATGATGATAAGATGGTGCTTCATGATATCAATCTTTTTGCAGAACCTGGCCAAAAGATTGCCTTTGTCGGTTCAACTGGTGCTGGTAAAACAACCATTACGAACTTGATTAACCGTTTCTACGATATCCAAGAAGGTAAGATTCATTACGATGGCATCAATATCCGTAAAATCAAAAAAGCAGATCTTCGTCGTAGTTTAGGGATTGTATTGCAAGATACCCACCTTTTCACTGGTACAGTTATGGATAACATCCGTTACGGACGTTTAAATGCAACTGATGACGAATGTATCGATGCTGCAAAATTGGCAAATGCGCATGATTTCATTAAACGCTTGCCTGAAGGTTATGATACTGTTTTGACAGGTGACGGAAGCAATCTTTCTCAAGGACAACGTCAATTGCTTGCGATTGCGCGTGCGGCTGTGGCTAATCCACCAGCTTTGATTCTTGATGAAGCAACTTCATCAATCGATACGCGTACAGAGGTTCATGTTCAAGAAGGTATGGATGCTCTTATGAAAGGTCGTACAACCTTCGTCATCGCTCACCGTTTGTCAACAGTTCGCAATGCGGATTGCATCATGGTTCTTGAACAAGGACGCATCATCGAACGTGGTAACCACGACGAATTAATCGCTCAAAAAGGCCGTTACTATCAACTCTACACAGGTAACGCCATCAGCGAATAACATATCAAAACACCTTTTTGTAAAATGGCTCAGTCCTTTTGCAGGAGGTGTTTTTTGTTAGTTTTTTAGATTGATTTTTCAGGTAAAACGTTTACTTTTATTTTTTGGCAAAAATCACTTACGAAGAAAATTTTTTTATGGTAGACTGAATCCTGTTGACTGTAAACTGGAGTTGATTGGAGAAGTGTTGGAGCAAAAAATCCATTCAGGCACTATCCTAGCGGAGGACATGTTGTTGTACGCCGACCTAGGTTGAGGGTTGATAAAAAATGAAATGAATGGAGAATAAAATGCCTCGTAATTTTAAAGAAGCAATGGTATTTACGTGTTTGATGTGTGGAATGATGGTTTTCGGAATGAGTATGTGGAACTTGTTCGTTGCAGGAGCATTTTCATGGAAACACGTTTTTCTAGGATTCATTCCTGGGTTTATCGTTGCTTTCATTTTAGATACTCTAATTGTTGGACCAATCGCTAAAAAAATCGCATTTGGAATTCTGCCAAGTGGTTTAAAACATCAATTAGTAAAAATCCTTACAGTGTCAGGGTGCATGGTTCTTGGTATGGTAACTTGCATGTCACTTTATGGAATGGTCTTTAGTCATGGCTTTTCAGCTATTTCTCTTCCATTATATGGACGTACATGGATTACAAACTTTGTCGTGGCCTTACCTTATAATTTCTTAATCGTTGGTCCAATTGCGCGTTTCTTCCTCGGAGAAATTCAAAAACAAGGAATTTTAGCAGAAGTGCCTGTCGAAGTAACAGAATAAAGTAAAAGCTGGAAGGTATCTTCCAGCTTTTTTGTACAAACTTGGAAATTCTGTTGAAAATGGTGTGAAAGGCTTGCTTGATTTGCCTAAATGATTTTGAAAAGTAGTATAATGGCTTTAAGGACGTGAAACCGTTTTTAGAAATCGAGGAACAAGTTATGAGTGATAGAACAAATGAAAAAACTGTTCAACTTGACCTTGAAACTTACGCAGCAAAGGACGTTTATCAAGCCGCTGCTACGCAACAATCTGGGCTCAGGCACGAACAAGTCAAGGAACGTCAAAAACAATATGGTCCTAATCGGTTAAAAGAAGCGCAAAAAGAACCCGTAATTGTGACTTTTATCAAGAATTTCACCAGTCTTATGGCGATTTTACTTTGGGTTGGTGGTGCTGTGGCGATTTTGTCTCACAGCGTGGAACTTGGTCTTGCCATTTGGTTTGTCAATATTGTCAATGGTGTTTTCAGTTTTGTTCAAGAATATCGCGCTAGCCAAGCAACCGAAGCTCTGAAAAAGATGCTGCCTTCTTACGCGCGTGTCATCCGTGAGGGACAAGAAGAAAAAGTCTTAGCTGAAGAGCTGGTGCCTGGTGACCTTGTCTTAATCGAAGAAGGAGACCGAATTTCCGCAGATGGTCGTGTTATCTTTGCGACGGACTTGCAGGTTAACCAGTCTGCCTTAACGGGTGAATCAAATCCAGTTTATAAAAATAGCGAAGCTGATACAGACTCGCAAAAAACAGCTCTTGAATACGACAATATGGTCTTTGCAGGAACGACTGTATCCTCAGGTTCAGCTAAGATGATTGTCTCAGCAACAGGTATGGCTACACAATTTGGACAAATTGCGCACCTAACCCAAAATATGGCTGACGACAAAAGTCCGCTTCAAAAAGAATTGGACCACTTGACTAAACAAATTTCAGTCATTGCCATTACGGTTGGTGTTATTTTCTTCATCGCAGCGACTCTCTTTGTCCGCGAACCTTTCGCCAAATCCTTTATTTTCGCTCTTGGGATGATTGTCGCTTTTATCCCTGAAGGTTTGCTTCCGACCGTTACCCTTTCTTTGGCAATGGCGGTGCAACGCATGGCTAAGTCCAATGCTTTGGTTAAAAAATTATCATCTGTTGAAACCTTGGGAGCAACATCGGTCATTTGTTCGGATAAAACAGGGACTTTGACCCAAAATGCTATGACGGTTAATCATCTCTGGCAAGTCTCTGCTCAATATGATGTGACAGGGCTTGGTTACGCTGCTGACGGAGATATCCGCAAAAGCAGTGGCAAGAAAGCTGCGCTTATCGAAAGTCAACCACTTGAACATCTCGTCCGCTTCGCTCACCTTTGTAGCAATGCACAAGTTTTGCCACCGAGTGAGGAAAATGCTTCCTACACCGTTCTTGGTGACCCAACCGAAGCTTGCCTGAATGTCTTGGCTGAAAAAGCTGGCTTAACCCTTGAAAAAAACAAGTCTTGGGGACCACGCTTGAAAGAATTACCTTTTGATTCCGTGCGCAAGCGCATGACGACTGTTAACCAAGTTGACAGCTTAGTCGATGGCAGTTCTTTGGTGTCTATCACCAAAGGTGCTCCAAAAGAAATGGTAGAGCTCTGCCATTTTTACAAAGACCAAAAAGGTATTCATGAAATGACGGCAGACGTTCAAGCGAGAATCTTAGCTGCCAATGATGCTTTTGCTAAGGATGGATTGCGGGTCTTGGCGCTTGCTTATCGGACTTTGGAAAGCGACCGTTTGACCCAAGAAGAACAATGGACGCAAGAAACTCTGGAACACAATATGGTCTTTCTTGGCTTGATTGCTATGAGTGACCCTCCTCGGGAAGGTGTGCGTGAGGCGGTTGAAAAATGTCACCGCGCAAGTATTCGTATTATCATGGTGACAGGTGACTACGGTTTGACAGCGCTCAGTATCGCTAAGAAAATCGGTATTGTTCGTGGCGACGATGCGCGTGTTGTGACTGGCTTAGAGTTGGAAAAGATGTCTGATGAAGCCTTAAAAGAAGTGCTCAAGGGCGAAATTGTCTTTGCGCGTGTGGCACCGGAGCAAAAATATCGAGTCGTATCAGCTCTTCAAGAATTGGGTGAAGTCGTTGCTGTCACTGGTGATGGTGTCAATGATGCGCCCGCTCTTAAAAAAGCTAATATCGGTGTGGCAATGGGACTCACAGGTACTGATGTCGCCAAAGAATCGGCAGATATGATTTTGACGGATGACCATTTTGCATCTATCGTTAAAGCGGTTGAAGAAGGGCGTGCGGTTTACCATAATATCAAGAAATTCTTGACTTATATCTTTAACTCAAATACTCCAGAAGCCGTTCCATCAGCATTCTTCCTCTTATCAAGGGGCTTTGTCCCACTTCCGTTGACTGTTATGCAAATTCTAGCCGTCGATTTGGGGACTGATATGATTCCAGCACTTGGCTTGGGAGTTGAACCACCAGAACCAGGTGTGATGAACCAACCACCTCGTAAATTGACTGACCGTTTGCTGGATAAGAAATTGCTGATAAAAGCTTTTCTATGGTATGGTTTGATCGAATCAGCCCTTGCCATGGGTGCATTCTTCATCACTTATCTACTTCATAATGGTAATTTAGCGGTGCTTGCAGGTTCAGGTCAATTGTACCAAGAAGCAACCACTATGACCTTGGGTGCTATTATCTTCTGTCAAATCGGTATGGTCATGAACAGCCGAACTTCGGACCAATCCATTCGCAAGTTGCAATTATTTGGCAATCCTTTGATTAATGTCGGATTAATTGTTGAATTGATTATCTTTGTGATTTTGGTTTACGTGCCGATTTTCCATAATCTTTTTAACACCGCAAGTCTTGGTCTTTGGCATTGGCTTTATTTGGTGCTTTGTCCATTTGTTATTGTTGGTCTTGAAGAGTGGCGAAAACGTTTGATGCGAAAATAGATGTGATTTGGTCTTGGCGTCTGGCTTTTCCTTGACACTCTTTGCAAATCTCTGTAAAATTCAAGAGTTAGGGGAGAATTATGGCAACAATTAATGATTATTTAGACTGTAATGGTAGTCGTACGTTTGACGAATTTGCATTTAACGAAGCTGATATTTTATGTTTAAATGAGCTTGGTTATTTTTGCTTTGAAGAGTTGGATGCGTCAATTGATTTTAAAAAGACCGTTAATCTACATGAGGTCTTATTACCTTATATCACAGGAGAAAAGACCTTTAGTCATAGTTTTTTAGTGACTGAAGAGCGGATTAAGCTTTTGCAGAAAGTTGTGGCATCAAAACGATTTGCGAATTTGAATTTGTCTGATTATGTCAATGACGTTGATGCGGAATACGAAAGACAGTTTTCAGCTATGGTCTTTACTTTACCTGAAATTAATCATCATCAGCTGGTTTTTCGTGGGACAGATGATACCATGATTGGCTGGAAAGAGGATTTTAAACTGACTTATGTTCAAGAAATTCCTGCTCATCGTGCGGCTGTGGCTTATCTTGAAGCTTACCTTGAAAAATACGCCGGTAAGGTGACCGTTAGCGGACATTCTAAAGGTGGAAATTTGGCCCTTTATGCTGTGGCTCATGTTAATGACCTGCTTCGTGAACAAATCGAAAAAGTCTATATGCTTGATGCACCAGGTTTGCAAGAAAAAGGTCTTGAAAGTGATGGCTATAAGGCGATTCGCGAGCGCGTGACAGTGATTCGACCAGAAGAGTCTATCGTTGGCATTATGCTTTACAACGACATTGACCCGATTGTGGTTAAGAGCAATGCTTCAGGCATCATGCAGCATGCCCTTACGTCGTGGCAATTTAATGAAGAAACAGGTGAGCTAATCCTAGCTGAGCGCCAAACTGATTTAAGCCAAAATCTTGAGAAGACTTTCAAGCAATGGATGAATGAATTGTCTAGCCAAGAATTGAAAATACTTTTTGACACACTCTTTGATACCTTGATGTCAAGTGGAATTCATAGCATCAATGACGTCACAATTGACCGAGAATTTGGGACAAAATTAGCCACAAGCATTGCTTCCTTTTATTCTATCGGAACAGAGAAAAAGCTATTGCTAGCTAAATCAGCTAAATTATTTTTGCAAGCTTTTGTAGGGCACAGTCGCTTGGGCAACTTTAGCAGAGATAAGATAAATTTGTCGCTACCTGATTTCAATAGTCTTTTGTCACGTTTAGATAAGAAGAAATAAGAGTAAAAAACTTGGGAAAACCCAAGTTTTTTTGTGCGATTTGCTTGACTTGGAGTTAACTCTAAGGTATATACTGTGTTAGAAAGATGAGAGGAGATGAGTTATGAATATCAAAAAAGTCAGTGAGCAAACGGGCGTTTCAGCAGACACTATCCGCTATTATGAGCGTATTGGATTATTGCCTCGAGTGCGCCGAAATAAATCTGGTGTCAGGGATTTTTCTGAACAAGATATTGCTGCTCTTGAGTTTATTCGTTGTTTTAGAAGTGCTGGCATGAGCGTAGAATCTTTGATTGAATACATGAGTTTGGTTGAAGAAGGTGAAGGCACGGAAAAAGCACGAATGAAAATTTTAGAAGAACAACGCGAAAAATTAATTTCTCGTATTGCTGAACTGCAAGCTGCCAAAAAACGACTAGATTATAAAATTGAGAATTATAAAAACATCATTTTGAAAAAAGAAGAGAGTCTTTTTGAAGAAGGAACAGCTGATTAAGCGTTTAGAAAAGAGGAGTCAACATGACAATTAAACAAACAGCAGGACGTGACCAATTGGGTGAATTTGCACCAGATTTTGCGCATTTTAATGATGACGTGCTTTTGGGTGAGAATTGGAATAATAACGATATTGACTTAAAGACGCGTTGTATCATCACAGTTGTAGCTCTTATGTCATCTGGTATCACCGACAGTTCTCTTGTTTATCATTTACAAAATGCTAAGAACAATGGTGTCAGCAAAGCTGAGATTGCTGCTGTTATCACACACGTAGCTTTCTACGCAGGTTGGCCAAAAGCTTGGGCAGTCTTCAATCTTGCAAAAGAAGTTTGGAACGAAGATTAAGTGAGGGAGAAATCGATGACAGATAAAGAACTTTTTGATAGAGAAAATGTCTTTGGAAAAGGGCAAGCAAACGACGCATACGCACAATACTTTGATGGCGATTCTTTCCTCAATCCCTTGGTCGATGCGGATTCACCACTTCATTTAGCAAATGTGACCTTTGAACCAGGTTGTAGAAATCACTGGCACATTCATAAGGCTGACAAAGGTGGCGGTCAAATTCTGATTTGTACCGCAGGTCAAGGTTGGTATCAAGAAGAAGGTAAGAAAGCTGTCAGTCTTGAACCGGGTAAAGTTATTGTGATTCCAGCCAATACAAAACACTGGCACGGTGCTAAGAAAGACTCATGGTTTAGCCATATTTCGCTAGAAGTCCCAGGTGAAAATACCTCAAACACTTGGCTAGAAGCAGTAAGCGAAGAAGATTATAACAACCTATAAAATCTAATTACCCTTTTACTCCTAAAACCAAAAAACAATCCATCCAATAATAACGTCCAAGAAATAGCTTGGGCGTTTTTTGATACTACTTATCGTGACAATTTCTTTTGACCATGTTAAACTAGATTTTATGACGCAATATAAACATATCAGAATGGTGCAGGCGGGGCATTTTCTAAAGCTTTTTAAAAATGATTCGCAGTTTGCCACACCAATTTTTAGAATAGATCAAAAACGTAAAAACTTGCAATTTGTCATTGTCTTTAAGTTAGAAGATGATGGCTTTTATATTCTTAACCACTCAAAACTTGGTTACAGTAGCGATATAAAGCGTATCAGACTGTTTACTAAATCTATGCTTTATCAGGGCATGATGTCAGTCCCTTTAAGGGCGCGTGAGACGATTCAGATTTTGCAGGTACCAAACGATAAAAAATTGCTGAAGGATTACGTGATGTATTACGATAAGGCAAGCATTGATTGGCTGACCTTTGGCAAGAAAGTCAACCTAGATGATGTTTATGATCCCTTTCGTGATGCGCATTCGGCGCTTTTTCACTCAGATGATTCTGACAATGCCATCTCTTACGATGATTATCAAGGGATTCAGGATTTCCATCCTTTTTCTCTTTTAGATAATCAAGCCGTTGCTCTGCCGTGCTTTTATCAAGACCCGATAAAAAACAAGCAAATAGCTCTGCAATTGATGGGCTGGTATTATCACGGGCAGCAGCTCAAAATCAGCTGGAAACCAGACAATCAAGCAAAGTCGCGTTGGCGTTCCTCAGTTGTTGCTATTGACCGAAAGACTCGCCGTTATTTCTTTCAAGGAAATATTTATCAAGAAAAGGGAACTGACCCCGTCTTTTTAGAGAATCTTTCATTTGATTGTGATTTGAAAAATAACAGAGCAGCAAAAGCAGAATTTGACAGATTTATTCAAGAGATAAAAGAACAAGAGCGCGTGGCTTTGCTAAAGCTGCGCTGATAATCAAAGAGGTTTTTGAGTCCTCTTTTTATTTGTGCTATAATATTTTCTGACTGAAAACAATGTTAGAAAGTATGAAAATGACAGATATTGATATTGAACGCTATCATGAATTAGCGCAACAAAAACAAAAAGAACATCGTAAATTTTTGGCAACCCTTAAGAAAAAAGCACCTAAAAACCTTGATAAAATCACTCAAGAAATTCACACAGAAGTTTTCAATGAGATTGATTGCACCAAATGTGCTAACTGCTGTAAAAGCTTAGGTCCGCTCTTTACCGAGGCTGACATCACGCGTATCTCAAAAGTCTTTCGCATGAAACTAGGCGTTTTTGAAGACATGTATTTGCGCGTGGATGAAGATGGCGACAAAGTCTTTCAATCAATGCCTTGTCCATTTTTAGGCGATGACAACCTTTGTACCATTTACGACGTCCGACCAAAAGCATGCCGTGAATTCCCACACACAGACCGCAAAAAAATCTATCAAATCAATAATCTAACCATTAAAAACACCCTTTTCTGCCCCGCAGCCTACCTCTTTGTCGAAAAACTCAAAGAACGATTGGATGGGAAATAAAGATTTAGAAAGCATCTCATTTTGAGGTGCTTTTTTCCTATCCCTTGCTGTGTCTAGGTTTTCATGAAAACGGTAAAATTTGCAATCAAATTAATGTACTTTACTTGAAAATCATAGTAAGCTTACAGTATTCGAAATAGAGGAGGGCAGTTATGTTTTTAGCCTGGAATGAAATGAAACACTCGAAGCTGCGTTATGGATTAGTGATTGGAGTGATTTTCTTGATTGCTTACTTGGTCTTTTTCCTGACGGGCTTGGCTAATGGTTTAGCCCAGACCAATCGCTCAGCGGTTGATTCTTGGAAAGCTGACCATATTATCTTAAGCGAACAAGCTAATAAAAATTTACGTTTGTCACGCTTTTCTACAGCCTTAGCAGATGAAGTCAAGGCAGACCAAACTGCTGAATTGACACAAGCTTCAGCAACCATAAAAGCTAATGATAAGTCGAAGGTGAATGTCAATTTATTTGCCATTAAGTCAGATGAATTCTTACGCCCAAAGCTTAGTGATGGAAAGATTTTCTCAAAAACTGGACAAGTTGTCGCAGATAGTAGTTTGAAAAAAGCTTATCAACTAGAGATTGGTGATGAGATTACTCTTGGAGATAGTGGCAAAAAGTTGACTATCACTGGTTTTACGGACAAGGCTAGCTTTAATGTGCAATCTGTTTTGTATCTGAGCAAGGACACACTGACAAGCATTCTCGGTGATAATAGCCAAGCTGCTACCATCAGTGCCCTTGTGGTTCGTGGCAAGGTTAATCAAGTTCCAAAAGGGCTTGAAAGCATGACCACAGCAAGCTTCATCGAGAGTCTTCCAGGTTATAAAGCTCAAAATCTGACCTTTTCTTTCATGATTGGCTTTTTAATCGTTATCGCTGCTATCGTGATTGGGATTTTTATCTACATTTTGACCCTTCAGAAGAAAGAAATTTTTGGTGTCTTAAAAGCTCAAGGCATTTCTAACGGCTACTTGTCACGAATGGTTTTCGCACAGACTTTCATTCTGGCACTTTTGGCAGTAGGGTTAGGGCTTTTGGTGACAATGGCTAGCGCTTTAGTGTTGCCAACTAGTGTGCCTTTCCAGATTAATCCTCTTTTCTTTGCAGGCATCAGCGTGCTGATGATTCTTATCGCTGTGTTTGGTGCCCTTTTCTCAGTGGTAAGCATTGTCAAAGTTGACCCTTTAAAGGCAATCGGTTAGGAGATAATTATGACAGCAATTGAATTAATCAATATAAAAAAATATTTCAAAGATGGCCCAGAGCAAATTGAAGCTTTGAAAGAGACAAATTTGACGATTAACAAAGGTGAATTTGTCGCAGTGATTGGCCCATCAGGTTCTGGGAAAAGTACTTTTTTGACCATTATTGGTGGGCTGCAATCACCGTCACAAGGTGAAGTGAGATTGAACGGCCAAGCTTTTAGCCAGAAAAAAGAAAAAGCGCGTGCTAAGATGCGTTTTGACCAGATTGGATTTATTCTGCAAGCTTCAAACTTAGTACCATTTTTAAAAATCAAAGATCAGCTACGTTTGGTTGATAAGGTGGATAAGGAAAAGCAACGTGAGTCGATTGATAGTCTTTTTGCTCAGCTTGGCATCACTGATATCGCAAACAAATACCCTGAGGAAATTTCAGGCGGACAAAGGCAACGAGTGGCTATTGCCAGAGCTTTGTACAATGATCCGACTATTATTTTGGCTGATGAACCAACAGCGAGTCTGGACACCGAAAAAGCTATGGAAGTTGTCAAAATTCTAGCCGATGAAGCCAAAGAAAAGAATAAAGCAGTCTTAATGGTTACACACGACAGACGCTTAGTTGCTTATTGTGACCGATTGTTGGTCATGGAAGACGGCGTTTTACGAGAAGAAGAGATTGCTGCTTATCATTAGTAATGTGTCTTGAGATGCGATGTGTGATATAATGAAGTCAAATCTTACTGACTTAAAAAAGGGTCGTTAGTAAAGGAGACGTCATGATTACTTTTTTCTTGCAAATGCGTCGGACATTGCGTGTCTTATGGTCACTCTTTAAGGATGATGAAACTAGAGGAATTGCTGGTGTCACAGCTGTTTTATTGCTTAGTGGGACACTTTTTTATGCACACGTAGAACATTTTACTTATTTAGATGCCCTTTACTTTTCATTTACAACTTTAACAACGATTGGCTACGGGGATATTTATCCCGTCACAGCGGCTGGAAAGATTTTTACCATGACGTATTCAGTTGTCGGATTAGGGGTTATGGGGAGTTTTCTAGCTGTTGTTGTTAAGAAATTGGGTCAATTGGATAGAAGAAAGTGAGAGAAGATCTGTGATTTATCGTGATTTATTGTTTGATTTGGACCATACTTTGCTTGATTTTAACGCGGCAGAAGATGTTGCTTTGACAGAGCTTTTGACAGAAGCGCGTGTGGGTGATGTTGAGACTTATAAAGAAGTTTATATTCCCATGAATCGTAAACTTTGGAATGATTTAAGTCTGAAAAAGATTACTAAGAAAGAGTTAGTTGACACGCGTTTCTCTCGTTTATTTGCCCATTTTGGGCACGAGGTTGATGGTCATGCCTTTGCCATGCGCTATCAAGATTTTCTTAGCCAACAAGGTCAGATTCTTCCAGGAGCAGATAAGTTGTTAGACCAGCTAAATCAAGAAGGTTACCGCATTTTTGGTGCAACAAATGGCATTACCAAGATTCAAACTGGTCGTATGGCCAATTCAGGAATTAAAGATTATTTTGAACACGTCTTTATCTCTGATGAAGTTGGTTTTCAAAAGCCAGATAAAGGTTTTTATGATGCGATTTCTGGAGCCATTTCACGATTTAATCATGACAAAGCTTTGATGATTGGTGATAATCTGCTGGCGGATATCCAAGGTGGCAATAATGCTGGTATCGATACTGTCTGGTATAACCCAGATAAAAAAGCTAACCACACCGCAGCCAACCCTACCTACACCGTCCACAACTATCAAGAATTGTTAAAATTATTACGATAAAAACAAAAACCGGAAGTTTTAAACTTCCGGTTTTTAGTTAATAGTCGATTTTGCGTTCTTCGGTGATTAGTTTTGCCATTTGATCAGGATTTATAATATGAATCTGATGGCCTGTTTTTTCAATCATTTCTTCAGCGCGAAGTGCTTTTACCATTCGTGCAATGGTTACTGAGTGCATGCCTAGGTAGCAGGCGATTTCTTGATAGGTAAAGAATGTGTTTAAGGCTAGATTACCAGCTTCACACGGTTCAGCCTGATCAAGTAAGAAGCGGCAAAATTGAACCAAAGCAGGTTCATTTTTACTGCTGTGAAAATGTTCCATGAGATAAATATGATTTTCGGTCAATGTATTTAACATCAGGCTAACAACTGAAGGAAAGCCCAGCAATTCTTGAAATTGACGATTAGAAATGCGGTAAGCCACGCAAGGCGTTTTGGCAACAATTGAAAACGATTTTTTCCCGTAATAGTTCAAATGCAGATTGTTCATCAATGGAACAAAGCCAACAAATTGTCGCTTTTTAAAGTATAGATAAGTTGTTTCTTTGCCATCACAAGAAATAGACGAAAGAGCACAGATGCCTGAAGATAGAATATAAATATCACCGCTTGTTTCGCCAGCGACGGACTGTGCGAGATTATCTCCCTTTTTAAAGGTCACACGTTCGCCGTATTGATAAAGTTCTGTAATATCTAGTGTAGAGTGCATAATTGCCCTTTCTAAAATTAACATAGGCTATATAACTATATAGTTTACGTTAAAAAAGCGTTTTTATCAAGCCAAAAAATCAGAAAAAGAACTTAAAAATATCTTGATAATGATTTTTAAAATGGCTATTTTTGCGCCAAATAAAGGTAAAATCATGACTCATGGCAGAAATATCCAAATTAATTTTTTGGAGTTTACCTGCAGAAATTTCCTTTTGAACCACGCTTTGATAGACAAAACTAATTCCCAGATTTTTTTGAACCAGCTCGCAAATGGTATTTAGACTACCAATTTCAGTAATTTTATGGAAATCAGAAATGGTTAAATTAGCTTCTTTGAGCGTGATTTCAAGCATTTCACGGGTACCTGACCCTTGCTCGCGCACGATGATAGGATAGGCTAGTAGGTCTTCTAAAGAATAGCTTCCGCTTGCTAGGGGTGAGTCGGGAGAAGCGACAGCGATGAAAGGTTCTGTGCGATAAGGCAGAAAATCGTATTTTTCTTTTGAAAAGAAACCTTCAATCAAGGCAAAATCAATCTGTCCATTATCAATAGCCTTCAGCAGTGTCTCGGTATTGTCCACTAGCATTTTGACTTGGAAGTTTGGGTGATTTGCCAAAATATCCACTAAAGAATCAGTCAAAACATACTCACCAATGGTCAAAGTCGCTCCAAAATTTAGCGGTTGCAAATCTTGTTTGAGCTGTGTCTTAAAATGCTTGATATCTGTATCCATAGTCGTCAGTAAATCAAGCAATTCTTGCCCACTTTGTGTCAGCAGACATCGCTTGCCAGAAAAGGTAAAAAGCTTGGTTTGATACTCTGTCTCTAAAGCTTTGATATGCTTAGTGACTGCAGGTTGAGTGATATGCAGTTCTTTTGCAGCTTGGGTGAAATTAAGCGTTTCGCAGACTTTCATAAAAGTAAACACACGATAATCAAGCATAGCAAATCTCCTTTGTGATTATTATTTGTTATTGTATCATAATAAATCATAATTTTACATTATAGATTGAGCGCGCTATAATGAGTGACGTGAAAAGGAGTTCATTATGTTAACAATTCAGAAAAAAGCGCCAGGAGTAATTCTTTGCGCGATTTTAGCTGTGCCAGCTTGGTTCTTAGGGCAAGTCTTTCCTTTGGTCGGTGCACCAGTTTTTGCCATTTTACTTGGTATGCTTGTGGGAAGTTTCTATCAGAAGCGCGACAAAACTGCAAAAGGCATTGCCTTTACCTCAAAATACATTTTACAAACAGCAGTCGTTTTACTAGGGTTTGGGCTTAATTTGACGCAGGTCTTAAGAGTTGGTGCACAGTCTCTACCAATCATTATCTCAACCATTGCAACCTCGCTGATTATGGCATTTTGTTTACAAAAATGGCTTAAGTTAGATGTTAATACAGCAACCTTGGTTGGAGTTGGTTCATCGATTTGTGGGGGTTCAGCTATTGCAGCGACAGCGCCAGTCATTAAAGCTAAAGATGAAGAAGTGGCTAAGAGTATCTCAGTTATCTTCCTCTTTAATATTCTTGCAGCGCTGATTTTCCCGACATTGGGTGATATGCTCGGTTTGACGAATCATGGTTTTGCTCTTTTTGCGGGGACAGCTGTCAATGACACTTCATCTGTAACAGCCACTGCAGCAGCATGGGATGCCATTCATCACTCAAATACCCTTGAAGGGGCAACCATCGTTAAGTTAACACGCACACTGGCTATTATTCCAATTACGCTTGGTTTGTCATTTTATCAGGCTTATAAAGCGTCGAAAAATGGCGGAGCTTCTGAGAAGACTTTCAGTCTAAAAAGAGCCTTTCCGATGTTTGTGCTTTATTTCTTGCTAGCCTCAGTTGTCACAACACTTGCCAGTGCTCTTGGCTTTGATACCATGATTTTTGACCAGCTTAAAGTACTATCAAAATTCTTCATTGTCATGGCGATGGGAGCTATTGGGCTTAATACGAATCCTGTTAAACTCATCAAGACAGGTGGACAAGCAATCGGTGTCGGCGGAGCCTGCTGGGTAGTCATTACTTGCGTTAGTCTCTTGATGCAACATATTTTAGGCATTTGGTAAAAGGAAAAAAGAAACAATGTTTGTTAATCTAAGCATTGTTTCTTATTTTTGGAGAAACGAACTTATTTCTTGAAAACGTTTCCTATAGTGTTATAATGAACTCATATGGACTTGCTTAAAGCTCATAATAAATAGCACTAGCTATTTTTTCAAAAAGCAAGAAAGGGAGATATTATGGCATACAAAACAACTTATCCTTACACAAACGAAGTTCTTAAAAGCTTTGATAATGCGACTGATGCAGACTTAGAAGCTGCTTTGACAAATGGGCATGCGCTTTATAAGAAGTGGCGTGCTGAAAGTGATTTGACAGAGCGAAAAGCACAATTGCATAAGATTGCTGACCTGCTTCGTCGTGACGTCGATAAATACGCTGAAGTTATGACAAAAGACATGGGAAAACTTTTCACGGAAGCTAAAGGTGAGGTCGAGCTTTGTGCCCAAATAGCAGATTATTACGCTGACAAGGCTGAGGAATTTCTCAAACCTAGTCCGCTAGAAAATATTAACGGCGATGCTTATTACATTAAGCAAGCCACAGGTGTGTTGGTAGCTGTTGAGCCATGGAATTTCCCATTTTATCAAATCATGCGCGTTTTTGCTCCAAACTTCATGATTGGAAATCCAATGATTTTAAAACACGCGTCAATTTGTCCTGCGTCAGCTCAAGCTTTTGATGATTTGGTCTTGGAAGCTGGTGCGCCAGTTGGGGCTTTCAAGAATCTTTTCTTGTCTTACGATCAAGTCTCAAAAGCTATTGCAGACCCACGTGTGGTTGGCGTTTGCTTGACAGGTTCTGAACGTGGTGGTGCCTCAATCGCGGCAGAAGCAGGGGCTAATCTCAAAAAATCATCCATGGAACTTGGTGGTAATGATGCCTTCATTATCCTAGAAGATGCTGATTTTGACTTGCTTGATAAGACCATCTTTTTTGCTCGTCTTTATAATGCTGGCCAAGTTTGTACTTCATCAAAACGCTTTATCGTTGTCGGACAAGAAAATTACGATAAATTTGTCGATATGGTGGTTAAACATTTCAAATCAGCTAAATGGGGTGACCCAATGGACCCAGCGACAACTTTAGCACCATTGTCATCAGCTGCAGCCAAAGAAGAAGTGCTTGGTCAAATCAAGCTAGCCAAGGAAAATGGTGCGATAGTCGTTTACGGTGATCAACCAATTGACCACCCAGGAAACTTTGTCATGCCAACCGTTTTGACAAATATTACCAAAGAAAATCCAATCTACAACCAAGAAATCTTCGGTCCAGTTGCTTCAATTTACAAAGTGGACACCGAAGCAGAAGCTATTGAACTCGCAAACGACTCAAGCTATGGTCTTGGTGGGACTATCTTTTCTAAGAATCTTGACCACGCCAAAGAAGTGGCAGCCAAGATTGAAACTGGTATGTCCTTCATCAATTCAGGATGGACATCACACCCTGAAATCCCATTTGGTGGCATTAAAAACTCAGGCTACGGTCGCGAATTAAGCGAACTTGGTTTTGACGCCTTTGTCAACGAACACCTGGTTTTTGTCCCAAATGATTAACCAGCTCTCCTTTTATTAAATCCCATACACGAAACCACTCTCCAAGCCTCGGGAGTGGTTTTTCTTTTCATCAAAAGTCCTTACAAGCAATGCAACAGCCTTTTTGCTATAATAAAATCATGAATGAACTGATTAAACATAAATTGGAATTGCTGCCAGATAGCCCTGGTTGCTATATCCATAAAGATAAAAACGGCAAGATTATCTATGTCGGAAAAGCCAAGAATCTCAAGAATCGTGTGCGCAGCTATTTTCATGGTAGCCACAATACCAAGACCGAACTCTTGGTTTCTGAAATTGAAGATTTTGAATACATCGTCACAGGGTCAAATACCGAAGCTTTGCTTCTTGAAATCAATCTGATTCAAGAAAATATGCCCAAGTACAACATCAAACTAAAAGATGATAAATCATATCCATTTATCAAAATTACAGTGAATGAGCAGTACCCACGTTTGATGATTACCCGCCAAATCAAAAAAGACGGTGCCATGTACTTTGGACCATACCCTGATTCAGGGGCGGCGACAGAGATTAAACGACTTTTGGACCGTATTTTTCCTTTTAAAAAATGTACCAATCCAGCTAATAAAGTTTGCTTTTATTACCATTTAGGTCAATGTAAAGCTCACACCATCTGTCATGTGGACCATGATTATTTTGTTCAAATGGCGCAGGATGTGAAGAATTTCTTGAATGGTCAAGATAATAAAATCGTTGATGGCTTAAAAGAGAAGATGCAAAAAGCTTCTGACATGTTGGAGTTTGAACGCGCAGCAGAATATCGTGATTTGCTGCAAGCCATCTCAACCCTTCGTACTAAACAACGTGTCATGAATCAAGACATGATGGACCGTGATATTTTTGGGTATTATGTTGATAAGGGATGGATGTGTGTGCAGGTTTTCTTTGTTCGCCAAGGAAAACTCATTCAACGTGATGTCAATATGTTTCCTTACTACAATGACCCAGAAGAGGATTTCTTGACTTACGTCGGACAATTTTACCGTGACAGCAAGCATTTTATTCCAAAAGAAATCTTTATTCCTCAGGATATTGATGAAGACTTGGTCAAAGCAGTTGTTAATACCAAGGTCGTTAAACCACAACGCGGTGAGAAGAAACAGCTGGTCAATCTAGCCATAAAAAATGCGCGTGTCAGCCTGCAACAAAAATTCGATTTGCTAGAAAAAGACATTCGTAAGACCCACGGTGCTATTGAAAACATCGGTGAGCTGCTCAATATTCCAAAACCCGTACGCATCGAGGCTTTTGATAACTCAAATATTCAAGGGACAAGCCCAGTTGCGGGAATGGTCGTTTTTGTAAATGGCAAACCTAGCAAGAAGGATTACCGTAAATTTAAGATTAAAACTGTGGTTGGACCAGATGACTATGCCAGCATGCGCGAGGTCATTTATCGCAGATATAGTCGTGTCATGAAAGACGGTCTGACACCGCCAGATTTGATTATCATCGATGGTGGTCAAGGTCAGGTCAATGTGGCGCGTGAAGTCATTGAAAATAAACTAGGTCTTGATATTCCAATTGCTGGTCTGCAAAAAAATGACAAACACCAAACGCATGAATTGCTTTTTGGTGACCCTCTAGAAGTAGTTGAATTACCACGAAATTCAGAAGAATTCTTCTTGCTCCAACGCATTCAAGACGAAGTGCACCGCTTTGCCATTACCTTCCACCGTCAACTGCGTTCTAAAAATTCATTCTCATCAAAACTGGACGGCATTGCTGGCTTGGGACCAAAACGCAAGCAATTACTCATGAAACACTTCAAGAGCTTGCCAAACATCCAAAAAGCAGACGTTGAGGGTATCATCAATTGTGGTGTCCCACGAAACGTTGCCGTAGCTGTTAAGGAAAAATTGGCTGAAGAAATGAAAAAGTAACTTGAAAACACGTCAGAAAACTTTCTTGAAATTTTCTGCTAGGATTGTAATCTATTTTAAACTGTGCTAACATGGATAGGGATTTTTTAAGGAGATACGCATGTTTAAAAAAATGAAGCAAGGCCTCTCTCAATTAAGTCAAAAGAGCACTTGGCTGCCAAGTATTGTTATTCTTGTGGTAGCTTTCTTGCTCTTGCTTCCACAAATCATGTCTCGTGGAGTTATTGCGGGTAGTGATTTTCTCTTTCACTACAATCGTTTCTACGAGACAGCGATGCAACTTAAGACTGGAAATTTTAGCTATTTCATTTCCTTATACGGCTTTTACAGTTCAGGACGTATTGTTAACGCCTTGTATGGTCCGTATTTTGCTTATTTTCAAGGGCTTTTAGTTCTTATTAGTAAGAATTGGTACACATACCAATTGCTATCACGTTTCTTATTAAGTGTCATTGCTGGTTTTTCAATGTATCGATTAAATCGCAGAGCACTTGTTAAGCCAAAGATAGCTTTGGGTGTCGCAGCTTTTTACATGATGACATTTTCGGTTCAGTACTGGACCTTTAGACAAGGATTTTCAAGCTGGGGTGCCGCTTTTATGCCGTGGTGCTTGATTCCAGCAGTTGATTTTGTAAGAACTAAAAGAGTTGGAGTGCTTCGTCTAGCAGTATCGGTTGCTGTTATGATGCAAGTCCACATGCTTAGCTGTTTCTTGTTAATCTTGGCTTATTTGCCATTTTACTTGTACGGCTTTTTCAAATCTGACAAGAAAAAAGAAGTCTTTGTTAAGGGCGTTCAAGCTGTTTTGCTTAGCCTTTTACTAACGGCAAATGTCTGGGCGGCTTTGATTGATGTTGGACGTAGTAACAATTTGGTTGAGCCATTCATCAATTCAAAATTGTACATTATGACCGTCAACCAACGCAGTATCGAGTGGTTGTTAACGCCTAAGGCGCTTGTTTTGGTACTTTTGTATCAACTCTATTTTTCATTTAGACACTGGCGTCATTTTGATCAATTGCTGCGCGTGGTGACGGGGGCATTTTTCCTTTTCTTGGTGCTATCAAGTAGTATTTTCCCTTGGTATACGGTCAACCAATTGAATCTTCCGCTAGTTAATCTGATTCAATTTCCGTTTCGTTTCTTTGTGCCAGCCACTGTCTTGTTGCTTTTAGCAGCGGCTATGGTTTTGGATCGTTATTTTGATAAAAAATGGTCAAAAATCGTTACTGTCGGATTAATTGTCATCAATGTTTTAAGCCTAGCACAGTTATCACAATTGCAGAGCGAAAAGATTGATGAGTATTACAATACTAAATATCCAATTCAACGTAAGAAGCACACCTTTATCTGGGGAAATCCTGCCGATGTGCGAGCAAGCTTTTACGACTCAGATAAATTTAAACTGCTGGATATTGTGTCAAAATCAACGCCAGATTACTTGCCGGCTGACAAATCAAACAAAGAAAACAAATACGTCTTGTATGAAGAATTTGTCTTAGGCCATACCGATTTATTCAAAAAAACACAAGGGGATAATGAGCTAACCTTCACTTGGTATGCAGATACCAGCGATTGGGCGATCATCCCAGTTGTTAAGTATAAGGATACTGAGTTGACGCTTAACGGTAAAAAACTGAGCGATAAGGATTATTCTTTGTCTGGTATTGGCACACCAACCGTGATGCAAAAAGCAGGAAAAAATGTCTTGAAGATTACTTACCGTATTCGTACATGGTTTAAAGCTTTGATAGTGGTTAATATTTTATCTTGGCTTTCAGTTGTGATTTATCTCGGTATTAAAAAAATAAATTTAAGTAAGAAAGGCTAGGAAAAATCCTAGTTTTTTCTTTTTTGCATTTGTGTATGCGCTTCCGTGGCAAATAGCTGTAAAGTCTTTTTAAAAATGATAAAATAAAAGAGCATAAAAAATTTAAAAAGGAGGGTCGCTTAATGAAGTTTCTAGAATTGAACAAAAAGCGCCATGCCGTCAAAACATTCAATAGTAAACCTGTAGAATATAAAGATTTACGCACTGC
Organism: Streptococcus ruminicola; assembly: GCF_011387195.1. NCBI lineage: Bacteria > Bacillati > Bacillota > Bacilli > Lactobacillales > Streptococcaceae > Streptococcus > Streptococcus ruminicola. The sequence goes on from NZ_CP046919.1 coordinate 1,588,901, forward strand.
AATTGAAATTGCTACCTTAGCACCTAGTGCTAACAATATTCAACCATGGAAATTTGTCATCGTCGAAGATAAAAAAGCAGAACTTGCTAAAGATCTTCCAAGTTTGAACAAAAAACAAGTTGAAGAAGCTCAGTACGTTGTTGCACTTTTTACAGATACAGATTTGGTTCAACGTTCTCGTAAGATTGCTCGTATTGGTGTCAAATCATTGGATAATTCAAAACTTGGTTACTATATGGAAACATTGCCTGCTAGATATGCAGAATACGACGACAAGCGTAAAGGTGAATATCTTGCATTAAACGCAGGACTTGTTGCAATGAACCTTGTGTTAGCTTTGACTGACCAAGATATTTCATCAAATATTCTTCTTGGATTTGACAAGTCTTTGACAAATGATATTCTAGATATTGATAAACGTTTTCGTCCAGAGCTCTTGATTACTGTTGGCTACAGTGATGATAAACCTGAACCAAGTTATCGTTTACCAGTCGACGAAATCATTGAGCGCCGCTAAGAGATTTTTAACGTTTATGCACCAAATCTAGTTAAGAATTTTCGCAAAACTAGGTTTACAAATCTTAAAATATGAGTTACTATGGGTTAGTTGACTCAAATGATAAACAATATAGTAGTTTTTCTGGTAAGGAAGAGCTACATTTATGGAGGAGTTATAAGAAATGACAGTAGACTTTAAAGCAGAAGTTGAAAAACGTAAAGATGCCATGATGGAAGACCTCTTTGCACTTTTGCGCATCAACTCTGAACGTGATGACAGCAAAGCTGACAAAGAACACCCATTTGGACCTGGTCCAGCAAAAGCTTTGGAACACTTCCTTGCAATGGCTGAACGCGATGGCTACAAAACTCGTAACATCGATAACTATGCTGGTGACTTTGAATTTGGTGAAGGTGACGAAGTACTTGGTATCTTTGCTCACTTGGACGTTGTGCCAGCAGGTAGCGGTTGGGATACAGATCCTTACGAACCAGTTATCAAAGACGGACGTCTTTATGCGCGTGGATCATCAGATGATAAAGGTCCTACAATGGCATGTTACTATGCCCTAAAAATCATCAAAGATCTTGGCCTTCCAGTATCTAAACGTGTTCGTTTCATCGTTGGTACTGATGAAGAATCAGGTTGGGGCGATATGGAATACTATTTCGCACATAACGGTTTGAAAGATCCTGATTTCGGATTCTCTCCAGATGCTGAATTCCCAATCATCAACGGTGAAAAAGGTAACATTACTGAATACCTTCACTTCGCTGGTGAAAACAACGGAGCTTTCACTTTGAATACTTTTGAAGCTGGTCTTCGTGACAACATGGTTCCAGAATCAGCAACAGCAGTATTTACAGCAGACAGCACTTTGGCTGAACTTCAAGAAAAATTGGCTGCTTTTGCGGCTGCTGAAAATCTTAAAGCTGAGCTTGTTCAAGAAGGTGATGCTTTCCGTGCTACAGTAATCGGTAAATCAGCTCACGGTTCAACCCCAGAACTTGGTCTTAACGCTGCAACTTACCTTGCTAAATTCTTAGACCAATTTGCCTTTGACGGTGCTGCTAAAGTTTACCTTGACACAACAGCTAACGTTCTTCACAAAGACTTTGCTGGTGAAAACCTTGGTGTTGCTTACACAGACGCTAAAATGGGTGCCCTCAGCATGAACGCTGGTGTCTTCAAATTTGACCGCAACTCAGATGACAACACAATCACACTTAACTTCCGTTACCCACAAGGTACTGATTCTCAAACAATCAAAGCTGAGCTTGAAAAACTTGATGGTGTGACAGCAGTGACATTGTCAGAGCACGAACACACTCCACACTATGTTCCAGCTGATGATCCATTGGTTTCAACACTTCTTTCAGTTTACGAAAAACAAACTGGCTTGAAAGGTTACGAACAAGTTATCGGTGGTGGTACATTTGGTCGTCTTCTTAAACGCGGTGTTGCCTTCGGTGCTATGTTCCCAGACTACGTGAACACAATGCACCAAGCAAACGAATTCGCAGATGTTGAAGATCTTTACCGTGCAGCTGCTATCTACGCTGAAGCACTTTACGAATTGATCAAATAATACAGAAAAAAGAAGAGGGCTTTTGCGTTAGCAAAAGACTCTTCTTTATTTTTTAGGAAGAAGTGATTGTATGGATAGCCTTGAACAATTAGTGGCAGATATTATGGCTGATGAGCAAAATGCTTCATACACCGAGCAAGGCATTAAGCCGCTTTTTACCGTTCCAAAAACCGCTCGAATTAATATCGTCGGGCAAGCTCCTGGTATTCGAGCACAAGAATCAGGACTTTATTGGAATGACCCGAGTGGTGATAATTTGCGGAAATGGCTTGGCGTTGACCGTGAGACTTTCTATAATTCAGGACTTTTTGCGGTGGTACCTATGGATTTCTATTTTCCTGGCAAGGGTAAGTCAGGTGATTTAGCTCCACGAAAAGGTTTTGCGGATAAATGGCACAAGCGCACCCTAGCTTTAGCACCCAATATAGAGTTGCATATTTTAGTTGGTTCTTATGCGCAACGCTATTATTTGAAGCAAAAATCCTCAGCTAAGCTTACGGATACCGTCAAACACTATAAAGACTATTTGCCAGAATTTTTCCCATTGGTGCACCCATCGCCACGAAATAACATTTGGCAGCGCAAGAATCCATGGTTTGAAGAAGAAGTCATCCCAGACCTTCAAAAGCGTGTCAAAGCTATTTTAGAAAAATAGGTATTAAAAAACTCGCCATTGTCTGGCGAGTTTTTCCTATTTTCCAAGACAGAATTGTGTGAAGAGTTTTGTGATGAGTTCGTCTGGTGCAGCTTCACCAGTGATTTCTCCAAGAATTTCCCAACAACGTGTCAAGTCAATTTGTAGAAGGTCAACTGGCATACCAGCTTCAAGTCCTTCGTTGACTGATTGCAAGCTTTGTACAGCTTTTTCAATCAAACCGATGTGGCGAGCATTTGAAAGGTAAGTGGCATCTTTTTCAACGATTCCAGCATTGTCAAAGAAGAGTTGGTTGATGCGTTCTTCAATCAAATCAATGTTTTGATTTTTAAGAACTGAAATGCGAATCACATCATCAGGCAACTCATCAGCTTCAATTTTTTCTGGTAAATCAGTTTTGTTAAGCAAGATAATACGGTTGCTATCCTTGCTGAGTTCAAGAAGTGCACGGTCTTGGTCAGTTAGCGGTTCAGAGCTGTTAAGGACAAGAAGGACCAAATCAGCTTCTTCAAGAGCTTTTTTAGAACGTTCCACACCGATTTTTTCAACCACGTCGTCAGTTTCACGGATACCAGCTGTATCGACTAGTTTCAAAGGCACACCTTTGATGTTGACGTATTCTTCAATCACGTCACGAGTTGTTCCTTCGATGTCAGTAACGATAGCTTTATCTTCACGAAGCAGATTGTTCAAAAGACTTGATTTTCCAACGTTTGGACGACCAATGATAGCAGTTGACAAACCTTCACGAAGGATTTTACCACGTTTTGCAGTAGCCAAGAGATTTTCCAAAAGGCTTTGGAATTCTTGTGTTTTTTCACGAATAAGAGCTGTTGTCATTTCTTCTACGTCGTCGTACTCAGGGTAATCGATGTTTACCTCAACTTGAGCCAATGTATTAAGGATTTCTTGACGCGTATCGTTGATGAGTTTTGAAAGCGAACCATCTAGCTGTTTGACAGCAATATTCATAGCTTTGTCAGTCTTAGCACGGATAATATCCATAACGGCTTCCGCTTGAGTCAAGTCCACACGACCATTCAAGAAAGCACGTTTGGTAAATTCACCAGGTTCAGCAAGACGAGCACCATGTCGTAAGACAAGTTGTAAAATCTCGTTAGTGACAGCCACACCACCGTGTGTATTGATTTCGATGACATCTTCACGGGTAAATGTCTTTGGTGAAAGCATGACAGATACCATAACTTCATCCAGAATTTCATCGTTGTCAGGATCAACAATATGACCATAGTTGATAGTGTGAGAGTCGACTTTGCTTAGGTCTTTACCGCGATAGACTTTTTTGGCAATAGCTAGCGCGTCAGTACCAGAGAGTCGGACAATTCCGATTGCCCCTTCACCAAGCGGTGTTGAAATCGCAGCAATTGTGTCGAATTCTTTTGTAATCATTTATGTCATTCCAATCTAGTTTTTCAAAAAATATCTTATTTAATTGTAACGCAAAAAAATTTTTCAAGCAATAAAAACGAAAAAACGATACAGAGTATTGAATCAGAAAATAGAATTTTAACTATTATTACAATACCTTGAGGTTCAGGATTCATTTGCGAGCGAAGCGAGCATCAAAACGATACTTACCGTCGTGGTGAAAGTGGCTGAAGACTAATAACGTCAGCCACCCGGGAGTTTTGAGACCTTAGGCTCAAAACTTAGGCATGGAATTCCGCAGGAAGTCGCTGCCGACAGCACCACTTAAGGAAAGTATCAAAAAATTTTTTTAGTTTAAACAGGACTTCCAATTCTCTGGTAATCTATGGTAGCTAAAACACCCCAAGTCATGGTATAATGGTTAGTTGGAAATAGGTAATTTTTGTTTTACATATAAATTTAGGTGAGGTTGTTATGGAAAAACTTAAAAAAATGGCTGGTGTTACAGCTGCTCAGTATGTGAAAGACGGCATGGTCGTTGGACTTGGAACTGGTTCAACAGCATATTTCTTCGTTGAAGAAATCGGTCGTCGTATGAAAGAAGAAGGTCTTAAAGTTGTCGGTGTGACAACTTCAAGCCAAACAACAGCTCAAGCAGAAGGTCTTGGTATTCCTTTGAAAGCCGTTGATGATATCGATGTTATCGATGTAACTGTCGACGGTGCTGATGAAGTGGATAAAAACTTCAACGGTATCAAAGGTGGCGGCGGTGCTCTTCTTATGGAAAAAATCGTTGCTACACCAAGTAAAGAATATATCTGGGTTGTTGACGAATCTAAAATGGTCGACACACTTGGTGCTTTCAAATTGCCAGTTGAAGTTGTGCAATATGGTGCTGACCGCATTTTCCGTGAATTCGAGAAAAAAGGTTACAAACCATCATACCGCATGGCAAACGGCGAACGCTTTGTCACTGATATGAAAAACTATATCATCGATCTTGACCTTGGTGTCATTGAAAATCCAGTCGAACTTGGTAAAGAATTGAAAGCCATGGTCGGTGTTGTTGAACACGGTCTCTTCAATGGTATGGTTAACAAAGTTATCGTTGCTGGTAAAGACGGCGTTAAAATTTTAGAAGCTAAATAAAGAAAGTTTACAGGAGATGGTTTGACTAAGAATAGCCGATAGTCTCCTGTTTGCTATGTTATCGCAAAAAGTCAAATGATTATTTCTAATCCTGCATACCTTGCAGTTGATTAGGAGGTTTTGGGTGCCAACCGTAACCACCCTAGATTAGGAAAACTATGTCAACTTTTAATCGTATTCACCTTGTTGTGCTTGATTCAGTCGGAATTGGTGCAGCACCAGATGCCAATAATTTTGTCAATGCTGGTGTCCCCGATGGTGCTTCAGACACACTTGGTCACATTTCAAAAACTGTCGGACTTAACGTTCCAAACATGGCTAAAATCGGTCTTGGAAACATTCCGCGTGAAACACCTTTAAAAACTGTTCCGGCTGAAGCTAAACCAACAGGTTATGCAACTAAACTTGAAGAAGTTTCTCTTGGTAAAGACACAATGACTGGTCACTGGGAAATCATGGGTCTTAACATTACAGAGCCATTTGATACATTCCTTGGTGGATTTCCAGAAGAAATTTTGACTAAAATCGAAGAATTTTCAGGACGTAAAGTCATTCGTGAAGCTAACAAACCATACTCAGGTACAGCTGTTATCGATGATTTTGGTCCACGTCAAATGGAAACTGGCGAATTGATTATCTACACATCAGCTGACCCAGTGCTTCAAATTGCTGCCCACGAAGACGTTATTCCAGTAGAAGAACTTTACAAAATCTGTGAATACGCCCGTTCAATCACTCAAGAACGTCCAGCTCTTCTTGGTCGTATTATTGCTCGTCCATACGTTGGTGAACCAGGTAACTTTACGCGTACAGCTAACCGTCGTGACTACGCTTTGTCACCATTTGGACCAACTGTTCTTAACAAATTAGCTGACGCTGGTGTACCAACTTACGGTGTTGGTAAAATCAACGACATCTTCAATGGTTCAGGTATCACAAATGATATGGGTCACAACAAATCAAACATGCACGGTGTTGATACTTTGCTTAAAACAATGCAGTTACCTGAATTCACAAAAGGTTTGTCATTTACAAACCTAGTGGACTTCGACGCGATGTATGGTCACCGTCGTAACGCTGCTGGCTACCGTGATTGCCTTGAAGATTTCGACAAACGCATGCCTGAAATCTTGGAAAACATGAAAGAAGACGACCTTCTTTTGATTACGGCTGACCACGGTAATGACCCAACTTACACAGGTACAGACCACACACGTGAATATATCCCATTGTTGGCTTACAGCCCAGCCTTCAAAGGCAATGGTGTCTTGCCAGTCGGACACTTCGCTGATATTTCAGCAACAATCGCCGAAAACTTTGGCGTTGAAAAAGCAATGATTGGTCAATCATTCTTAGATAAATTAGTATAAGAGGTAATACATGTCTACAATTATTGAAAAAATTGAAGAAGCACGTCAGTTTTTAGTCTCACAAGCTTGTGATGCTCCAGAATTTGGACTTATCCTAGGTTCAGGTCTTGGTGAACTTGCCGAAGAAATCGAAAATGCTGTTGTCATCCCTTACGAAAAAATCCCAAACTGGGGTAAATCAACAGTAGCAGGTCACGCAGGTCAATTGGTTTATGGTGACCTTGGTGGTCACAAAGTTCTTGCTCTTCAAGGACGTTTCCACTTCTACGAAGGAAATCCAATGGAATTGGTAACTTTCCCAGTGCGCGTGATGAAAGCCCTTGGTTGTAAAGGACTTATCGTGACAAATGCCGCTGGTGGTATCGGCTTTGGTCCTGGTACTTTGATGGCTATCTCAGACCACATCAACATGACAGGTCAAAACCCATTGATTGGGGCTAACCTTGATGACTTCGGACCACGTTTCCCAGATATGTCAGATGCTTATACAGCAGACTACCGTGCCATTGCTCACAAAGTTGCTGAAAAAATCGGTATCAAACTTGACGAAGGGGTTTACCTTGGTGTGTCAGGTCCTTGTTATGAAACACCTGCAGAAATCCGCGCCTTCCAAACACTTGGTGCAGATGCCGTTGGTATGTCAACAGTTCCAGAAGTTATCGTTGCCGCTCATTCAGGTTTGAAAGTTTTGGGAATTTCTGCAATCACAAACCACGCAGCAGGTTTCCAAAGCTCACTTAACCACGAAGAAGTCGTAGCAGTAACTCAACAAATCAAAGAAGACTTCAAGACACTCGTTAAAGCTGTTTTAGCAGAACTATAATTAGACACATTAGTATTTATTACTAAAAAACGATGACAACATCAGATAAAAATCATGACTGGTCGTATAAATGGCGCTTTTTGTCAGCATTAGTGCTGACAGCAGTCGTCGCAGGTCTTGGTGGCATTCTACTTCATGAATTTTTAGAAGTCGTTGAGAAAGTAGTTTTAGGCCATGGTGAAAAGGCAAAGGTTCAAGCTGTTTCACAAAGACAGTTTATCTTAATTGTGCTAGCAGGTTGTATTTCAGCAGCAATCTGGTATGTCCTGCAGCGCAAGAATCGTCAGATTATCTCTGTTAAAGCTCAGATAAAAGCTGAGACCGTAGAGGCGGAACGCCCAGCACTTATGATTCACTTGGCTAATATCTTTTTGCAAGTGGCATCGGTTGGTGCAGGCTCACCTATCGGAAAAGAAGGGGCACCGCGAGAGTTAGGAGCTCTTGGTGCAGGTCGCTTGTCTGACCGCTTCCAGCTTAGTTTGCCGGATCGACGTCTCGCCATTATCTGTGGGGCGTCAGCTGGTTTGGCAGCTGTTTACCAAGTGCCTATTGCTAGTATTTTCTTTGCCTTTGAGACGCTTGGCTTAGGCTTATCCTTTTTAAACATCCTTTGGGTGACGCTAACGACTTATTTAGCGAGTTTGGTAGCAGGACTTGTCATCTCAGACGCACCCTTATACCAAGCTGGACAAGTCTCGCTTAACCTAGGGACATGCCTTTTAGCTATCTTTCTTGCGGCCCTCATCACCCCGCTTGCTCACATTTTCCGCCGCTTGACGCAGAAAGCACAAGCAGGGAAAGAGACGCATCAAGCTATTTTGTGGAAGTTGCCCTTAACCTTCCTGCTCTTAGCTAGTTTTGCCCTTTACTTTCCTGAGATTTTGGGAAATGGCGGAGCTTTGGCACAAGCTGTCTTTGATGGCATGGGAGTTTGGTATGCACTTGCTATTTTACTCATCAAAGCTTGCTTAGTTTTGCTGACGCTAAAAAATGGTGCTTACGGAGGTACCTTGACACCGTCATTTTCAATGGGGGCTGTTCTTGGTTTCTTAGGCGCTTGTCTTTGTCAGCTAGCCATTCCAGGGCTTTCTATGACTTCAGCCATGTTAATTGGTTCAAGTGTCTTTCTCGCTATTACCATGAATGCACCGCTGACAGCGGTAGGCTTAGTTGTCTCATTTACAGGACAAAAGCTTCAAGCTCTGCCAGTCTTATTAATCGCAGTAGCGCTAGCTATTGTCATCAAAAAACTTATTGAATATATTGAAAGGAAAAATTATGTCAATCCATATCGAAGCCAAACAAGGCGAAATCGCAGATAAAATCTTACTTCCAGGAGACCCACTCCGTGCAAAATTCATCGCTGAAAACTTCCTAGAAGATGCTGTTTGCTTTAACAACGTCCGCGGAATGCTTGGTTTCACAGGTACTTACAAAGGTGAACGTGTCAGTGTTATGGGAACAGGTATGGGTATGCCTTCAATCTCAATCTATGCGACTGAACTTATCCAATCATACGGCGTTAAAAAATTAATCCGTGTCGGAACAGCAGGTTCACTTAACAAAGACGTTCACGTGCGTGAACTTGTCCTTGCGCAAGCAGCCGCAACAACATCAAGCATGATTAAAAACGAATGGCCACAATACGATTTCCCACAAATCGCAGACTTCACATTGCTTGATAAAGCTTACCACATCGCTAAAGACCTTGGTATGACAACACACGTTGGTAGTGTTTTGTCAGTTGATGCCTTTTACTCTGATTTCGCAGAAAACAACATCAAACTTGGTCAACTTGGCGTGAAAGCCGTTGAGATGGAAGCAGCTGCACTTTACTATTTCGCTGCCAAACACGGTGTTCAAGCACTTGGTATCATGACAATCTCTGATAGCTTGGTTGCTGACGAAGACACAACAGCTCAAGAACGTCAAACAACTTTCACAGACATGATGAAAGTCGGTCTTGAGACTCTTATTGCTGATTAATGCAAGAAATATACGAGACGATAGACATCCTTTTGGATGTCTATGCTTATAATCACGCTTGGAAAATAGCAGAGCAGCATGCAGATTTTCCATCGACAAGCCGCTATCTTTTAGAAATGCTAAAAGAGCGTCGTGAATTAAACGTTGATTTTCTTTTTGCTCATCAATCTGAAAACAAGGCTATTTGGCGTCAGTATGATTTTGATTTGATTACGAATCATAGACAAGAAGAACAATTGGCCAACTATATCATGGACCTAGAAGCGAAAATTAGAAATGGTAATATCATTGATTTTGTCCGCTCAGTAAGTCCTATTTTATACAGGCTTTTTTATCGCTTAGCAAAGCATGAGATTCCTAATCTAGAAGAGTTTATCCATGATGCTAAAAATGATCAGTATGATACTTGGCTTTTTACAGAAATGAAGCAGAGCGACTATCCTATTTTTCATAAGTATTTGGTGATTCGCCGTGATGCAAAGGTGACGTCTCGTAGTTTAGCAGAGCTCTTGCAATACAGTCAGTTGCCAGATCATATTAAAAACTTAATCACAGAGCTTCGTCAATTTGAGAAATCTGTCCGAAACCCTCTTGCTCATCTGATTAAACCATTTGATGAAGAAGAACTTCATCGCACAACGAATTTCTCATCGCAAGCCTTTCTAGATAAAATCATTGATTTAGCCATTTATGCAGGCGTTAAATATGACACAAAGACTTTCTATTTTGACAAAATCAATGAGATAATAAAGCATGAATTAAGACAATGAAGCATAAAAAGTTCTTGGACTCTGTCCAAGAACTTTTTATTTATCAAATTGTACTTCTTCAAGTAAGTAATCGATAAAGCGTTCCCCCATTTTTGAGAGGTTAGCTTTTTCGTGGCGAATGTAGACAATATCAATCATATCTTCAACGTCAAGCGGAATTGAGACGATGTCATCGCCGTTGAGGTTGCTATTTAAGATACCTGTAGCGATAGTGTAACCATCAAGACCAATCAAGAGATTAAAAAGCGTCGCGCGGTCACTGACAACGATTGATTTTTTGTGTGGAATTTGTGACAAGATTTCTTCAGAGAAGTAAAAAGAGTTATGAATCCCTTGATCGTAGCTAAGATAAGGAAATTCTTCCAAATCTTCCATAGTCACAAGTGACTTTTCAGCTAGCGGATTGTTTTTGCTGACAAAAATGTGCGGACGAGTCTTAAAAAGACTCGTATAAGTCAAATGATTATCATCAAACATCTTGGTCAAGACATCGCGGTTATAGCTGTTTAGGAAAAGCACTCCGATTTCAGAACGAAAATTTTTGACGTCATCAATGATTTCATACGTTCGGGTTTCACGAAGGAAAAGCTCGTAACGTGTCATATCTGTCTTTTTCAGAAGGGAAACAAAAGCATTGACGACAAAAGCATAGTGCTGCGCTGAGACGCTAAAAAGCTCACGGTTGGTATTTTTACTCTTATAACGTTCCTCGAGAAGTGCTGTCTGCTCAAGGATTTGACGCGCATAAGAAAGAAACTCAACCCCGTCTTTAGTTAGAGTGATTCCCTTAGGATTACGAATGAAAATCTCAATCCCCATCTCGCGTTCCAAATCACGAACGGCATTTGATAGACTGGGTTGTGTGATGAAGAGTTGCTTTGCTGCCTCGTTCATACTGCCTGTTTCCACGATTTTAACGATGTAATGTAATTGTTGTATTCTCATAGCCTTAGTTTAGCTCAAAATCGCAAATCCCGCAAGTAGTGGAAATGTAGTAGATGTGAAAGCGATAAAAAAACGAACTTTTCGATTAAAGGTTTAGATAAAAATAGAATGATTTTTTCTAATGATTGCGCTTGCCGTTTTAATAGTGGGAATAATGTTTTGTTTGGAAAGGCTCTCTAAAAATGGACGAAATTTTAAAAATGTACAAAAAGAAGCGTCTAAAACCGAACAATTACATAAAGATGACTTTTTTTCAAAAACGTAACCAAAACGTAACAAACTCATAAAAATGGTATTTTTAAAGGAAGTAAAACGTTGTCAAAACTAATATTTATTAAAAGTATACGAATTATCATGTAAAATTTCAGATTTTTTTGAAATTGCAATAACTCTTGTAAAGTGCTAAAATAGGAACGTTAGTGAAATCTTTCGAATTGCACTATAAGTGCAAAATTTCGTGGAATTACGAAAAAATATTTGGGGAGTTATATGAAAAAAATCGGATTAGTTACACTGTATAGAGATAATTTTGGGTCAATTCTTCAAGCATATTCTACATATTCATATGTAGAAAAGTGTGGAGCATGTTGTAAAATTATTAGTGCAACATATGATAGAACAATAATTGATAAAATAAAGAGATTACCCTTTTTAGCAATTAAATCTATAAGATATCCAGAATTTTTTATTAATAGAAAGAAAATGAGAAAATTATCTAAACTTGAACTTAACTTATTGTCTGAGAATACTCAGAAAAAAATGTCTGAGTTTGTTGAGGAAGTGTTCCTTGTAGAAAAATGTAATATAGATAAACTTGCAAAATTAGATGAAAAATTCGATTTCTTTATTACTGGGAGTGATCAAGTTTGGAATGGCTATAATAGTCTGGGGTTCTTAACTTTTACGAGTAGGGATAAAAAAATTACTTTGGCACCAAGTTTTGGTACGAAAAATGTTAAAACTTATTATCGTAACGATGTAAAAAAAGCTCTTAATGAATTTGACTTTATTTCTGTTAGAGAAGAGTCTGGAGAAAAAATAGTAAGGGAATTAACTGGAAAAGAGGCGTATAGGTTACCAGATCCAACATTGATAATGTCGAAAAAACAATGGAGAGAATTTGCTCAACAAGGAATTCAAGAAGAAAACTATATACTTCTTCACTTTTTAAATAAACCTAATAAAGTAGCTATTGAGACAATAAATTCTTTTTTGAAAAAGTACAATTGCCGAGTGTTTGGTATCTGTAATGACTATAAGGAATATGAAGAATTGGCTAATTATCAATTTATCGATATAGGTCCGTATGATTATGTGTCTTTAATTGAGGGTGCTATGTATGTATTCACAGATTCATTTCATTCAACTTTATTTTCTTTGAATTTAGAAACACAATTTTTAACTTTTGAACGTCAGTATTTGCACGGAAATTCTCAAAGTAGTAGAATAATTGATTTACTACGTAGAGTTGATATGAGTGAAAGATTTGTTGAAGGAGAATTGAAATTTAATTTTGAAGAGGAAAAGAAGTGGAATTCAGATTCTTTATTCAACACAGAACGTTACAAAATAAGAGATTATTTAAAAAAATCTATAGAAGGATAATTAAGCATGAAAAGTTATAAATATCTGTTTAAAAATATCGGATTGTTAACTTTGAGTCAATTTGGAACAAAACTATTGGTTTTCTTTCTAGTTCCGTTGTATACAAATGTTTTAACTACATCTGAGTATGGAACATATGATTTATTTAATACAACAATCAGTTTATTGATTCCTGTTGTTACACTAAATATAAGCGATGCCGTCTTATTGTTTAGTTTGGAAGAAAAGGATAAGCATTCAGAAGCTTTTTCTATTGGATTGAAGTATTCTTTAGCGGGGTTCCTTTTATCGATCATATTTCTGGCTTTTAATTACATATTCGGTATTTTTCCGACAGTTAATAAGTATTGGTATTACTTTCCTGTACTATTTATTCTTACGGCAATTAATACTTTCTTTTCTGCATTTGCTAGGGGAATAGAAAGAGTTAAAGAAACCGCCATAGGAGGGGTTATATGCTCAGCTACTATGATTGCATGTAATTTATTTCTTTTACTTGTTTTAAGAATAGGACTTCATGGCTATTTTGTTGCAAATATATTAGGGATATCTGCGCAAATTATTTATCTGTTTATATCTTGTAGACTGTGGTTGTATATAACACCTGAAATAGATAAGAGACTTGAAGGGGATATGAGAAATTATTCTATCCCTTTAATTGCTAATAATGTTGGATGGTGGATTAATAATAGTTCAGATAGGTATATTGTTACTTGGTTACTTGGAGTTTCAGAAATGGGGATATATTCAGTTGGCTATAAAATCCCCTCAATTTTGAATATGTTTCAAACTATTTTTAGTCAAGCTTGGACAATGTCGGCAGTAAGGGATTTTGATTCAGAAGATAGAAATGGATTTTTTTCAAAGGTATACAATTTTTATAATTGCGGAATGGTATTGATTTGTTCTTGTATTATAATCACCTCTCGAATACTTGCCCATTTCTTATACTCGAAAGATTTTTTTGTCGCTTGGAAATACGTACCTTTTTTGACAATTGCCATTGTTTTTGGTTCTTTGGCAGGATTTCTTGGTGGAATTTTTGCGGCAACTAAGGATTCAAAACTATTTGGAAATTCTACATTAGCAGGTGCTTTATTGAATATTATTTTAAATATAATTCTTGTATATTTTATCGGTACTTTAGGTTCTGCAATTGCAACACTTATTTCTTATTATGTAGTGTGGTTAATCCGTATAGAACATGTAAAGAAGCATATTAGTTTAAAGATAAACTTACTGAACCATTACTTTTCCTATATCGTACTAGTAATTCAGGGTGCACTGTTATTATTTTTTAGCGACTGTTTTAAGTTATATGTAGTAGAAATAATGCTATTTATCTTTTTGCTTATGATGTACAGTAAAATTTTGAGTGATATTTGGAATAAAATGATTAAAAAAATAAATTTTGGGAGATAATTATGAGTGATATAAAGGTTTCATTAATTGTAGCAATATATAAATCTGAGAAATTTTTACCTAAATTGCTTGATTCTATTATTAATCAAACGTATAATAATTTGGAAATAATTTTAGTTGATGATGGCTCGCCAGATAATAGTGGAAAAATATGCGATGAATATTCTGAAAGAGATGATAGAATTAAAGTAATTCATAAAAAAAATGGTGGCGCTTGTGAAGCAAGAAATGATGGATTAGCTGCGGTTACTGGTGATTATGTAGCTATTATTGATGGAGATGATTGGTTAGAACTAGATTTCGTGGAGTATTTATTAAATATTGCTTTAACGACTAATTCAGATATGGCTTTATCCGATAAAATTTTTACAACGAGGGATAGAAAACAAACCGAAAACGATAAAATCGAAGTATGGTCAGCAGCTGAAGCGGCTACAGCAATTATTTATCCAAAAATGGAAATTGGTCCGTGGAACAAACTATATAAGACAGAATTACTTAAAAATAACAATATTTTATTTTCAGTTCCATGGTCTGGTGAGGGGTTGTATTTTTCATCAACAGCGGCACAGTACTCGAATCAAGTAGGTGTAGGGCATAGAAAAGTATATAATTACAGGTTGAATAATGTAAATTCAGGGCTTACTAATTTTAAATTAGAGATGGGGCTAAATGCAGAATGGAATATAAAAAATATAAAAAATCATCTTATAATACAAGATAAAAAATTGCAAGAAGCTTGTAATTATCATATATGGAAAAATCAAGAGTATGTTATTTATTTGATTATTGCTACAGATACATTGAAGCAAAATAAATCAAAATATTATGAATGTAAAAAAAATATGTTAAAGCTTCTTCCTGGTCGCCTTATTCATAGTGACCTAACTTTTAAGAATAAAGTTAGTATGATTTTAAGAACAGTATTTACTGTTACTACAGCAAAACGTTCTATAAGGAAAAATAGGGCAGCTTTGGCGAAAGATGTGATGAATTGGGAAGTGAAATTATGAGTTTGAAATCTAAAATAAAAAAAATTATTTCTCGCAAAGAATATACCCCTATTATTTGTCCGATTTCAGAGAGAAATGAGTTTAATAATAAAGTAGCTCTTATTTCAGGTGGAACTGGTGGAATTGGATTGTCAATTGCAAAATCCCTAAGAGAATCAGGATGCGATGTTGTAGTTGCAGGAACTAATAGGAAAAAATTAGCTTCTCTAGAAATAGAGGGCTTTGATACGCTTGTTATGGATTATTCAAAACCAGAATCATTTAATGATATTATAAAGAAAATAGTTGATGAGCATAAAAAGTTAGATATATTTATTAACTCTGCTGGTGTTCACACTGAAAATGTGGATTTTTGGACAATGACACCAAGTGAATTTGATAGAGTAATGGATATTAATTTAAAAGGAACTTTTTTTGCGTGTCAAGCTATTGGAAAATATATGCAAGAAAATAATGTTAAAGGAAGTATTTTACTAGTTTCTTCATCCAGAGGAGCAGAGCCTGCTTGGTCACCATACGGAATTTCAAAATGGGGAATTAATGGCTTAACAAAAGGGTTAGCCAAAATATTTTCTTCTTATGGCATTAATGTTAATGCGATTGCTCCGGGGTCTACTGCTACAAGTTTGATTGGAATTAAAGAAGGCGATTCAATTTCTTCTGACGAAAATAATTATGGACGTTTAGTGATGCCGGAAGAGGTTGCAACAATTGCAAAGATACTTGTAAGTGATGCTGGGAAGATGGTTGATGGAGAGGTGATACATGTAGCTGCTGGAAGAGGAACTTTTGAATTTAGATGATAATGATTGGAGAAAAAATGCCGACTTACTCACATCATCATGGTAGTCACCATGGTCACCATCACAGTAGTCATCATAAGCACCATAAGAGCTCACGGCGGCGCTCTCGGTTTGCTGATTTGAAGATTGTGAATGCGGCGCTTTTAGTCTTGTATGCTGTGCTTGCTGGTCTTGCCACTTATATGATGTATGCTCATCATATCTTGGCATTTAGACATCTTAACGTTGTTTATACTATTATATTAGTAGCTATTTTTGCTTTGTGTTTAACATTGAGCATTCTTAAAAAGAGCAGGGTTTTAACAACTGTCCTTTTGGTTGTCTTTTCAATCATTGCTGCAGTATCCCTCTTTGCCTTTAAGTCATTGGTTGATGTAGCACATAATATGAATGAAACGGCTTCTTACTCAGAGATTGAGATGAGTGTGGTTGTTCCAAGTAATAGCTCAGTTAATGATGTATCTGACCTCACAAGTGTTCAAGCACCGACAGATGCTGATGGTAGCAATATCAATGAACTGTTGTCTCATATTAAGTCAGAAAAGGGAGTAGACTTAGTAACAGAAAAAGTTGATTCTTATCAAGCTGCTTATGAGAACTTAGTTAATGGCTCAAGCAAGGCAATGGTCTTTAACAGTGCTTATTCAAGCTTGCTTGAAATGTCTTACGAGAATTTCCAATCAAATCTTAAGACCATCTATTCTTATAAGATTAAGACAAGTATCAAAGATGAAGCCAAAGCTCATGATTCAAATGTCTTTAACATTTACATCAGTGGTATTGATACCTATGGTTCAATCTCAACGGTCTCACGTTCAGACGTCAACTTAATCTTAACAGTTAATATGAATACTCATAAGATTTTGATGACGGAAACGCCTCGTGATGCTTATGTTAAGATTCCAGATGGCGGTGCTGATCAATACGATAAATTAACCCACGCTGGTATCTATGGTGTTGAAACCTCAGAGAAAACTCTTGAAAACCTCTATGGCATCACCATTGACTACTATGCTCGTCTTAACTTTGATTCCTTCTTGAAGTTGATTGATGCACTAGGTGGTGTAACGGTTTATAATAGTCAGGCATTTACAAGTCTTCATGGTAACTATGATTTTCCAGTTGGAAATGTGACTCTTGATTCGGATAAAGCTCTTGCTTTTGTTCGTGAACGTTATAGTCTTGAACATGGTGACTATGATCGCGGTAATAACCAGATGAAAGTCATCCAAGCTATTCTCAATAAAATGACTTCGTTATCATCAGTCTCAAACTACTCATCAGTTATTTCGAATGTTCAAGATTCTATCCAGACAAATATGAAACTGGATACCATGATGAAGTTAGTTAATACTCAACTGGATTCAGGTAAGAAATTTACGGTAACGTCACAAGAAGTCACTGGTACAGGTTCAACTGGTCAATTAACTTCTTATGCGATGCCATCATCAAGCCTTTATATGATTCAGCTAGATGATGCTAGTGTTGCTAAAGCTTCGCAAGCCATTAAAGATGTTATGGAAGGTAAATAAGTTAGATGATAGATATTCACTCGCACATCGTCTTTGATGTGGATGATGGTCCCTCTACTATAGAAGAAAGTTTAGCCCTTATTGGTGAAAGCTATCGCCAAGGGGTGCGGACCATTGTCTCAACTTCTCATCGTAGACGTGATTTATTTAAGACCCCAGAAGAGAAAATCTTTGCTAACTTTAAGCAAGTTAAAGAAGCAGCAGAAGCTAAGTTTAAGGATTTAGAAATTCTATATGGTGGAGAACTCTACTATAACAATGCTCTGCTTGATAAGTTAGAACATCATAAAGTTCCTCGGATGGCAGATACTCAGTTTGCTTTGATTGAGTTTAGCATGACAACGCCATGGAAAGAGATTCATGAGGCAGTCAATAAAGTTCTCATGCTTGGTGTGACACCAATCATTGCTCATATCGAACGGTACAATGCGCTTGAAAATCAAGAAGACCGTGTACGTGAATTGATTAACATGGGCTGCTACACACAGATTAATAGTGTCCATGTCTTAAAGCCAAGACTCTTTGGTGATAAGAATCGTGTCTTTAAGAAACGAGCACGTTATTTCTTAGAAAAAAATCTAGTTCACATCGTAGCAAGTGATATGCATAACTTAGGACTTCGTCCACCTTACATGGATCAAGCACGTGAAATTATCACCAAAGATTTTGGTAGAAAACGTGCTTACGCCCTTTTTGAAGGAAATGCGAAAACCTTATTAGAAAATAAAGATTTATAGGAGTTTATATGAATACAAATGACAAAGCAAGTATCGAAATTGACGTTTTGTACTTGTTAAGAAAGTTATGGAGTAAAAAATTCTTCATCGTTTTTGTTGGCCTTTTGGTTGGGACAATTGCTTTACTAGGTAGTGTTTTCTTCATTAAACCAAAATACACTTCAATAACACGCATCTATGTGGTTAGCCGAAGTAGCGATACGGCAAATTTAACTAACCAAGATCTTCAAGCCGGAGCTTACTTGGTTAACGACTACAAAGAAGTCATCACATCAAGTGAAGTCTTATCATCAGTTATTGACCAAGAAAAACTTTCAATGTCATCAGGTGCACTTTCTAAGGAAATTGTAGTCAATATTCCAACAGATACACGTGTGATTTCTATCTCAGTCACTGATACAGATGCCCAAAGAGCTTGTGATATTGCAAATACAGTTCGACAAGTAGCCGCTGAAAAGATCAAAGCTGTCACAAAAGTAGATGACGTGACAACACTTGAGTCTGCGACAAAACCAAGCCACCCATCATCACCAAATGTTAAGAAAAATGCTGCTATTGGTGCTCTTGCTGGAGTCTTCTTAGCAGTTGTTGGTATCTTGGTTGCGGAAGTGCTTGATGATCGTGTGCGTCGTCCAGAAGATATTGAAGAAGTCCTTGGTATGACCCTTCTTGGTGTGGTGCCAGACGTCGATAAATTATAAGGAAAGGAATTGTATAACTCATGCCACAATTAGAATTAGTTAGAGCAAAAGCTCAAATGGTTAAATCGCTGGAAGAATATTACAATTCTATCCGTACCAATATCCAATTTAGCGGGCGTAATCTTAAAGTGATTACTTTAACATCTGCTCAACCAAGTGAAGGTAAATCAATGACTGCGACAAACTTAGCCATCTCCTTTGCAAAAGCAGGTTTTCGCACTCTTTTGATTGATGCTGATACGCGTCACTCTGTTATGTCAGGAACTTTTAAATCACAAGAACGCTACGAAGGCTTATCAAGTTACCTATCAGGTAATGCAGAGCTATCTGATGTTATCTGTGATACGACAGTTGATAATCTTATGGTCATCCTAGCAGGGAAGATTCCACCGAATCCAACATCACTGATTCAAAATGATAACTATGATAAGATGATTGAGACTGTCCGTGATCTTTATGATTATGTCATTATCGATACACCGCCACTTGGTCGTGTGGTTGATGCCGCCATCATCGCTCACAGTTCAGATGCTAGCCTTTTGGTCACAAAACCTGGTGTCGATAAACGTCGTACTATTACAAAACTTAAAGATCAACTAGAACAAAGTGGTTCAGTATTCCTAGGAGTTATTCTTAATCGCTTTGACTTTAAAGCTGATAAGTATGGCTATGGATATGGCTACGGTTACGGCTATGGATATGGCTACGGTTACGGCTATGGATATGGCTACGGTTATGGAAAATACGGTAAAGATGAAAAAGAAAAGTCAGATAAATCTAGCCGTAAAAAAGCTAAAAATTAAGCTATATATGTAAAGTTTGAAAGGGATAGGGAGAATGTATAGCGAAGATTCGAAAAAGAAAGTTTATTATCTTCTATCTGACATTGTAGCGCTATTAGTAGCTTATAAGATTTTGGCCAGTTTTTATCCCTATCACTTTTTTGGGAGTAATTTCTTTGGCATCATCTTTGCAGCTCTTCTAGCTCTTATCAGTGTCATGAATGATGAGTATTCAAATGTTTTAAATAGAGGTTATTTTCAAGAGTTTAAAGCATCAATTGTCTATGGTACTAGAACAGTTGTTCTGCTGTCATTAGTTCTGATTTTAGGAAAATTTAGATTCATCCATGATATTGCAAGTATGTCTTATTATTTCTTGGTGTATCTTTTCCTTGTTGTGACGGCTTTAGTATTTCTAGGACGAATTTTTGTCAAAAGCTGTCTTAAACCTAAGAAATCAGATTCTAAGAAAATTCTTTTGGTGACAGATTTTAGTGACGAAGACAAACTTGAAGAAGTACTAAAAAGTAACAACTATCAAGTTCTTGCTTATGTTAGTCACAATAAGCGTAGCGATTTGGAGTACCCAGTTATCTGGGAAGTCGATGAGATTCGTGATTTTGTCGCTAACCATCAGGTTGATGAAATTTTTATCAATACTAATTATCAGAGTGATTTTAGAGAAATTGGTCGTTATATCAGACTACTTGGTATTCCAACGACCATTAAAGCTGGTAATCTGTCTGATTATTATGTCTCAGATAGTGTTGTTAAAAAACTTGGCAATCTAACCTTTGTCACAACAGCGGTCAATATCGTCAAATGCCGTCAGTTGATTCTTAAACGTTTACTTGATATCGTTGGAGCCTTAGCTGGTATTATTCTAACAGGAATTGCTGCTATTATCATCGCTCCGATTGTCAAGAAAGAATCACCCGGTCCTTTAATCTTTAAGCAGAAAAGGGTCGGCAAAAACGGTAAAGTTTTTGACATTTACAAGTTCCGCAGTATGTATACAGATGCTGAGGAGCGTAAAAAAGAATTGTTAGCGCAGAATGATTTGGATACTAATTTGATGTTCAAGATGGAAGATGACCCTCGAATCTTTCCATTTGGGCACAAGCTTCGCGATTGGTCTATTGATGAGTTACCACAATTCATCAATGTCCTAAAAGGTGACATGTCTCTTGTCGGGACACGTCCGCCAACGCTTGATGAATACCATCATTATGAATTACATCATTTCAAACGATTAACTACAAAGCCTGGTATCACAGGACTTTGGCAAGTTAGTGGTCGTAGTGATATCACTGATTTTGAGGAAGTTGTCGCACTTGATATGAAGTATATTCAAGATTGGAGCTTTAGCGAAGATATCAAAATCCTCGCAAAAACAGTTAAAGTAGTATTGAAGAGAGAGGGAAGCAGATAACACCTGCAACTCTCTTTTATTTTTTAGAAAGGAATTTTGATTGATTAAGGAAAAACCAGTTAGAGTAGCTCATATTATTGGGAAATGGGTTGGTGGTGGAGTGGAATCTGTTGTTATGAATTATTATCGTCATATTGATAGATCGAAGATTCAATTTGATTTTATTTGTGATGATGATTCAACGAATATTCCTTATGATGAGATAAAAGAATTAGGTGGAAAAGTTATTCTTGTTCCTCCATATCAAAAAGTTATTAAGTATCATAGAGAGTTAAAGAAAATACTAAAAAATGGAAAATACCAAATAGTTCACTCTCATATAAATACACTGTCTGTTTTTAGTTTGTTTGCTGCTAAAAGAGCGGGTGTGAAAGTAAGAATCGCTCATTCTCATTCAACTACCAACAAAAGAGAGAAAAAGAAAAATCTGTTAAAACAAATTTTACGACCATTTAGTAAAGTTTTTGCAACAGACTATATGTGTTGTTCGGAGTTGGCTGGTAGGTGGTTGTTTGGAAATAAAACTTACGATGAGGGGAAAGTTTATTTATTAAATAATGCTGTTGATTTGAAAATTTTTCATTATGATGAAAATCTTCGTAAGGCAAAGAGAAAAGAACTGATGATACATAACAGTACTTTGGTGATTGGTCATATTGGAAGATTTGTTGAGCAGAAAAATCACTCATTTTTGATAGATATTTTTTTTGAGATTCATAAAAAATATAGTGATTCTATTTTGTTACTAGCTGGTCAAGGTCCATTATTAGAGGCAGTAAAAAGAAAGGTTGAAACGCTTTCGCTTTCTGATTGTGTATTTTTTTTGGGACAAAGGAGCGATGTTCATGAGTTATATCAAGTATATGATGTATTTGTTCTTCCGTCACTTTACGAAGGATTGCCTGTGGTTGGTGTAGAAGCACAAGCAACAGGACTTTTGTGTTATTTTTCTAAAGATATGACAAAAGAGACAAAAATTTTAGAATCAACTATATTTAAGCCACTTGACACTTCTGCAAAAGATTGGTCTGAAAATATTTTATCGTCTTTTCAATCGCATAGAAGAGATCATACTGATAAAATAGTTTCAAGAAAAGGATTTGATATATTGGATGAATCTCATAAGTTATTAGGTAAATATCTTGGCATGATAGAGTCAGAGATTGAAAACTAAAATATTACCTTAAACAAGTTGTATTAATAAAAAAGGAAAATTGGTCAAAGAAGAATGAATAAATGTTTGTTTATAATATGTTGGTTTGGAAAACTTCCTGATTATTTTGAAGTTTGGTTAAAAAGTGTTGAATTTAATGGGGATTTTGACTTTTTAATTTTAACAGATGATATTTACAGTGGAAAGTTACCTAAAAATGTTTTTCTGAAAGAATATACTTTGTTTGATTTTTCTAAGAATGCACGTAAGATTTTGGGAAAAAATATAAACATTAAAAGGCCTTATAGAATTTGTGACTTTAGACCTATGTTTGGTTTATTATTTAAAGACTATATTAAAGATTATGATTTCTGGGGATACTGTGATCTAGATTTAATATTTGGAAAGTTATCTGATTTTATAACAAACGATATTTTAAACAGTAATGATGCACTATTTAATGCTGGACATCTGACATTGATTAGAAATAGCGAAGAGACTAACTGTTTATTTATGTTGCGTGGTGGATGTTTTTCTTATAGGACTGTAGTGAAACGAGATGCTATTTTTGCATTTGATGAATGTACTGGGATTCAGAGGATTGCAAGGAAAAATAATTTAAAAGCACATTATGGATTAAATTTTATCGATGCTGATACTAAATATCGACAGCTGACATCAAGAAGCGCCAAAAATAATCCGAAAAATCAAGCTTATTATTGGGAGGAAGGTAATTTGTATAGATGTAAAGCAGAGAACAATGAGGTTTTTTATCAAAAAATTGCTTATATTCATATGCAAAAGAGAAAAATTAACAAATTTAATATTTCAAAAGATAGCTTCTGGATTTGTCCTGAAGGTTATATTGATAAATCTTATATTGGTAAACCATTAATTAATGATCTATTAAAAACCAATCCTTATGATGGGGAGGTTTCGCGTAATTTTATGGTGAGAAAATATAAGGTAAGGAAGATAAAAGAATTATTGTCACGAAGTTTATTTCAAATTTTTGTTAGAGTTAAGCAAGAGATGGTAGGGATTAATAATAGTGATTCTTCAATCACTAATGAAAAATGGTATAGGTATTGAAATGAAAAAATTAACGTCAACTGTGGTTGTTGCATTGTACAATGGGGAAAAATTTATTATTGAACAGTTAGATTCAATCAAAAATCAAACTAGAATGCCTGATGAGGTTTTAATATGTGATGACGGCTCTACTGATAATTCAGTTGAAATTGTGTCAAATTATTTAAAGAAAAATAACTTAAAAAATTGGAAAATCGTAGAAAACCCATATAATAAAGGCTATGCTAAAAATTTTATTGATATGATTGATGATGCAAAATATGAAATTGTTTTTTTGAGTGATCAGGATGATATTTGGAAAAGTGATAAAATAGAAAATATGTTATCTGTCATGGAATCAAATATGCAGGTAGATTTATTATCTGGAGCTAATGATTTTGAGGTCATAGAGGGTAAACATTCTAATGTAGAAGTGATGGAAACAAATACTATGAAATTCAATGGTTCTGTTGAAAAAGTTAAACAAAACAAAAAGAACATGCACATTCAAAGATCGGGATGTTTAATGTGTGTTAGAAAATCCTTTTTTAATACTATAAAAAATTATTGGATTTTAGATTGGGCACATGATGATTTTTTGTGGAAATATGCGATGTTAAACGATTCTTGTTTTTACTTGCATAAATTAACGATTACTCGTAGATTACATAATAACAACACATCAAGAAATAGTAGCAAAAAAAATAGGAATAAAGAAGCACGAATTTTACAGTTGAAGAAAATGATAAGGCAGAATAATGCTGTTATTACATATATAGATAAGAATCCTAGAGTTTCAGATGAAGAAGATTTTTTCCGTATGTTTAATAAAGCCATTGAGAATAGGATTAAATTTTTAAAAACTAAGAATATATTCTTATTTTTTGAATTAGCGATAGTTTATAGGGAGTATTATCCAAGAATTAAAGGATTGTTTCTAGATTTTGGTATTGCGTATTTAGGAGAAAAAATATGTCAAAAATTTTAGTGATGATGTCCACGTATAATGGGAGTCTTTATATAAAAGAGCAACTTGATTCTGTTATTAATCAAAAAGAGGTTGATGTTGATATTTTTATAAGAGACGATGGTTCAAGTGATAAAACAATTTCTATAATAAAGGAGTATTGTAAGAATTGTAATAATATTCATTTTGAACAAGGTGATAATTTGAAACCATCTGGAAGTTTTATGTGGTTAATACAGAATAGTGCTATACAAAATTATGATTATTTTGCTTTTTGTGATCAAGATGATGTTTGGCTTGAAGATAAATTAATTTCTGCAGTTAAACAGATTAAAGATTATGATAAAATACCTGTATTGTATTATTGTGCGACATGTAATGTTGATAAGGAATTGAATGCTATAGGTTCTTTGTACACAGATACTGTTCATACTACATCGTTATTAGATTCGATTGCTACGGGAAGTCTAATACCAGGGTGTACTATGGTGTTTAATAAGGAATTAATGCATTTATTAAAACAAGGAAGTCCTTGTTTTGTCACGATGCATGATACTTGGGCCCACTTAATTTGTTTAAGCTGTGGAGGTACTGTTATTGGTGATTCAACGCCTCATATTTTGTATAGACAACATGAAAATAATGTTATTGGTAGTATGAAAAAAAATGTATTTGAAAGGATTGCTAGAGCAAAAAGAATTGAAAATAAATTTTCTTTGATGGTTAGTGAAATCGGTAAATATTACAAAAGTTATATGAGTAAAGACAATAAAGAAATTATTAATCTAGTTTCAAATTATAAACATAGTTTGTTATTGAAATTTAAACTAATTTTGAAAATACAGAGAAGTAGTCTATCAAATAGTGGTAAGTGCTTCTTTATTTTGAAAATCATTTATGGTTGTTTTTAATGTGGAGCTTGATTTATGTTGTTCTTTATTTTTATTTTATCTACATTTTTGTCACTATTATTTCCTAAATCAAAATTTATGTTTTACTCTTATTTATTTTTATTATGGTTCATAGCTGCTTTTTGCACACAATGTGCGGATAGAGATATCTATATTGCTAGATATTTTAATTATGTGGGATTTCAGAAGCAAACAGAATATGGTTTTAATATTATTATGCTTTTTTTTAATAGCTTAAAAGTTCCTTTTGATTATTTTTTGATGATAATTTATGGATTTATCCTAGGAATATATGCTTGGTTTATAAGGAATAATACTGAACGTTTTTCTTTTGTACTTGGATTATATGGGATATTCTCTTATTGTATAGATATGGTTCAAATTAGAAATAGTCTTGGATTTACATTTGTTCTAATAGGGATTCACCAAATTTTAAAAAATAAAATAGGAAAAGAAGAATATGTAAAGTTTTGTTTTTTCGTTATTATTGGATCTCTCATACATTTTTCGAATATCTTCTTTTTGCTATTCTTATTAAGTAATAGAGTAAGTATAAAAAAGAATTTTAAAGTGGTAATATATACTGCTTTGCTATTAATTATCATTGCAAAGGCTAACTTATTTCAAGTATTGGGTGAGCAAGTAATTGGGAAAAAAATTGATGACATACTTGGAAGAACTATTGATTATTCTTCAAATCAAATAAAAAGTATGATTATTGCTGTTATTATCTCTTTTTTATTGTTGATTAGTACTATATATATTGCTTATAGGAATACAAAGATTGCTTCCAACGAAGGGAGTAATGAAGGAAAAGAGAAAAATGAATTTGTTACTCTGATTATGAATAGTCAAATTATGCTATTTACTACCGTATTAATAATACCGATGATGCCAGATATATATAGAATTCAAAGATATGGTATATTGTTAAACTATCTAGGATGTTCAAAGTATGAGATATCTGATGTTAATAAAAAAGTGATGAATAGTTTTTTTTACAATTTTTTAACAATTATTATTTCAGTATTGCTTTTTTATTTACAAATACAAAAGCTTGGAAATTTTGAATCTACTTTTATGTCACTAATGACTAATAACAAATTCTTGTAATTGGAGGATGAAATGAAGGTAACATTCGTTGTTAAGACTATTCCTAGAAAAATTGGAGGTGGTCCATTAATTATATTTAAATTGGCTAACTTTTTAGCTAGCAAAGGATATGATGTTAATATTCTAGTTGTTAAGCCTGATATGTGGGCGCGGGCACATTTACCAGAAGTATTTAGAAAATTATTAGTACGCCTTAGTGTTAAATTAAGACCGAAGTGGATAGAGCTTGATAGTCGTATTAAAAAGAATGTAGTATTTAGTGATGAAGAAAGAGTTGAAATATCAGATGCAATAATTGCTACTGCAGTTGATACGGCAGAATTTGTTTATAACTTACCGGACATTAATGGAAAAAAGTATTATTTAATTCAGGACTATGAAAATTGGGTGCTTCCTGATAGTAAGGTACAAAATACTTATGGATTTGGAATGACAAATATTACTGTATCAAAATGGTTAAGTAGCATTGTTGATAAATACTCACTCTCTCAATCAATTAATATTTCAAATGGAATTGATACTTCGATTTTTTATTTAAGAAAAAAACTGACTGAGAGGCCACCACATTCAATAGTTTTTCAATATCGCTCAAATTATTCTAAAGGAGGAAAGTATGCCATAAATGTAGCAAAAAGAGTCTATGAATTGTATGATGATGTTGAAATAAATGTTATAAGTAACGAGAAGAGGCCAAGTGATTTCCCAGAATATTTTAATTTTTATCAAAATATTAGTCAAGAAGAGGTTGCAACTATTAATAATAATTCTACTTTATTTTTGTGTACATCTGTGGATGAGGGATTTGGACTTCCAGGATTAGAAGCGATGGCTTGTGGATGTGTAGTTGTTTCAACTGATTATACAGGAGTACATGAATATGCAATTGATAAATATAATGCTTTATTGTCTCCTGTTTGTGATGTAAATGCACTTGTAACAAATATTCAAACGGTATTTGAAAACGAAGAATTAAAGCAGAATCTTAGTAAAAATGGTATTAATACAGGATATGATTCTTCGTTTGAGAATGTCGCTAAAAGGTTTGAAAAAATAATCCATAAATAAACTTAATGGTATTACAAAAATGCTTGATTAGGACAATATAATGTTGTTATTAGTTGTTAGTCTGTAAGTATTTTATTTGTATTACAACAATTTTTGATATATAACGAAAATTGTCAGAATTTATTATATTTAAATTGAAAGGTTGGGCAATGGATTACAAAGAACAAATATTAACTAATCACACACCTAAAGTTCGTAATTCAAGTATTGAATTGCTGAAAATTATCGGTATTATCTTAATTGTAATGAGCCATGTTATTCAAACACTTCATAGTTCTAATAGTATGGTAGGAATGCAAGATTATATATTACATATATCTATAGCAACAACCAATATACAATATTTAATTTTGGCTATGTTGCAATCTAGTGGCTCCTTTGGTAATACCATATTTTTTGTTTGCAGTGCATGGTTTTTATTAGATAGCAGTAAAGTGAATAAGAAAAAGATGTTGCAAATGTTGTTAGATATATGGGTAGTATCTATTGTAATTTTTATTGTTGTTTATTTTTTGAGAAATGGAAATATTGGTTTAGTAATGATTATAAAACAAGTATTTCCTACAACTTTCCAAAATAATTGGTATATGACATGTTATCTACTTTTTTATCCAATACACCCAATATTGAATTGGATAATTAAAAAAATGGATCAAAAAACGTTGTTTAGGACATCTTGTATTTTATCGTTTTTATATATTGGAGTTAATTTTGTACAGGATGGACACTTTTTCACATCTCAATTAATTTTGTGGGTTACAATTTACTTGATGATTGCTTACATGAAATATTACCTTGTTGATATGTCTAATAATATTAAACTTAATATTAGATTATTTATTGTAGGATTTGTAGGAAATTACGGAATAATAGCTTTGACTAATTTTTTAGGACTACACATTGTTGTTTTTAATGATAAACTACTAAGATGGGGGTCTAATTGTAGTCCGTTTATTATATTAATGGTGATCGGTATGTTAAATATTGCTAGAAATATTCATTTTGAAAATAGTATTGTAAATTATATATCGAAGTTATCATTATTGATATATATAATCCACGAAAATATTTTACTTAGAACATACTATAGACCCTTGATGTGGCAATGGGTATATACGAATATGGGGTATAGTCATGTGTTACTTTGGACGATCATTCTTACTGTAATAGTGTTTACTTTTGGATTAGTTGCAAGTATTATATATAAAAATACAATTCAAAAATGCGTTACAAAATTTATTAATGCTGCATATCCGTCATTATGCAAGAAATACACGAAATTTGAAATGCTATTATTAAGACTTCATTGATATAGGCTATAAAAATACAGTGCTATAATTAAGACTTAGCAATGCATAACTAGTGCTAAGTCTTTTTTTATAGTGAAGTTCAATGATAACGAGACGTATTGTTAAAATTTTAGAATTATTTCTAATAAACACCGCTCCTTACTGCTTTTTCTGAAAAAATAGTGTAAAATAGTAGGGAATGATTTAAAAGGTTTACAAGCCTTTAGATATTAAAAAACGAGGAGTGCTAAAATGATTTTAGTTACAGGTGCCAATGGGCAATTAGGAACAGAATTACGTTATCTTTTGGATGAACGTGGTGAGGAGTATGTAGCGGTTGACGTTGCAGAAATGGACATCACTAATGCTGAAAAAGTTGATGAAGTATTTGCACAAGTAAAACCAACACTTGTTTACCACTGTGCGGCTTACACTGCGGTTGATGCTGCTGAAGATGAAGGTAAAGAACTTGATTATGCGATTAACGTAACAGGTACTGAAATCGTAGCTAAAGCTGCAGCAAAATATGGTGCAACTCTTGTTTACATTTCAACTGACTATGTTTTTGATGGTAAAAAACCAGTTGGTCAAGAATGGGAAGTTGATGATACTCCAGATCCTCAAACTGAATATGGTCGTACAAAACGTTTGGGTGAAGAAGCGGTTGAAAAATACGCTAAAAACTTCTACATCATCCGTACTGCATGGGTATTTGGTAACTACGGTAAAAACTTTGTCTTCACAATGCAAAATCTTGCCAAAACTCATGACACATTGACTGTTGTTAATGACCAACACGGTCGTCCAACTTGGACTCGTACTTTGGCAGAATTCATGACTTATTTGACAGAAAACCAAAAAGAATTTGGTTACTACCACTTGTCAAATGATGCTGATGAAGATACAACTTGGTATGACTTCGCGGTTGAAATCTTGAAAGATACTGATGTTGTCGTTAAACCAGTTGATTCAAGTCAATTCCCAGCAAAAGCAAAACGTCCACTTAACTCAACAATGAGTCTTAAAAAAGCAAAAGCTACTGGTTTTGTCATTCCAACATGGCAAGAAGCTTTGCAAGAATTCTACAAACAAGACGTTAAAAAATAATGATTAGAAACGAGGGTTTAAGCCCTCGTTTTTTTATGCGTAAAAGCAGTAATAATTTTAGTATAACAAGAAAAAATGGTATAATAGGGCCATAGAAAATAGGTGGTATAATTATGGTTGCTATTATTGAAAGAAATCGAGATTTTAAGTTTTTGACTAATAAGGAATTGTTAGAGCAGGCAAAGATTAATTCGAAAAAACAGGGAACTACTTTGTCGAAGGCACTTGATTTATTTGTTAAGCAAGTGGCTATTACCGGAGAAATTAATCTGATGAGTGAAGAAGAGCTTGAAAAAGAAAGATTGTTTAGACAACTTCAAACAGAGGTAAATGAAAGTATAGCAGAATATAAAACTGGAAAATATTATACTGAGGAAGATTTAAATGAACGATACGGTTTATGAGATTGTTTTCCAAAGTAATGTGATTACAAAACTAGATGAAATATATGACTACATAGCTAGAGAGCTTTCTGCTCCGATTACTGCAAAGAAAAAAATTAAAGAAATTCGAGATAATATATCTGTATTGAAAATGTTTCCTGAAGCTGGTTTTGATGCAGATGAGAAATTTGGAAAGGTAATAGATTCCAATAACAAAACGAGGGGAATCACTTTAAAAAGAGATTATATTGTTTTATATTTTATTGATGATAATCAAAGACGTGTAGTTGTTACAAATTTATTTTCAACAAAAAGCGATTATATGAAACTTTTTAAGTAGACTAAGAAAAGAAACCTCCTCTTGAATTTTTGGTACTTCAGGAGGAGGTCTTTGTTATATTTTTCAAAGGTTAACTATTCGTGATTTAGGATTGTTGCGCCTTCAAAATCATCCATCATATGTAAGTTGCTTTTTTCCTTGAAAGGGTTAGATAGTTCAGTTGTTAACAATTTAGAATTGTTTTGCTCTTATTAAGCTTTATTGGTTTTACTGTAAAAGCCATTAAAATCCCTTCCTTCTCATTAGGGATAGAGTATGGGAAGAATCTTTTCCTGTCAATTAATATATCGTTCGGTTTTTCTTTTTATTTTCAGGCTTCTTATCTTTTTTTCGTTGTTCTTTTGCCTATTATATGATATATTAGTAGTAAAAGATTGTAATAAAAATGTAATATAAATTGTAATATAAATTGTAAGGTGAGTGTGATGGTAGTGAAGAAAGATATGAACTCAAATGGACATCGTTTATTAATTCAAAAATTACTTGTCAGCATTCATTACCTAACACTTTTCAGAGATGAGATTGTTTTGGTTGAGAAGACCCCATCTTTATTGGGGGCTTCTTTTTCGCCAAATGTTGTGCAATCAGAGTTAGGTGAAATTTTGGCAGCAGTGGATGCGCTTTCTAAGCAAGAAAAGTTGATTAAGTCAACTTTCTGGTATGATGAAGCGTCATTCAGATTGATGAATCACTCTTTGGATATTGTCGGTACTTGGGTTCGCGGGATTGATAACGTCTTAGAAATTTGCGAATCTAAGTCTGTTTTCCATGCGATTTTGGGTGATAATCGTCAACGTGTTTTTGGTGTTTTGATTGATGTCTTTACCTCTCTTCGTGTGACAAATTTATCAATCAAAGAAGAATCTGAATACCCTCTTTTGGTTGATCCGCTACAAGTTGTGGAATACAAGAAAAGAGAAGTCAAAAAAGCAGAGCTAATGGCTAAGATTGATGCTTTGACACCGAGAAAATCTGAAGAAGTTTATGATGACAGTGAAGACGAAAAAGTTGAGTCTATTCCAGAATTAGTAGAAAAAGAATTAGCTAAAGAAAAAGCAGCTAAGTCCGAAAAAGTCCTTGGACCAGGTGAATTAAAAGAAGTTGTTAAAGGAAATGACGAAGTAACTGACAGTCAAGAAGACGATGAGGAAGTTCTTGAACCTGTCGTTGCTGACGAAGCAGAAACTGTTGAAACTACTGATGCTGAAGAAGATGCTCCTCAAACTGAAGAAGTAAGCGAGTCAGTTGACGAAGAACCAGCTGTTGAGGTAGAGGTGGAAAATTCTGACGAGGAGAGTGAAGAGCAAGTTCAAGAAGAAGTGACTCAATCTCCTGAAGAAGAAACTGAACAAGAAGTCTCAGAAGAAGCTGAGTTTGAAGAAGTTTCTGATGAAAATGAAGAAATTGAAGAAACTGTAGAACTAGAATCTGAAGATGACCTTGTCGAGGCAGAAGAGCCTGAGACAGTTGACGAAGTTGCCACAAGCGATGAAAAACAAGTTAGTGATGAAGTTGATGAAGTTCTTCTTGATGAAGAATCTGAGAAAGAAGAAGTCAAAGAGTCTGAATTTCCAGTAATCAGTCGTGATGAGGCTGTTAAACAGTTCCGTCACTTTCTTTTCGACCATAAAGGTTTGGTGTGTGTCTTGGATGCTGGAGATGATTTGAAGCGCGAGATTAACTTCTACAATGCTTTTGATCGTTTTTATGGTGCAGTAGATAATATCTCAGATTGCTTGGTTATCCTTGAAAATGTTTTAGATGAATTACGCCGCCGTAAAAAAGAAGTCTTCGATGCAGAAGGAAACTTGATTAGCGAACCGACTGAACCAATCAATCTATTGGTTTACGGACAAAATATCTTGCTAGAAGATAGTCGCTTTGAAACCTTGATGTCAGAAATCGCCCCATTTACCGGACGCTCTGATTTACACATCTATTCTTATGCAGCATATCTAGATTAAAAAAACAGTCCAGTGGACTGTTTTTTCATGAGCCTGAAAACAGAAAAGCGAATAAGTCCAGTGAACAGGTTTTTTACGAGCCTAAAAATAAGAAAGCGAGTTAAGTCCAGTGGACAGTTTTTTCACAAGCCTAGAAATAGAAGAGCGAGTTAAGTCCATCAGAAACTTACAAAAATAATTGACAAGCAAATGAAAACGCGTTATAATAGTGAAAATTTGAAAACCTTTAATTAAGTCCAGAGAGACTTTCAAGGTTACTGTAAAAAAGAGTGTGATCTCTGATAAAGGGTATGAGTGTACTTTGGTGTGCTCTGCTTATTTTGCTGTAACCTTGCCTTCTGGTGAGGTTTTTTTGTGTGAAAGGAACACTATGAATTCAAGTTGTAAAGACAAAACTTCTGTGTTAAAAGAAGATTTACTGATTGTTAGTCAACGTGAGATTGCCCCACGCATTTTTGAGATGAAGCTTTCTGGTGAGATGGTCTTGGACATGGCACCTGGTCAATTTTTGCACTTGCGTGTGCCGGACCCTAGCAAACTCTTGCGACGTCCGATTTCGATTTGTCAGATTGATAAGGTCAATAAAGTTGCAACGATTGTTTACCGAGTAGAACGTGCTGGGACGGCTATTTTATCTCAGCTAAAAGCTGGTAATCGCGTTGATACCATGGGACCTCAGGGAAATGGCTTTAATCTGTCAGTTATCTCAGCTGGTCAAACAGCTCTTCTCATTGGTGGTGGTATTGGTGTTCCGCCTTTGGTTGAAACAGCTAAGCAGCTTGCTGCTAAGGGTGTTGAAGTTGTTTCTGTACTTGGCTTTGCGACTAAAGATGCTGTAATTCTAGAAGAGGAATTGTCAGCTTATGGTAAGGTTTATGTGACAACAGATGATGGCTCATATGGTATTAAGGGTTATGTGTCAACGGTTGTCGATGATTTGGTTGAAAAGCAGTCGTTTGATGCCATTTATTCATGTGGTGCGCCCGGTATGCTAAAATATGTGGACAAGAAATTTGAAAATCACCCACATGCTTATTTGTCAATGGAATCACGTATGGCATGTGGCATGGGAGCTTGCTACGCTTGCG
This sequence comes from Streptococcus ruminicola, assembly GCF_011387195.1. NCBI lineage: Bacteria > Bacillati > Bacillota > Bacilli > Lactobacillales > Streptococcaceae > Streptococcus > Streptococcus ruminicola. The sequence continues at coordinate 1,622,553 of NZ_CP046919.1, forward strand.
TAGTACATTTGCGAAATGCCAAAGAAGCAGCCAACAAGCGCGTGTGTGAAGATGGTCCAGTCTTTGAAACTGGTCAAATCATTTTGTAAGGAGGCAAAATCATGTCAGAAAATCGTTTAGCGGTCAAACTTCCAGGGCTTGATTTGAAAAATCCGATTATCCCAGCGTCAGGATGTTTTGGTTTTGGGCAAGAATATGCTAAGTACTATGATTTGGATAAACTTGGTTCAATCATGATTAAGGCAACGACCAAGGATGCGCGTTTTGGTAATCCGACGCCTCGTGTGGCAGAAACACCGTCAGGCATGCTAAATGCTATTGGGCTGCAAAATCCTGGTGTTGATGTGGTCTTGTCAGAAAAACTTCCTTGGTTAGCTGAGCATTTCCCAGAATTGCCAATCATTGCTAATGTTGCAGGATTCTCAAACGACGAATACGCTTATGTGTCAGAAAAGATTTCAAAAGCTCCAAACGTCAAAGCAATTGAGCTTAACATCTCATGTCCGAATGTTGACCACGGTAATCATGGCCTTTTGATTGGTCAGGTACCAGAATTGGCTTATGCTGCTGTTAAAGCCAGTGTAGAGAACTCAGATGTGCCAGTCTATGTCAAGTTAACACCAAGCGTCGCTGACATTACGACGGTTGCTAAGGCTGTTGAAGAAGCCGGTGCGACAGGATTTACCATGATTAATACTTTGGTTGGTATGCGATTTGATTTGAAAACACGTAAACCAATCATCGCCAATGGTACTGGAGGCATGAGCGGTCCAGCGGTCTTTCCAGTAGCTCTTAAGCTTATTCGTCAAGTAGCGCAAAGTTCTGATTTACCAATTATTGGCATGGGTGGTGTTGATTCGGCAGAAGCTGCACTTGAGATGATGATTGCTGGCGCGTCAGCAATCGGTGTTGGAACAGCTAACTTTGCTGATCCATATGCGTGTCCAAATATCATCGACCGTTTGCCTGAGGTTATGGATCAATATGGTATCACTGATCTAGAAACACTCCGCCGTGAAGTCAGACAAGAATTACGCGGCAAATAAGCTCTGCTATTTTATTAAAAAGTCAGTAAATTTTTGACTTTGAAATTCAAAAAAGCTATAATAATTACAACTGAATAACCTTTAATTGAGTCCAGAGAGGCGAGAAAGGTTCGTGAAAAAATAAAAAGATATTTTCTTTGACTAATGGGTGTTTGCTACCCTAGTTTTCGTGTAACCTCGCCCTCGGGCGGGGTTTTCTTTATAGAAAAAGGAGAAAAAATGCACGAAAGTCGTCCGATTATTGCTCTTGATTTTCCATCGTTTGATGATGTGAAATCATTTCTTGCTTTGTTTCCAGCTGATGAGAAACTTTATGTCAAGATTGGTATGGAACTTTATTATGCTGAAGGACCAGAGGTTGTACGCTATGTCAAATCTCTAGGGCATTCAGTCTTCCTAGATTTGAAGTTACACGACATTCCAAATACGGTCAAATCAGCTATGCGAGTCCTTTCAAATCTGGGTGTGGATATGACTAATGTCCATGCAGCCGGTGGCGTTGAGATGATGAAAGCTGCGCGTGAAGGGCTTGGGCAAGGTCCGAAACTTATTGCAGTTACACAACTAACATCAACATCTGATGAGCAAATGAAATCTGACCAAAATATCCAGACAAGTCTTGTTCAATCAGTTTTGCACTATGCTAAGAAAACTCAAGAGGCAGGACTTGATGGTGTTGTTTGCTCAGCAAATGAAGTGGCTGTAATCAAGGATGAAACATCAGATGATTTTATTTGCTTGACGCCTGGTATTCGACCAGCTGGGTCAGCTGTTGGAGACCAAAAACGTGTCATGACGCCGAGTCAAGCAAGTGCAATTGGATCAAGTTATATTGTTGTTGGACGTCCAATTACAAAAGCAGAAGATCCGGTTGCAGCTTACAAGGCTATTTACGACGAATGGAATATTTAGTATTGGAATACTAAAATTGTTTTAGGGTTAGTATGGAGTTAACAATGAGGCAATCTTACAAAGCGGTTATTGATAGACCGATCGGTTATCAAGATAGATACGGGAATAACTATCCAATCAATTATGGTTATATTCCAAATCTACTCGGAGGTGATGGTGAGTGGCAGGATGTTTATATTATTTCCGAACAAGTCTCAACTCCTTTAGAGGTATTTGAAGGGGAATTAGTGGCTATCATTCACCGTGCTGATGATGTAGAAACTAAATGGATTTTAACTAGCCCTGGTGAGGAAGTTAGTTACGAGCGCATAAAACAAGCGACACGTTTTTTAGAACAATATTTTACATCAACCATTGAGTTATTATAGAAAAGAGGAATAAAATGACTTTAGCATCACAAATTGCATCAGATTTGCTTGATATTCAAGCAGTTTACTTAAAACCAAATGATCCATTTACATGGGCATCTGGAATCAAATCACCAATCTACACAGATAACCGTGTGACTTTGTCTTACCCAGAAACACGTACTTTGATTGAAAATGGTTTTGTTGACAAAATCAAAGAAGAATTTCCAGAAGTTGAAGTGATTGCCGGAACTGCAACAGCTGGTATCCCACACGGTGCCATTATCGCTGATAAGATGAATCTTCCATTTGCTTACATTCGTAGCAAACCAAAAGATCACGGTGCTGGAAATCAAATCGAAGGTCGTGTAAGAAAAGGTCAAAAAATGGTTGTCGTTGAAGACCTTATCTCTACTGGCGGTTCAGTCCTTGAAGCTGTTGCAGCTGCAGAACGTGAAGGTGCTGATGTTATCGGTGTGGTAGCCATCTTCACTTATGAATTGCCAAAAGCAACTGAAAACTTTGAAAAAGCAGGTGTAAAACTTGTAACACTTTCTAACTACACAGAGCTTATCAAAGTGGCTAAAGTGCAAGGTTACATCACTGCTGATGATTTGACATTGTTACGTAAGTTCAAAGAAAATCAAGAAACTTGGCGTGACTAATTGAGTTAGTATTTGGCTACTAAGGTGAAAAAACTTTGGTGGCCTTCTTGGTTTAAACATGGAAAGGGGTTATAATGAAACTATCATCACCATTTAAAGATAATGTTTTACCAGATACCTATGCTAAAGGGGCTAGTGTTCAAGTGAGAGGAAACGCTGTGATTTCTTTTCCTTTTACGATTGAGGATGCTCCTAAAGGAACAAAGACATTTGCTTGGACCTTTGTCGACTATGATTCTATTCCAGTTTGTGGCTTTGCTTACATTCACTGGGTAGTGGCTAATGTTCCTAGTGATATGACAGCTATCTCAGAGGATTTTTCTCGTCTAGATGCTAAGCACACTCATGGTAAAAATAGCTTGGTTAGCAAGTTTTTAAATGAGGATAACTCAGATATTTATGATGGTTATATGGGACCATATCCACCGGATAAAGACCATGTTTATACCCTTACGGTCTATGCTTTGGATTGTGAATTGCCACTTGAAAATGGTTTTTACATGAATGATTTGCGACATGCTATGGATGGTCATGTCTTGGCAAAAGAAAAGCTAGATTTAGTAGGGAAATACTAAAACTAACGAGGAGTGAACATGCAACATTCAACTTGGCATGAATTAATTAAAAAGGAATTACCAGAGCATTATTTTGGGCAAATCAATCAGTTTATGGACTTCGTCTATCAACAAGAATTGGTTTACCCACCACGTGAAAAAGTCTTTAACGCGATTCAGACAACAGCACTAGAAAATGTAAAAGTTGTCATCATTGGTCAGGATCCTTATCATGGTCCGAATCAAGCACAAGGATTATCATTTTCAGTGCCAGAAGACATTCCAGCTCCGCCATCTTTGCAAAATATTTTGAAAGAATTGGCAGATGATTTGGGGCAACGTGATCACCACGATTTAACACCTTGGGCACAGCAAGGAGTGCTTCTTTTAAATGCTTGTCTGACGGTTCCAGCTGGTCGTGCAAATGGTCATGCTGGTCAAATCTGGGAACCTTTCACAGATGCGATTATCAAGGTGGTTAACCAAAAAGAAACACCTGTTGTCTTCATCTTGTGGGGCGGCTTTGCACGTAAGAAAAAAGCTCTCATTACCAATCCTATCCATCATGTCATTGAAAGTGCGCATCCAAGTCCACTCTCAGCTTATCGAGGATTTTTTGGCAGCCACCCTTTCTCAAAAACTAACGCTTATTTGACAGAGGATGGACTCGAACCAATTGATTGGTTGAAATAATAGGAGTTTAACATGTTACTTATTAAAAATGGTCGTGTTGTTGATCCGAAATCTGGTTTTGATCAGGTAGCGGATGTACTTGTTGATGGTAAAAAAGTTGTTAAGATTGCGGATGCAATTGAAGAAGCTGGCGCTGAAGTAATTGACGCTACTGGTCTTGTTGTGGCACCAGGTTTGGTGGACATTCACGTACACTTCCGTGAACCAGGTCAAACGCATAAAGAAGACATTCACACAGGTGCATTAGCAGCGGCAGCTGGTGGCTTCACATCAGTTGTGATGATGGCAAATACCAACCCTACCATTTCTGACGTTGAGACTTTGAAAGAAGTTTTAGCAAGTGCAGCTAAGGAGAACGTTCACGTTTACACTAATGCAACCGTAACGAAAAACTTTGACGGCAAGACTTTGACTGATTTTAAGGCTTTGCTTGAAAATGGTGCTCTTAGCTTTTCTGACGATGGTATTCCGCTTCAAAGCACAAAAGTGTTAAAAGAAGCCTTGGATTTGGCTAAAGCAAACAACACATTTGTGGCTGTGCACGAAGAAGACCCAGAATTAAACGGCATCCTTGGATTTAACGAAGGTATCGCACGTGATAAATTCCATTTCTGCGGAGCAACAGGTGTGGCAGAATACAGCATGATTGCGCGTGATGTTATGATTGCCTATGACTGCGGAGCTCATTTGCATATCCAACACTTGTCAAAAGCTGAATCAGTGAAAGTGGTTGAATTTGCTCAACAATTGGGAGCAAACGTCACTGCAGAAGCAGCACCACAACATTTCTCAAAAACAGAAGACTTGCTTCTCATCAAAGGCTCTGCAGCTAAGATGAATCCACCTCTTCGTACTGAAAAAGACCGTTTGGCAGTTATTGAAGGTTTGAAATCTGGCGTTATTTCAGTGATTGCGACTGACCACGCTCCACACCACGCTGATGAAAAGAATGTCGAAGACATCACAAAAGCCCCATCAGGTATGACAGGGCTTGAAACGTCGTTATCACTTGGTTTGACAAACTTGGTAGCGACAGGCGACTTGACGCTTTCAGAATTGCTTGCTAAGATGACTATTAATCCATCATCTATGTACGATTTCGATGCAGGTTATTTGGCTGAAAATGGCCCAGCAGATATCGTGATTTTCGCTGACAAAGAAGAACGTGTTGTCTCAGACCATTTTGCTTCTAAAGCTTCAAATTCACCATTTATCGGTGAAAAACTCCAAGGTGTTGTCAAATACACTATCTGTGATGGTAACATTGTTTATAAAGCATAAAAAAAGAATTAGCGTTTTGCTAATTCTTTTTTTGTTCTTGATGACTTAAATTCATTCCCCAAGGAACGAGGTTTTCTTCATGATTTTTAATACGAATGATATTATCTTTGTGTCGTACAATGATGATGCCTGCAATAATGATAATGAGTAATGTAAAGAGCAAATCATAGTGAGTAAGCAAGAATCCAAATGCTGGAAAGACAAGTACACTAACCACAGCTGCGCTTGCAGCAACGACACTAGATAATGAAATCATGCTATAAAGGTAAAGTGTGATAACAAAGATAACGGCAAGGAAAAGAAGAAATAGCGGTGCGTATCCAAGAAGAACACCAGCACTTGTCGCAACTGCCTTACCACCTTTAAACTGTGCAAATAGTGGGAAGGTATGACCAATAATGGCAAATAAACCAATAAGAACAGGTGACACACCACTAACACCAAAGATAAGTGGAAGGAGTGCTGCCAGAGTTCCTTTTAGCATGTCAATCACAAATGTGACAATTCCTGCTTTGACACCTAAAACTCGAAAAGTATTGGTTGTCCCAGTATTACCGCTACCATGTTCTCTGAGGTTGACATGATAGAAGAATTTTCCAATCCATAGACCAGTTGGGATTGACCCCAACAAGTATGCAATCACAATCATAACTAAAATTTTCATGTTTTCATTATAACATAATCAGTTCTTATGAAAAGGTAAAATTTGAAAAATAAATAACTTGAAGAATCAAGTTAAATTTGTGATAACGCTTTAAATTTGTTATACTATTTCATGAAAAAATTAGTGATTTTCCTTGTAAAATCCTTATTCGATTTGATTTTTTTTTGCAAAAATCTGAAAAAACTTGTAAGATAAAAAAGATGAATTATTTGGAGGTCGCTTTTGGCTAAAAAAGAAATTAATGTAAATAATTATAATGACGATGCCATTCAAGTGTTAGAGGGGCTAGATGCCGTACGTAAACGCCCCGGAATGTACATCGGTTCAACAGATGCGACAGGACTACATCATTTAGTTTGGGAGATTGTTGACAATGCCGTCGATGAAGCACTTTCTGGTTTTGGTACTCAGATTGATGTTATTCTTAATCAAGATGGTAGTGTGACCGTAAAAGACCAAGGACGCGGTATGCCAACTGGTAAGCACGCTATGGGGATTCCAACTGTAGAAGTTATCTTCACAGTACTTCACGCAGGTGGTAAATTCGGTCAAGGTGGTTATAAAACATCTGGTGGGCTTCACGGTGTGGGGTCTTCAGTTGTTAATGCCCTCTCAAGATGGCTTGAAGTCGAAATTACTCGTGATGGTGCGGTTTACAAACAACGTTTTGAAAATGGTGGTAAACCTGTGACAACCCTTAAAAAGATTGGAACAGCACCAAAATCTAAGTCAGGTACTATGGTTACTTTTATGCCTGATGACACGATTTTCTCAACGACAGACTTTAAATTTAACACCATTGCTGAGCGCTTAAAAGAATCTGCCTTTTTGCTTAAGAATGTTACATTGACGTTGACGGATAATCGTCCAGAAGAAGCAGAACATCTAGAATTCCATTATGAAAATGGGGTGCAAGACTTTGTTGAATATCTTAACGAAGACAAAGAAACATTAACACCTGTCATTTGGGTGACTGGTGAAGACCAAGGTTTCCAAGTCGAAGTTGCACTTCAATACAATGACGGATTCTCAGATAATATCCTTTCTTTTGTTAACAATGTTCGTACTAAAGATGGTGGAACACACGAGACAGGATTGAAATCTGCCATTACCAAGGCAATGAATGACTACGCTCGCAAGTCAGGTCTTTTGAAAGAAAAAGATAAGAACCTTGAAGGGTCAGATTACCGTGAAGGGCTATCTGCAGTGCTTTCAATCTTGGTTCCAGAAGAACACTTGCAATTTGAAGGGCAAACCAAAGATAAACTCGGTAGTCCCCTAGCGCGTCCGATTGTAGACAGTATTGTCTCTGAAAAACTCACTTTCTTCCTTTTGGAAAATGGTGAAGTAGCATCTAACCTTGTTCGTAAGGCGATTAAAGCGCGAGATGCCAGAGAAGCAGCTCGTAAGGCGCGTGACGAATCTCGTAATGGTAAGAAGAACAAGAAAGACAAAGGACTCCTTTCTGGTAAATTGACACCAGCACAGTCTAAGAACCCTAAGAAAAACGAACTGTATCTCGTCGAAGGGGATTCTGCCGGCGGTTCAGCTAAGCAAGGGCGTGACCGCAAGTTCCAAGCTATTTTGCCACTTCGTGGTAAAGTCTTGAACACGGCAAAAGCAAAAATGTCTGACATCGTGAAAAATGAAGAAATCAATACCATGATTTACACCATTGGTGCAGGTGTCGGTGCTGAATTTAACGTTGAAAATTCAAACTACGATAAAATCATTATCATGACCGATGCCGATACCGACGGTGCTCACATTCAGACATTGTTACTAACTTTCTTTTACCGTTACATGCGTCCGCTTGTGGAAACAGGTCATGTCTATATCGCTTTGCCACCTTTGTATAAAATGTCCAAAGGTAAAGGTAAAAAAGAGCAAGTGGAGTATGCTTGGACTGATGGTGAGTTAGAAGAACTCCGTCAAAAATTTGGTAAAGGAGCTCAACTCCAACGTTACAAAGGTCTTGGTGAAATGAACGCTGACCAATTGTGGGAAACAACCATGAACCCTGAAACACGTACGCTTATTCGTGTGACTATTGATGATTTGGCGCGTGCAGAACGCCGTGTCAGTGTCCTTATGGGTGACAAAGTTGAACCACGCCGCAAATGGATTGAAGACAACGTTAAATTCACCTTGGAAGAAAATACAGTGTTTTAAGAATAATTTTTATTATCTTATTTTCTTTTCTTTTCTTGAAATAGTATTGTCATTTTTTGTTTATTATATTTGAATAGGAAAGTTTGTTATGAAAAGGAAATTTGTAGGAATTATATTTCTTGCTACTACAGTTTTAGCTTATTCGCCTTTGAATTCAGATGTTGTGCATGCTCAAAGAAAGAGTGTCAACAAAGTAGTTCTTTCGAAAGAGAAGAAAAAACAAGAGCAAGTGATTTATTCGGGCGATAAAGTTATAAATAAATATTTGATTAGTTATAATCAAAAAAATCCGGATGATGTTATTACACCGGATATGTTTGATGTATATTATCATCATGGAAGAAAACATGATAATCAAATTAAATTTTTTAATAAAGGTGGTTTTGAAATAGTTATTACTAATACTATTGGTAATATTGAAATTGTAATTGATAAATCACAGGGTGAACAATCGTTAAAAACTGTTGATGAGTTTAAAGCTGAATTTAAAAAATTTGCTAAGGCATCTAAAAAATCAGTTACTGATGATGAATTAGAACAAATTTGGAATGATGCTTTTGCTAATTATGGACATTATAGTTCAAAAACCTTAGAAGTTAGTTTGACTTCTTACGATTCTAAGGTTGAAAGAATTATGATTTCTGGAAAAACATCTTAAATATTAATCATAAAGAGGGCTTTTATGAGCAATGTACAAAATATGTCTCTTGAAGACATTATGGGGGATCGTTTTGGACGATACTCCAAATATATTATTCAAGAGCGGGCTTTGCCAGATATTCGTGATGGTTTGAAGCCTGTTCAACGTCGTATCCTTTATTCAATGAATAAGGACGGCAATACTTTTGATAAGGGTTTTCGTAAATCGGCTAAATCAGTCGGTAACGTCATGGGTAATTTTCACCCACACGGTGACTCATCAATTTATGACGCCATGGTGCGCATGAGTCAGGACTGGAAAAACCGTGAAACCTTGATTGAAATGCATGGTAACAATGGTTCTATGGACGGTGATCCACCGGCTGCCATGCGTTATACCGAAGCGCGCTTGTCAGAAATTGCTGGCTATTTGCTTCGTGATATTGATAAAGATACTGTTCCATTTGCTTGGAACTTTGATGATACCGAAAAAGAACCAACTGTTTTACCAGCTGCCTTTCCTAACCTTTTAGTGAATGGTGCGACAGGTATTTCAGCAGGTTATGCAACAGATATTCCACCACATAACTTGGCAGAAGTGATTGATGCGGTGGTTTACCTTATTGATCATCCAAATGCTAAATTAGACAAATTAATGGAATTCTTGCCTGGGCCTGATTTCCCAACAGGAGCCATCATCCAAGGTAAAGATGGTATTCGTAAGGCTTATGAGACTGGTAAAGGTCGTGTTGTGGTTCGCTCACGCACTGACATTGAGAACCTTCGTGGCGGTAAAAAACAAATCGTCGTCACTGAAATTCCTTATGAAGTCAATAAAGCCGTACTCGTTAAGAAAATCGACGATGTTCGTGTCAACAATAAAGTCCCTGGCATTGCAGAAGTTCGTGATGAGTCAGACCGTGATGGACTTCGTATTGCTATCGAACTTAAAAAAGATGCAGACGAGCAAACGATTCTCAACTATTTGTTGAAATACACTGATTTGCAAGTGAACTATAACTTCAACATGGTTGCTATTGACAACTATACACCACGCCAAGTGGGTATCATTCCGATGTTGACAAGTTACATTGCACACCGTAAAGAAATTATCGTTGCCCGTTCAAAATTTGACAAGGAAAAAGCTGAAAAACGTCTTCACATCGTGGAAGGCTTGATTCGTGTTATTTCAATTCTGGATGAGGTTATTGCGCTTATTCGTGCGTCTGAAAATAAAGCTGACGCCAAAGAAAACCTCAAAGTCAGCTATGAATTTTCAGAAGAACAAGCCGAAGCCATTGTGACTTTGCAATTGTACCGTTTGACAAATACCGATATCGTGACGCTTGAAAATGAAGAAGCAGAGCTTCGTGAACGCATCACTATGCTTAAAGCCATTATCGGTGATGAACGTACGATGTATAATGTCATGAAACGTGAATTACGTGAGGTTAAGAAGAAATTTGCTAATCCACGTTTGACAGAATTACAAGCCGAAGCACAAACGATTGAAATCGATGTAGCAAGCTTGATTGTCGAAGAAGATACTTATGTTAGCGTGACAAAAGGTGGTTACATCAAACGTACAAGTCCGCGCTCTTATAACGCCTCTACGGTTGAAGAAATTGGTAAACGTGATGATGATGAACTGGTCTTCGTCTCACAAGCTAAGACAACTCAACATTTGTTGATTTTCACAAATCTTGGTAATGTAATCTATCGTCCAGTCCATGAATTGACAGATATTCGCTGGAAAGACATTGGGGAACATTTATCACAAACCATTACTAATTTTGCGACAGACGAGTATGTCTTGTATGCTGAAATTGTCGATGAATTTGGTTCGCAAACTTATTTTGCAGCCACAAAATATGGTCAAATCAAACGCTTTGAACGCAAAGAATTCACGCCATGGCGCACTTACAAATCAAAAGCTGTTAAGTATGCTAAGTTGAAAAAAGACGATGATATTGTTGTGACTATTGCGCCAATTGCACTTGATGATGTCATGGTCATTACGCATAATGGCTATGCTTTGCATTTCAATATTGACGAAGTACCAGTAGTCGGTGCCAAAGCGGCTGGGGTTAAATCAATTAACCTTAAGGATGATGATTTTGTCGTGTCAGCCTTTATCGCCAATACAGAAAGCTTCTTTATCTTGACACAACGTGGTAGCCTTAAACGTATGGCAACTGAGCTAATTCCAGCGACAAG